>NZ_JBSGJX010000010.1:0-230686 GCF_053605785.1 Nonomuraea sp. NPDC003754
GTCACCAGTTCGGCGTCGCTCAGGATGGGCTGGATACCGATCTGGGGGCGTTCGGGGGCGAGGTCCGGGAAAGCGATCAGTTGATCGTCGATCTTCACGTACAGTGCGGTGGCGAGGGTGTTCAGTTCTGTCGTCACACACGGATCTTGGACACCCTCGCTGCATGTTCGCAGCCAGACTCGGAATCCTCAGCCCTTGGAATCAATCATCTAGTAGGCGGCCAGGACGTCGACGACGAACACCAGCGTGTCGGCGCCGGTGAT
Source organism: Nonomuraea sp. NPDC003754 (assembly GCF_053605785.1). Classification (NCBI taxonomy): domain Bacteria; kingdom Bacillati; phylum Actinomycetota; class Actinomycetes; order Streptosporangiales; family Streptosporangiaceae; genus Nonomuraea; species Nonomuraea sp. NPDC003754. The sequence goes on from NZ_JBSGJX010000010.1 coordinate 264, forward strand.
GCCGAACTGGGGATGCCCCGTCGCGCCGTAGCCCGAGGACGGCGGGACGATCATCAGCACCCTGCTGCCGGTCGGCACCCCCACCAGCGCCCGGTCCCACCCCTTGATGACCCGGCCCTCGCCGATCGTGAACGCCTTCGGCTGGCCCGACTTCCAGGTGGAGTCGAAGACCTTGCCACCGGCCCACACCGCGCCCTCGTGCTGCGTCACCAGCAGCTGGCCGGCCCGCGTCTTCGGCCCGTCACCGCGCTCGAGCACCCTGGCCGCGAACGCGCGCGGCGGCGCGACACCGGACGGGATCGACAGCCGCGGCCGCTCACCCCCGCTCACCCTGACCCCGGCCAGCGTGCCCGCGCCCGAGGCGTGGGCGTTCCTGGCGTGCGCGCCGAGAATGTCGACCACGTAGAACAGGTCGTCGTCGGGGCCGATGCCCTGCGGCGGGTTGGCGCCGAACCCCTCGGCCGGCGGGATGGAGGCGATCACCCTGCTGCCGACGGCACGCCCCTGCAGCGCCTTGTCCAGGCCGGGCAGCAGCCGGCCCACCGGGAAGGCGGCGGGCGTGCCGCGGTTGAAGCTGGAGTCGACCAGGCGGTTCTCCCTGCCGTCCCAGACGTGCGCCGTGTACTGCACGATCGCCACGTCGTCCTTGGCCAGCTTCGCGCCCTTGCCCGCGCTCAGCTCGTCGATCTGCAACTCGGCCGACGGCTTGCCCGCGGGGAAGACGATCGTCGGCTTGCGGCCGAACTCGCCGCCCACCTTGAGATCCAGATCGTCACCGGAGGACACGCCCGTGCAGGCGGTCAGCAGCGCCAGCGGGACCAGCAGCAGGAGCAGGCGCACGGACGTCCTCCCTGATGAACCAGCGGCCTTCGGGGGCAGGCCACTGGTTTATCAGATTTCGCGTCAGTAAGCGCCCAGAACGTCGACGACGAACACCAGCGTGCTGCCCGCCGGGATCTCACCGGAGGGCGTGTCGCCGTAGCCCAGGTTCGGCGGGATCACCAGCAGCAGGCGGCTGCCGACCTTGGCGCCCTCCAGCGACTGGTCCCAGCCCTTGATGACCTGGCCGCTGCCGACCCCCTGCACGGTGAACGGCTCCCGGCTCCAACTGGAGTCGAACTGCTTGTCGGTGCCCCACAGCTTGCCGGTGTAGTGGACCACGACCGACTGGCCCTTCTTCACCGCGGGCCCGGTGCCCTCGATCACCGTCTCCTTGACCAGCTTGGCCGGCGGCTTGGCCGCGGTCTTGGTCGTCAGCGTGGGAGCCTTGTCACCGCCGGGGCTCTCCACCGTCACACCCTTGACGCCCGGGTCGGTGGCCGTGCCGTTGGCCGCCTTCGGCAGCGTGGAGATCAGGTCGAAGACGAACACCCGCGGCTTGGAGGTGTCCATGCCGTTCTGCTTGGCCTGCGCCAGCTCCTGCTGGGTGTAACTGTCGTTGGCCACGACCGTCATGAACCGGCCGCCCAGCTTCGTCTTGCCGAAGCCGTCGATCATCACCTTCGGCATCTGGGCGTTGACGGTGATCGGCTCGGTCTTCTTGGTGTCGTAGGTCGAGCCCTCGAGCGTGTTCTGCTTGCCGTCCCAGCTCCAGACCGACAGGTTCACGAACACCGTGTCGCCCATCGCCACGCCGGCGCCGGAGCCCGGGCTGAGCACCTCCAGCGACGACTTGCTGGCCGGATTCCCCTCAGGGAAGGTCACCGTGGGTTTGGCGCCCACGGTCCCGGTGACCTTCGGCCCCGCGGCGGCTTCACCGCCGGTCTGCTGCGAGCCGCACGCGGCGGCGAAGATCAAAGGCACTGCTGCTAGTACGGCCAGGCGGCGGCGCATCGAGTTCCCCAGGAGAGTCGGACAGGTCCGCGCCACCTTATCCGAAGAGCGCGTACGACCCCGATAAGGAAACGGCAAAAGCAGCGCTACATTCCGGCGATCAGCTTGTCCACCCTCTCGTCGACGCTGCGGAACGGATCCTTGCACAGCACCGTGCGCTGCGCCTGGTCGTTCAGCTTGAGATGCACCCAGTCGACGGTGAAGTCGCGCCGCTTCTCCTGCGCCTTGCGGATGAACTCACCCCGCAGGCGCGCCCTGGTCGTCTGCGGCGGCACCGACTTGGCCTCGAAGATCTTCAGATCGGAGGCCACCCGCTCGACCGCGCCGCGCTTCTGCAGCAGGTAGTACAGCCCGCGCCGCCGGTGCACGTCGTGGTAGGCCAGGTCGAGCTGGGCCACCCGCGGGCTGGACAGCGGCAGGTCGTACTTCTTCCGATAGCGCTCGATGAGCTGGTACTTCGTCACCCAGTCGATCTCCCGCGAGACCAGGTCGAGATTGCCCGTCTCGACCGCCTGCAGCGTGCGCTCCCACAGCTCCAGCACCCTGCGCGCGATGGGATCACCGCCGCGCCGGTCGACGAAGTCCTTCGCCTTGGTCAGATACTCCTGCTGGATCTCCAGGCTGGAGGCCTCCCTGCCGTTGGCCAGGCGGACCCTGCGCCGGCCCGTCATGTCGTGGGAGACCTCCCTGATCGCCCTGATCGGGTTCTCCAGCGACAGGTCGCGCATGACCGTGCCCGCCTCGATCATCCGCAGCACCAGATCGGTGGCGCCGACCTTCAGCAGCATCGTCGCCTCGCTCATGTTCGAGTCGCCGACGATGACGTGCAGCCTGCGGAAACGCTCGGCGTCGGCGTGCGGCTCGTCACGCGTGTTGATGATCGGCCTGGACCGGGTCGTGGCGCTGGAGACGCCCTCCCAGATGTGCTCGGCCCGCTGCGAGACGCAGTAGACCGCGCCGCGCGGCGTCTGCAGCACCTTGCCGGCGCCGCAGATGATCTGCCGGGTGACCAGGAACGGGATCAGCACGTCGGCCAGGCGGCCGAACTCGCCGTGCCGGCCGACCAGATAGTTCTCGTGGCAACCGTAGGAGTTGCCCGCCGAATCGGTGTTGTTCTTGAACAGGTAGATGTCACCGGCGATGCCCTCTTCACGCAGCCGCTTCTCGGCGTCGACCAGCAGCCCCTCGAGGATCCGCTCGCCCGCCTTGTCGTGGGTGACGAGCTCGATGACGTTGTCACACTCTGGTGTTGCGTATTCGGGGTGGCTGCCCACGTCGAGATACAGACGCGCGCCGTTGCGGAGGAAGACATTGCTCGATCGGCCCCAGGAGACGACCCGGCGGAACAGATAGCGGGCGACCTCGTCCGGCGACAGCCTGCGCTGCCCCCTGAACGTGCAGGTCACGCCGTACTCGTTCTCCAGCCCGAAGATGCGACGATCCATCACCTCACACTAGTTCCCCGAAATCGCCAGCGGGAGAGATCTTCGCGTGTTTCGATTTTCTTTCAACCGCGCGCCCGCCCCTCGAGCCCGCGCCGCGGCCCCGAATCCCCGGGTACGGCACGCGACCTCCCCGCACCCTGGGAACAGCGTGCGGGACCGCCCGGACAACCGGACGGCCCCGCGAACGAACACCAGAGCGCGGTGCGGGACCGCCGCCCCCGCGGACGGTCCCACCTCGCTCACGGCGTGTAGATCTCCTGCACCTTCACGATCTGCCCCTTGTAGACCGTGATCAGCGAGGGGGTCTGCTGCTTGGCCGACCGCTTCATGAGCACGGAACGCGAGCAGCTCTTGCTGCCCAGCCCCGTCCTGCGGTCGACCGTCATGGCCGACTGGCGCGAACTGCACCCGAAGGCGCTGAGGTAGACCACCTTCTTGGCGATCGGCGAGGCATAGGCCGTCACATCGCCCTCCGGCGGGCCGACGAAGTACCCCTCGGTGTACTTGTCCCTCTTCCACTTGATCGGCGCGTACTCGGCGGTGCCGTCCTTGCGCACGTGGGTGATCCAGCCCCGGAGGATCCCGTCACGCCTGGGGTGGAGGCCCTTGGTGAAGTCGTGGCCCGGATCGGCCTGGAAGCTCGTACCGAAGGTCTCCGGCTGCTCGAACTTCGGGACGGCGCCGGTCGCCGCCTGCGCCGCCCCCGACGTCAGGGCCAGCGAACAGGCGGCCGCGACCACACCGGCCGCGAGGAATGTCATCTTCACATCGGCTTTGATCCAGAACGCGGGGTCACGGTTCTCGAAAGATCGTGTGATCCCCATCACATCGACGCCCGGCAGGTTTACCGGATGGACGGGCGACGTCACCGCGCCCGGCCGAAGTCCCGCCACAGTGGCGTGAAAAGACCGACGGCCACCGGTGACCCCGGTGGCCGTGGTGCGGCTTGCCGTACAGAACTGTCACGAACGGGCGCCACGCGCCCGCCGGCGGCTACTCGGTGCCGTCGTCGGCACCGGCCTCCGGCGCCGTCGGCGGAGCCTCGGCCGGCGGCGCGGCCGCGGGCGCCTCCTGCAGCAACCGCTCCAGCCGCCGCCCCGTCAGCCGCAGGAACTTGCGGTGCTCCCGGTTACGGTCGAGCACCGCCACCTCCAGCTGACCCGCCGGCGGCCGCTCACCGCCCGGCTCCGTCAGCGCCGCCAGCGCCACCTCCAGCGCCTCGGCCAGCGGCATGCCCTCCTTGTAACGCTCCTTCAGCCGGGTCGCCACCGCCTCCGCCTGACCGCCCATCGCGGCGAAACCGTGCTCGTCGAACACCGAACCGTCGAAGGTCAACCGGTAGATCGCATCACCGTCGGGCGTGTCGCCCACCTCGGCCACCACCACCTCCACCTCGAGCGACTTGATCGACTCGGTGAAGATCCGGCCCAGGTTGGAGGCGTACAGGTTGGCCAGCCCACGACCCGTCACATCGGAACGGTCATAGGTGTAGCCGTTGATGTCGGCATAACGGATGCCGCCCAGCCGCAACTCCTCGAACTCGTTGTAGCGGCCGACCGCGGCGAACCCGATCCGGTCATAGATCTCGCTCACCTTGTGCAGCGCACGCGAAGGATTCGGCGCCACGAACAGGATGCCGTCGACATACTGCAGCACCACCACGCTGCGGCCACGCGCGATGCCCTTACGCGCGTAGTCCGCCTTGTCGCGCATGATCTGCTCGGGCGACGCATATCCAAAAGGCATGGACATGTCGGGAGGTCCTTTCTAGGACAGCGGGGCGATGGGACCGTCAGGGGAGATCATCCGCTCCGCGAGCATCCGCTCGACCACGGCGGCGACCTCGTCGTCACTCAGGCGACGGAAACCGTCGGCGTCGACGACCGCGACCACGGGCCAGATCTTCCTGGTCACATCCGGCCCACCGGTGGCCGAGTCGTCGTCCGCGGCGTCGTACAACGCCTGGATCGTCGCCATCACGATGTCGTCGGCCGACGCGTTGTCCCGGTACAGCTTCTTCAACGCACCACGCGCGAAGATCGAACCCGAGCCGATCGCGTCGAACCTGTCCCGCTCGTACGGGCCGCCCGCCACGTCGTAGCCGAAGATCCGCCCCGCGTCCCGCTGCTCGTCGTAGGCGGCGAACAGCGGCACCACCACCAGGCCCTGCATCGCCATCGCCAGGTTGCCGCGGATCATCGTCGCCAGCCTGTTGGCCTTACCGGCCACCGACAGCGTGCGACCCTCCATCTTCTCGTAGTGCTCCAGCTCCACCCGGTACAGCCTGGCCATCTCGATGCCCGTGCTGGCCGTACCCGCGATCCCCATGCAGGAATAGTCGTCGGTCCTGAACACCTTCTGGATGTCGCGCTGCGAGATCACGTTTCCCGACGTGGCCCGGCGGTCACCGGCCATCACCACCCCGCCGGCGCAGGTCGCGGCGACGATCGTGGTCGCGTGCGGAACCTGGTCACCGATCGGCGTGGCCAGCGTCTGTGCGCGCGTCGGCAGCAGGTCAGGAGCATGCCTGCCGACGAACTCGGAGAACGAGGAACTTCCGTTGTTCACGAAGAGCTGGCTCATCAAGCCGGCGGGCAGATCCCTGTGCGGTGCCACGCGACTCCCTCCAAAAACCTCAGTGTCCTTAGGCCAGACCCTACTCATGTTGTGCTGTTGCATGCACTTCCCACGATCAGCTCAGCGCGAACCATCTGCCGCCCGCCACAACGACGACACCCCCGCCGGCACCGGCCCTCCCCACGACACCCGAGGCCCGCCCCACCGCCCCCGGTCATACTGGACCCCATGCGGGACTGGGTGCTCCACGTCGACCTCGACGCCTTCATGGCCGCCGTCGAGATCCTGCGCAACCCAGAACTCCACGGCCGCCCGGTCGTCATCGGCGGCAACGGCGACCCCACCACCCCCCGCACCGTCGTCGCCACCGCCTCCTACGAGGCCCGCCAGTACGGCGTGCACTCCGGCATCCCCATGCGCACCGCCCACAGACGCTGCCCCGACGCCGTCTACCTGCCCACCGACCCACCCGCCTACGAAGCCGCCAGCGCCGCCGTCATGGCCGTCCTGCGCACCTTCCCCGTCACCGTCGAAGTCTGGGGCCTCGACGAGGCCTTCCTCGGCGCCACCACCGACGACCCCGAAACGCTCGCCCGGGACATCCAGCACGCCGTCACCGACGCCACCGGACTCACCTGCTCCATCGGCATCGGCGACAACAAGCACCAGGCCAAACTCGCCGCCCAGGCCCACAAGCCGGCAGGCGTCTCACGGCTCACCACCGACACCTGGCACACCACCATGGGCGAGCGCCCCACCACCGCCCTCTGGGGAATCGGCCCCAAAACCGGCCGGAAACTCGCCGACCTCGGCCTCCACACCGTCGCCCAGCTCGCCGCCGCCGACCCCGCCCACCTGGCCGCCCACTTCGGGCCCACCAACGGCCCCTGGCTGCGCTACCTCGCCCTCGGCAAGGGCGAGACCACCGTCACCAGCACCCCCTGGGTCCCGCGCGGCCACAGCCACGAGACCACCTTCACCCGCGACCTCACCGACCCGGCCGCCATGCGCGACCACATCACCACCCTCGCCCGCCGCCTGGCCGGCGAGACCGACGGCCGCCCCATCATCCGCGTCACGGTGAAGGTCCGCTTCTCCCCCTTCACCACCCACACCAAGCAGGCCAAACTCCCCGAGCCCACCCTCGACGCGGACACCATCGAACAGACCGCCCACACGATCTTCGGCCGCTTCCCGCACGACCGCCCCGTCCGCCTCCTCGGCGTCTCCGTCGAATACGCCTAGAACCGAACCGAACCGGCCCGCGACCCCGCCGCTAGACCGGCACCGCCCGCGACAGGAACTCCGACCACCGCGCGTCCTCCAGGCGAGCCAACTCCTCCAGTTCCTCCTCGTCGAGCTCCCACTCCACGAAGGTCGCCTCCAGATACGCGACCGCCCGCCACACGACCGTCGCGTCATCCCTGAACTGGCCGATCCCCGTATTGCACGGCAGGCACAACGCGAACCGCACCGCACCCGAGCGATGACAGTGATCCACATGCTCCGGCGGGCGATCCCAGCAGACCGCGCACAACCCGTGCTGGTCGCCGATCATCCGCTCCACGTCCTCATGGCGCATCCCGTAGCGCCGCGACAGGTGATAGGTCCGCGTCGGCGCCACCGGCCCGCTCCCGCGCTCGGGCGGGATCACGAAATCCGGCCAGAGCACCACCCCGTCGAGATAGTGCGCCGCCACCTCCATGAGCACGACGTCGTCCTGGAAGTGACCCAGCGCGTTGTTGCAGTTGAAGCACAGCACGCCGCGCACCAGGCCGCTCGCGTGGCAGTGGTCGACGTGCGTGCCCGGCACCACCTGACAGATGGCGCAGAGCCCGCCCTGCCGGGCGAGCATCCGCTCGTAGTCGTCCTCGGTGATGCCGTAGCGGCGCTTGAGGTGATAGTTCCTCTCGCTGCCGTAGTTCTTGATCTTGATCTCACGCATGGTCTGCGTGTGACACGGCTTGCAGTAGGCGGTCAGTCCCGACTTCTCCGATCGGTTCCGTCCGAACTCAGCCACTTCTTTGATCTGCTCACACCGCGGGCACCGTTTGTGCCCTTCGGGGACCTCGACCCGCTCGCGCACAGCCTTGCCCTGCGCAGCCTTGCGCTTGCGATAACTCTTGGCATATTTCGCCCGAAAGCAGGCTTTGCAGTACCGCGCGAGGCCGTCGGCCATGCGCTTGTTGAGCCCGAACTCGGAGACCGCCTTGGTCTCACCACAATCCGGGCACCGCTTACCCCCGTCGGGCACTTCCACCCCTCTCGGTGTCCGCTTTGCCCTACTCCCCGCCCTTTTGGACGTAGCTGCGCACGAATTCCTCTGCGTTCTCTTCGAGAACTTCGTCGATTTCGTCCAGAATCGCGTCGACGTCGTCGGTCAGCTTCTCCTGGCGCTCCTGCACATCGCCGGCCGCCGAGGCCTCGGTCTCCTCGACCTCGGTCTCGCGACGACCAGTCTGCTTCTGACCGCCGGTGTCCCTGTTCGCCATGATCTTCCTCCGCTTGGGGGACTGCCTCTACTGGCTATCTTCCCCGAACCGGGCGACATTTCGCGCGCCGAGTCCGGCGATCTTCGTGAACTGTTGACTGGGATGAATCTGGGCATCTCGCTACTGGAGCCGCAGGGGCGCCGTCCGCGGCCGATCCGGCCCGTACGGCTCCGCACGGGAGGGCGCCGACCGCCGTCGTGCGCCGCCGTGGTCCTCCGTGCGCTTCTCGGGGCGCGTGGTGGCGCGCCGCGACGGCGCCCGTTCGGCGATCACCGTGGACAGGGGCAACGCGCCTCCCCTCCCCACCTGCGCCGCCCACCCCGCGACGATCCGCCCGGGAACCGCCGGGCCTGGCCACACGCGACCGACGCGGCTTCGCCCGTGGCAACACCTCGACCCCCTGCTCTGGTTCGGCCCCTCGGCGCCTCTGGGACGCGGTGGGCGCGCACGTCCGGCCATCCACGCTGGCCGGCCTGACCGGCGTGGGTGGGACCTCCCTGGAGACCCCTCCAGGGACCACCAGGGCCGCCGGGGATGGGTGGAGATACAGCAAGCCTCCCGGGTGAGCCCCACCCTTCCAGGGACCACCAGGGGCCGCCGGAATGGGCGGAGATACGGCAGGCCTCCCAGGTGAACCTCCACCCTGCCGGGGACGGCCGGGGGCGGCGCTGGATCATTCGCTCCCGGTGAGGGCGGCGACGAGGTCGGCGGCGGTGCGGCAGCGGTCGAAGAGCTCGCCGACGTGGCTCTTGGTGCCGCGCAGCGGCTCGAGGGTGGGCACGCGCTGAAGGGATTCGCGGCCCGGGATGTCGAAGATGACGGAGTCCCAGGAGGCGGCGGCGACGGATTCGCTGTACTGGCGCAGGCAGCGGCCGCGGAAGTAGGCGCGGGTGTCGGTGGGCGGGTTCTCGACGGCGCGCTGGACCTGTTCCTCGGTGACGAGGCGCTGCATGCGTCCGCGGGCGACGAGGCGGTTGTAGAGGCCGCGGTCGGGCCTGATGTCGGAGTACTGGAGGTCGACGAGCTGGAGTCTGGGGTGGGACCAGGCGAGGCCGTCGCGGGTGCGGTAGCCCTCGAGGAGTTCGAGCTTGGCGACCCAGTCGAGTTCGCGGGCGAGCTGCATGGGGTCTTCGGCCAGGCGGGTGAGGACGGATTCCCAGCGGTCGAGGATGTCCTTGTTCATCTCCTCGGTGGCGGTGCCGCGTTCCTCGACGTACTTGCGGGCCTGTTCGAGGTATTCCATCTGCAGCTGGATGGCGGTGAGCTTGCGCCCGTCGCGCATGGGGATCTCGTAGCGGCAGGTGGGGTCGTGGGAGACGGCGCGCAGGGCCTGGACGGGGTTTTCGACGGCGAGGTCGCGGGTGAGGAAGTTGTCCTCGATCATGGCGAGGACGAGGGCCGTGGTCCCGAGCTTCAGATATGTCGAAATTTCCGACATGTTGGCGTCGCCGATGATGACGTGGAGCCTGCGGTACTTCTCCGGGTCGGCGTGCGGCTCGTCGCGGGTGTTGATGATGGGCCGCTTGAGCGTGGTCTCCAGCCCGACCTCGACCTCGAAGAAGTCGGCGCGCTGGCTGATCTGGAAGCCTTCGCCGCGGGAGTCCTGCCCGATGCCGACCTTGCCGGCGCCGACGACGACCTGCCGGGAGACGAAGAAGGGGGTCAGGTGGCGGACGATGTCGGCGAAGGGGGTGGCGCGCCGCATGAGGTAGTTCTCGTGGCAGCCGTAGGAGGCGCCCTTGGCGTCGGTGTTGTTCTTGTAGAGCTGGATGGGGGCGTTGGTGGGGATGGACGAGGCGCGCATGGTGGCGTCGTACATGACCCTTTCGCCCGCCTTGTCCCAGATGACGGCGGCACGCGGGTTGGTGACCTCGGGCGTGGAGTACTCGGGGTGGGCGTGGTCGACGTAGAGGCGGGCGCCGTTGGTGAGGATGACGTTGGCCAGGCCGAGGTCCTCGTCGGTCAGCTGGCTGGGGTCGGCGACCTCGCGGGCGAGGTCGAAGCCACGGGCGTCGCGGAGCGGGTTCTCCTCCTCGAAGTCCCAGCGCGCCCTGCGCGCCCTGGCGGCCGAGGCGGCCAGGTAGGCGTTCACGACCTGGGAGGAGGTCACCATCGCGTTGGCGCCCGGCTGGCCGGGTACGGAGATCCCGTACTCGGTCTCGATGCCCATCACCCGACGCACCGTCATGCGCACCTCTCGTGGTCCGGCCTACAGAGTCCGGTCTGTCTATCCGCCGTTTATATGCCCGAGCCTATGCCCTTCACAGTCCCTCAGGGCCACAGAGTTATGGCACCGACGCCTTTTCCACCCGTACGGCGGGCATTGGCGGGCTTTGCGGGGTGCGGCGTGGCCGCAGAAGCCGCTGAATAGGACGTTCGGCACAGGAATAGACAAGATACGACAAGAGGAGGGTGATGAAGGTGGCGAGCGCGCCCAGCGCCCATGCGGGCATGGTGCCGACGAGGGGCGGGATGAGGGCGACGGCCACGACGCTGTGGAAGAGGTAGAGCGGGTAGGTGGTGCCGCCGAGCGCGGTCAGGACGGGCGAGGACGGCATGCGGAAGTAGCCGAGCGCGACCATGGCCATGACGGCGAAGATCAGCGTGATGGTGAAGACCACGCCCGTCTCGGTGACGGGCATGGCCGCGAAGCCCGCCGCCTCGATGCGCCTGGCGACGCGGCCGATGGCCGAGTCGATGGCCAGGACCCATGACAGGCCGAACAGCAGCCAGGGCAGCCAGGCCGAGCCGTGCCGGTGGATGAGGTAGAGGGCCATGCCGGCGACGAAGTATCCGGCGTAGGCGGGCATGACGGTCTCGGCGAGGATCTCGTTGTCGAGCAGGGCCGTCTCGAGGCCGAACCAGCGGGGGACGACGAGCGCCAGGGCGGCGGCGAGCCAGACGCTCATGAAGACCAGGATCCGCCGGTAGGTGACGCCGACGATCACCACGACCGAGATGAGCAGGTAGAAGCGCAGCTCGGCCCACAGTGACCAGTAGACCCCCATGGCGTCGGTCACGTCGAACAGGCGCTGGAGCATGGTGGCGTTGACCAGGTAGCCGGAGACCGACAGCTTCGGGTCGAGGGGCTTGGCGGCGAGCACGCCGTACACCAGCGCGACGGCGGCCAGGCTGACCCAGTAGGCCGGGTACAGCCGGACGAACCTGGACCAGGCGAACGCGCCGAGCCCGCGCCCCCACACGGTCATGAGGATGACGAAGCCGCTGATGACGAAGAACAGTTCGACGCCGAGGATGCCGAGGCCGGCCACGGGAGCGATCCAGGGGAAGAGCGTCGAGGGCCGCTGTCCCCAGACGGAGGCGAAGGCGACGAAGAAGTGGAAGGCGAGGACGGCCATGGCGGCGATGAAGCGGAGGAGGTCGAGTTCCGCGAGCCTGCCGCCCGGATGAGCGGGCCTCGCGGCCATTGGTCGTCTGCGCACGCCCCTTTGACGCGATCTTGTGACGGTTGGGTTCCATGTGTCCCCTGAGACTTTGCTGCCAACAGGGTTTTACTTTGCGTGTTCAGTAGATAACTTTACGTGGCCACATCTCCGAGCGAACAGGTGAGGGAATGACCGACGACCAGCTCAGCCTCAGTACAGCGGCGGCACGCAACCTGGCGACGACGACCAAGTCGGTGCCGCAGATGCAGGAGATCACCTCGCGGCACCTGCTGCGGGCGCTGCCGTGGGTGCAGGCGATCGGCGGCGTCTACCGGGTCAACAGGCGGCTGACGTACGCGGTGGGAGACGGGCGGGTGACCTTCACCTCGACGGGGGCGAGCATCCGCGTCATCCCCGGCGAGCTGACCGAGCTGCCCGCGCTGCGCGGCTTCGACGACCACGACGCGCTGGCGGCGCTGGCGGGCCGCTTCACCCAGCGGGAGGTGGAGCCGGGCGAGACGATCGTGGAGGCGGGCCGTCCGCGCGACGCGGTCGTGCTGATCGCCCACGGCAAGGTCCGCAAGGTCGCGCCGGGCGCCTACGACCACGAGACGGTGCTGGGGGTGCTGGCCGACGGCGACTACCTGGGCGAGGAGGTCCTGGTCTCCCAGGAGGGCCAGTGGGACTACACGGCGACGGCGGTGACGGCGTGCACGGTGCTGACGCTGTCGGCCCAGGCGCTGGCCGAGGTCAGGGCGCTGTGGGAGCCGTTGCGCGAGCGGCTGGAGAGCGTGGCGAGCAGCGACGGGCACGAGCAGAACGCCCACGGTGAGGCGGCCATCGCGCTGGCGGCCGGCCATGTGGGCGAGCCGCGGCTGCCGGGCACGTTCGTCGACTACGAGCTGGCGCCCAGGCAGTACGAGCTGAGCGTGGCGCAGACGATCCTGCGGGTGCACACGCGGGTGGCCGATCTGTACAACGAGCCGATGAACCAGACCGAGCAGCAGCTGCGGCTGACCATCGAGGCGTTGCGGGAGCGGCAGGAGGACGAGCTGGTCAACAACAGGGAGTTCGGCCTGCTGCACAACGCCGACCTGAAGCAGCGCGTCCACACGCGCAGCGGCCCGCCGACGCCGGACGACATGGACGAGCTGCTGGCCAAGGTGTGGAAGGACCCGGCGGTCTTCCTGGCCCATCCGCGGGCGATCGCGGCCTTCGCCCGCGAGTGCAACGCCCGTGGCCTGTACCCGGCCAACACCGAGTACGGGGGGCAGAGCGTGCCGGCCTGGCGGGGCATTCCGGTGCTGCCCTGTAACAAGATCCCGGTGAGCGACAGGGGCGTCACCTCGATCATGGCGATGCGGCTGGGCGAGGCGAACCAGGGCGTGATCGGCCTGCACCGGACGGGTCTGCCGGACGAGTACCAGCCGGGCCTGTCGGTGCGGTTCATGGGCATCAACGACCAGGCGGTCATCTCCTACCTGGTGACGACGTACTACTCGGCGGCGGTGCTGGTGCCCGACGCGCTGGGCATCCTGGAAAGCGTCGAAGTCGGCTGATGGGGCCCTTCGAGCTGCCCGACTTCTACTGCCCGTATCCGGCCAGGCTGAATCCGCATGTCGAGTCGGCCCGCGTCCACACCAAGGAGTGGGCGCGGGAGATGGGCATGCTGGACGATCCGGAGATCTGGGAGGAGCGCAGGTTCGACGGCATGGACTACGGCCTGCTGTGCGCCTACACCCATCCGGAGTGCGACGCCGAAGAGCTGGACCTGGTCACCGACTGGTACGTGTGGGTGTTCTTCTTCGACGACCACTTCCTGGAGATCTTCAAGCGGACGAGGGACGTGGCGGGCGCCCAGGCGTATCTGGATCGGCTCGATCTGTTCATGACCGACGATCCGCCGGAGCCGTCCAACCCGGCGGAGAAGGGGTTGCGGGATCTGTGGGCGCGTACCGTGCCCGGCATGTCGGACCGGTGGCGGGAGCGCTTCACCAGGGCCAACCACGAGCTGATGCAGGAGTCGATGTGGGAGCTGTTCCACATCGAGGACGGCCAGGTCTCCAACCCGATCGAGTACATCGAGGAGCGCCGCAAGGTGGGCGGCGCTCCGTGGTCGGCGTGCCTGGTCGAGCACGCGGTGGGCGCGGAGGTGCCGGAGCGGGTGGCGGGCAGCCGTCCGGTCAGGGTGCTGACGGAGACGTTCGCCGACGCGGTGCACCTGCGCAACGACCTGTTCTCCTACCAGCGCGAGGTGGAGGAGGAGGGCGAGCTGTCCAACTGCGTGCTGGTGGTGGAGCGCTTCCTCGGCTGTGACACGCAGAAGGCGGCGGAGATCACCAATGATCTGCTGACCTCTCGCCTGCACGTGTTCGAGCACACGACGTTCACCGAGCTGCCGGTGCTGTTCGCCGAGCAGGCGCTGCTGCCGCACGAGCAGGAGGCGGTGCTGCGTTACGCGCGGGGGCTGCAGGACTGGCAGTCGGGCGGCCACGAGTGGCACATGCGCTCCAACCGGTACATGAACGGCGGTGGCCGGACGGGGTTGCGCGTCTCGCCGCGCCATGTCATGGGGCCGGGCGGGCTGCGCAACCACGTGCACGTGCCGTACCAGCGGGTGGGTCCGCTGCCGCTGCCGGAGATCCCCATGCCGTTCGCGGTGCGGGACAACCCGCACCTGGAGGCGGCGCGCCGGGCGACGCTCGACTTCGCCGAGGCGATGGGCTTCTACACGCTGGTGTGGGACCGGGCCGGTCACGACGGCTACGACCTGGCGTTGTGCGCGGCGGGCATCGATCCGGACGCGGGCCTGGAGGCGCTGGTGCTGGCGACCGACTGGCTGAGCTGGGGCACCTACGGCGACGACTACCTGCCGGCGGTGTTCGGCCGGTCGAAGGACTTCGTGGGGGCCAAGGCGTTCAACCGGCGCCTGTCGGCGTTCATGCCGCTGGATCTGGTGGTGACGGCGGTGGCGGCCAATCCGGTGGAGCGTGGCCTGGCCGATCTGTGGCTCCGTACGGCCGAGCCGATGGCGCCGGACCAGCGGGCGGAGTTCAGGTCGGCGGTCGAGCGGATGACCGACAGCTGGGTGTGGGAGCTGGCCAACCACATCCAGAACCGGGTGCCCGATCCGGTCGACTACCTGGAGATGCGGCGCAGGACGTTCGGTTCGGACATGACGATGGCGCTGGCGCGGCTGGAGCCTGGGCGCTCGATCCCCGCGCGGGTGTGGGGGTCGCGGCCGATGACGGCGCTGGTCGACGCGGCGCAGGACTACGCCTGCCTGCTCAACGACCTGTTCTCCTACCAGAAGGAGATCGAGTTCGAGGGCGAGCTGCACAACATGGTGCTGGTGATGCAGACGTTCTTCGACTGCGACGCGCCCAGGGCTGCCGAACTGGTGGGCTCGCTGATGGCGGCCAGGATGCGGCAGTTCCAGAAGGCGGCCGAGGTGGATCTGCCGGCGCTGCTCGTCGGCGTCGACGCCGATGCGGACGTGCGGGCGTCGGTGGCCGCGTACGTGGTCGAGCTGCAGGACTGGATGGCGGCCATCCTGCGCTGGCACCGGGAGTGCAGGCGCTATGACGAGCCGACGTTGAGGGGCACCCGGTGGGTGGCCGGCCCGACCGGGCTGGGCACGGCCGGCACCAGGATCGGGACGCTGCTGGGGAGGGTCGCCTCGTGACCACGTTGAGCCTGAGCACGGCGGCGGCCAGGAATCTGGCGACGACCACCAAGTCCGTGCCGTTCATGCAGGAGATCACCCCGCGGCATCTGCTGCGGGTGCTGCCGTGGATCGAGGTGACGGGTGGCGCCTTCCGGGTCAACCGTCGCCTGTCCTACCGGGTCGGTGACGGCCGGGTGAGTTTCGTCTCGACCGGCGCCGACGTGCGGGTGGTGCCCGGCGAGCTGTGCGAGCTGCCCGCGTTGCGGGGGTTCGCCGACGCCGAGGTGCTGGCGGAGCTGGCGGCGTTGTTCGAGCAGCGGGAGTACGAGCCAGGGCAGGTGATCGCCGAGGAGGGCGCGCCGGTCGAGGAGCTGCTGCTGGTGGCGCACGGCAAGCTGGCCACGTCGGTGCAGGGCGCCTACGACGGCCGGGCCGAGCTGGGCCGGCTGGCCGACGGCGACCATCTGGGCGACGCGCTGCTGGCGGGCGGCTCGCCCGGCTGGCCGTACACGGTGCGGACGGTCACGGCGGCCACGGTGCTGGCGCTGCCCGGCCCGGCGTGGCGGGCGCTGCTGGACCGCTCCCCCAGCCTGGCCGCGCATCTGGCGCCTTCGGGTACGGCCAGGCCGCAGAACAGGCACGGCGAGGCGGAGGTGGCGCTGTCGGCCGGGCACGTGGGCGAGGCGCTGCTGCCGGGCACGTTCGTCGACTACGACCTGGCGCCCCGGGTGTACGAGCTGAGTGTGGCGCAGACGGTCCTGCGGATCCACACCAGGGTGGCCGACCTGTACAGCGATCCGATGGATCAGGTGGAGCAGCAGGTGCGGTTGACGGTGGCGGCGCTGCGGGAGCGGCAGGAGCACGAACTGGTCAACAACCGGGAGTTCGGGCTGTTGCACAACGCCGATCTGCGGCAGCGGCTGCACACCAGGTCCGGTCCTCCGACGCCGGACGATCTGGACGATCTGCTGGCCCGGCGCCGCAAGACGCACTGTTTCCTGGCGCATCCGCGGGCGATCGCGGCCTTCGGCAGGCAGTGCAACGCGCGCGGGGTGTACCCGTCGACGGCGGAGGTGCCGGGCGGGACGGTGATCGCCTGGCGGGGTGTGCCGGTGCTGCCGTGCGACAAGATCCCGATCTCGGATCGGGGGCTGACCTCGATCATGGCGATGCGCCTGGGTCAGGACGACCAGGGCGTGGTGGGGCTGCGCCGTACGGGCCTGCCGGACGAGTGGGAGCCAGGGGTGTCGGTGCGGCTGGCCGGCATCAGCGACCGGGCGGTGATGTCGTACCTGGTGTCGGCCTACCACTCGGCCGCGGTGCTGGTGCCGGACGCGCTCGGCGTGCTGGAGAGCGTCGAGGTCGGCTGACGGGGTAGGACGCGGGTGGCGGGTCGCCGTGACGGCGGCCCGCCACACGTGTTCCCGCGGCCCTGTCATCCGGCCCCGGGAAACGCGGAGGGCCGCTCCCGGTGCGGGAGCGGCCCTTCGGCGGTGGGACCGTTTACAGGTACTGGCCGGTGTTGGCGACCGTGTCGATCGACCGGCCGGCCTCGGTGCCCTGCTTGCCGGAGACCAGCGTGCGGATGTAGACGATCCGCTCGCCCTTCTTGCCGGAGATGCGGGCCCAGTCGTCGGGGTTGGTGGTGTTGGGCAGGTCCTCGTTCTCGGAGAACTCGTCCACGCAGGCCGCCAGCAGGTGCTGCACCCGCAGGCCCTTCTGCCCGGACTCGAGGAACTGCTTGATGGCCATCTTCTTGCCCCGGTCGACGATGTTCTGGATCATCGCGCCGGAGTTGAAGTCCTTGAAGTAGAGGACTTCCTTGTCGCCGTTGGCGTAGGTCACCTCGAGGAAGCGGTTCTCTTCGCTCTCGGAGTACATGCGCTCCACGACGCTCTGGATCATTCCCGCGATCGTCGACTCGCGGGAGTCGGAGTGCTCTGCCAGGTCGTCCGGGTGCAGCGGGAGGTCGGCGATGAGGTACTTGGAGAAGATGTCCTTGGCCGCCTCGGCGTCCGGCCGCTCGATCTTGATCTTGACGTCCAGGCGGCCTGGCCGCAGGATCGCCGGGTCGATCATGTCTTCGCGGTTGGAGGCGCCGATGACGATGACGTTCTCCAGTCCCTCGACGCCGTCGATCTCCGACAGCAGCTGCGGGACGATGGTGTTCTCGACGTCGGAGGAGACGCCCGAGCCTCGGGTGCGGAAGATCGAGTCCATCTCGTCGAAGAACACGATCACCGGGGTGCCCTCGGAGGCCTTCTCCCGTGCGCGCTGGAAGACCAGGCGGATGTGCCGCTCGGTCTCGCCGACGTACTTGTTGAGGAGCTCCGGGCCCTTGATGTTGAGGAAGAAGCTCTTGCCGGACTGGCCGGTCTTCTCCGCGACCTGCTTGGCCAGGGAGTTGGCGACGGCCTTGGCGATGAGCGTCTTGCCGCATCCGGGCGGGCCGTACAGCAGCACGCCCTTGGGCGGGCGGAGCTTGTGCTCGCGGAACAGGTCGGCGTGCAGGTAGGGCAGCTCGATGGCGTCCCTGATCTGCTCGATCTGCCGCATGAGGCCGCCGATCTCCTCGTAGGAGATGTCGGGGACCTCTTCGAGGACCAGCTCTTCCACTTCGGACTTGGGTATGCGCTCGTAGACGTAGCCGGAGCGGGGCTCCAGCAGCAGGGAGTCGCCGGCGCGCACCGGCTGGCCGAGCAGCGATTCGGCCAGGCGTACGACGCGCTCCTCGTCGGCGTGGGAGATGACCAGGGCGCGCTCGCCGTCTTCGAGCAGCTCCTTGAGCATCACGATCTCGCCGACCTCTTCGTAGCCGAGCGCCTCGACCACGTTGAGCGCCTCGTTGAGCATGACCTCCTGGCCACGCCTGAGCATGTCGACATCGACCGCGGGACTGACGTTGACCCGCAGCTTGCGGCCGCCGGTGAAGACCTCCACCGTGCCGTCTTCTCTGGCCTCGAGGAAGACGCCGAAGCCGGATGGCGGCTGGGCCAGCCGGTCGACCTCCTCCTTCAGAGCCACGATCTGGTCCCTGGCCTCCTTGAGTGTGGCGACCAGCCGTTCGTTCTGGCTGGTCACCGCGGCAAGGTTGGCCTGCGCCTCGTGGAGACGCTCCTCGAGGACCCTGGCCTGACGGGGTGACTCGGCCAGCTTCCTCCGCAGCGCGGTGATCTCCTCCTGCAGGAAGGAGACCTGTGTTGAAAGATCAGCGACCTCCCGTTCGCGCTGCGCGGCTCGAGCCTCTGCATCATCGCGAGCTGCCACGCCCCGTCACCTCCTTCCCAGTCGAGAGCGACTACTAAGGACCTTACCCATCTCCCGGCTTTCCGCTACCTTGCCGGAAAGTGTTCGTAGAGTGACATTCGGTATTCGGTGAATAAATCCCGCGGGCGTGTTTAGTAGTTCCAGCATATGAACACGGTCATCTGTTCCCGTGTCACGCACCAAGGCACCGCCGTGGCCAAATCGTCATAGTTCTTCGGTGGTCCCCTTCGGTCGTCTGCGCCTTGGCGGGGGCGTGACGCCGTCCGCCATGCGGCGGGCGGTGACGAGGAAGCCGGTGTGCCCGATCATGCGGTGATCTGGGCGGACGGCGAGTCCCTCGACATGCCAGTCGCGAACCAGGGTCTCCCACGCGTGGGGCTCGGTGAAACTCCCGTGCTCCCGCAGGGTTTCCACCGTCTTCGACATCTGGGTGGTCGTGGCGACGTAGACGCAGATCACGCCACCGGGGGTGAGGGCCTTGGCGACCGCGTCGACGCACTCCCACGGGGCGAGCATGTCGAGGATGACCCGGTCGACGTCGCTCTCGTCGATGGAGTCGTTGAGGTCGCCGACGACCAGGCGCCAGCTGTCCATCTCGCCGCCGAAGAACTTCTCGACGTTCTTGCGGGCGACGTCGGCGAACTCCTGGCGCCGCTCGTAGGAGGTGACCTTGCCCTCGGCGCCGACGGCGCGCAGCAGGAAGCAGGTCAGCGCGCCCGAGCCGACACCGGCCTCGATGACGCGCGCCCCGGGGAAGATGTCGGCCATGCCGACGATCTGGGCGGCGTCCTTGGGGTAGATGACGGCTGCGCCGCGCGGCATGGACAGCGTGTAGTCCTGCAGCAGGTGGCGGAAGGCCAGATACTGGGTGCCGCCCGAGGAGCGCACCACCGAGCCTTCGGGCTGGCCGATCAGGTCGCTGTGCGGGATCGCCCCCTTGTGCGTGTGGAAGACCCCGTCCTGCTTGAGCGTGATCGTGTGGCGCTTGTTCTTGGGGTCGGTGAGCTGCACCTGATCCCCTACCTGGAACGGCCCGTGCCTGCGAAAACCCATGGGCATGAGGATAGGGCGAATCGGGGGGTCGCTAGGCCTGTCGCAACCCCCTGTATCTGGGCCCTTCTTGACCGTAACATCCCTCACGTGGCAACGCGGTGGCCCTTCGCCGGCCGGGTCGAGGAGACCGACCGGTTGCTGACGCTCATGAACGATCCCGCGACCTGCGGCGTGGCGATCGTCGGGGCGGCGGGCGTGGGCAAGAGCAGGCTGGCGATGGAGGTGGTGACCTCGCTGCGCTCGCGCGGCCGTACGGCGGTGCACGCCATCGCCTCGATGGCGGCGCGCGGGCTTCCCTTCGGGGCGCTGGCCCACCTGCTGCCCGCCGCGCTCCCCCAGGGCGCCAACCCGCTGAAGTGGATCTCCGACACGCTGGTGGGGACCGAGCGGCGGCCGTTGGTTCTGGTCGACGACGCCCACCTGCTGGATTCCGGGTCGGCGGCGGTCCTGCACCACCTGGCGCAGGACTCGGCCGCGCAGCTGCTGCTGACGCTGCGCGGCGGCGAGCCGGCGCCGGAGGCGGTGGTGACGCTGTGGAAGGACCTGGGGCTGGTCAGGATGGAGCTGGCGCCGCTGAGCCGGCACGAGGTGGCCCGCATCCTGGCGGGCGTGCTGGGCGATCCGGTGGACTCGCAGAGCGCGGCCAGGCTGCACCGGCTGACCGGCGGCAACGCGCTGTTCCTGCGGGAGCTGGTGGCGGGCGCGCTGGACGCGGGGGCGCTGGTGCGGGTGCAGGGGCTGTGGCGGCTGCAGTCGGCGCCGCCGGTCGCTCCCCCGCTGGCCGAGCTGGTGGCCGCCCGCATCGGCAGGCTGGAGGCGGCCGAGGAGGAGGCGATGGAGTACGTCGCGCTGGGCGAGCCGCTGGGCGCGCGGTTGCTGGCCGGCCTGGTGTCGGCGGCGGCGGTGGAGGCGCTGGAGGCCAAGGACCTCATCAGGGTGCTGGTGGACGGCAGGCGGACGCTGGTGCGCCTGGCCCACCCCCTGTACGGCGAGGCGGCCAGGGCGCGCAGCCCGCTGCTGCGTACCCGCCGCCGCTACCGCCGGCTGGCCGAGGCGCTGGAGGCCACCGGCGGTAGCGGCGGCAGCGGCGGCAGGCGGCGCGACGACGTGGTGCGGACGGCGATGTGGCGGCTGGAGAGCGGCACCGCGAAGGATCCGGCGCAGCTGCTGTCGGGCTGCGAGATCGCGTGGGCGGCGCACGACGCCTCCCTGGCCGCGCGGCTGGGCTGGGCGGCGCTGAACGCGGGCGGCGGCGCGGAGGCGGCGGCCACGCTGGCGGACGTGCTGTCGTTCTCGGAGCGGTTCGCCGATTCGGAGGCGGCGCTGACCTCGGTGTGGGACGAGCCGTGCGCTCCGCAGGTGCGGGCGCGGCTGGCGATGCGGCGTGCCTGGAACCTGAACGTCGGGCTGCGCAGGCCGGGCGAGGCGGACGAGGTGCTCGACGCCGCCGAGGCGACGCTGGAGCAGCCGTCGCTGCGGATGATGGTGCAGGCCATGCGGCTGAACCTGCGGATCCTGCGCGGCGAGGTGCACGAGTGCGCGGCGGCGGCCGACCTGATGCTGGCCGGGGGGCCGCACGAGGGGACGGGCGCGGTGGTGGGCAGGGCGATGGCACTGGGCATCACCACCTACGGCCTGGCGTACATGGGGCGGTGCGCGGCGGCCAGGCGGATGTCCGAGCGGGGCATGGCGGAGGAGGAGACGTGGCGTGACGTGGCTCCGTCCGAGGTGCTCACGATGGTGGCCGGCCGCTATCTGGCCGAGCTGTCCGCCGGCGACCTGGACGCGGCCGAGCAGGCGGTCGTCCACGGCGAGCAGCTGCTGGGCGAGGACAGCACGGTGCGGCTGTTCCGGCGCCTGTTCCTGCAGTGGCACGGCGAGACCGCCAGGATGCGCGGCAGGGTGGCCGACGCGGCCACGATCGTCAGGGAGGCGGCCACGCCGGCGGGCGCGGGCCACTTCACCGCGCCGGCGGTGGCCGAGCTGGCGCACTGCACGGCGTTGCTCGGCGACCAGCGCACCGCCACGACGCTGCTGGAACGGGCCCAGAAGGACCGCGCGGACGTGGTGTACCTGCTGCAGACCTCCATCGACGCGGCGCAGCGCTGGGTGGCGGCGGCGGGCGGGCGGCTGACGCACGCGGTGGAGCTGGCGCTGTCGCACGCGGCCCGCGCCCGCGCCCAGGACTTGTACGGGATCGAGCTGGTCGCGCTGCACGACGCGGTGCGTTTCGGCGCGGCGGCGAAGGTGGCCGCGCGCCTGGGCGAGGTGGCCGCGCGGCACGATGGAAGGCTCGCGGCGATCTGCGCCGGCCACGCGGCGGCGGCCGCCGCGGGCGACGCGGAGGGCCTGGAGCGGGTGGCTGCCGGGTTCACCGACCTCGGCATGGTGCTGCACGCCGGCGACGTCCACGCGCAGGCCGCGGCCGCCTTCCTGGCCAGGGGCCGGCCGCGCCAGGCCAGGGCCGCCACGGCCAGGGCGGCGGCGTACGCGGGGGCGTGCCAGGGCGCGCGCACGCCGATGCTGGCGCGCCTGAGGGCCCGGCGCTGACGCCGCGCGAAAGGGAGATCGCCCGCCTGGCGGCCTCCGGCCTGGCCGGCAAGGACATCGCGGCGATGCTGGTGGTGTCGATCAGGACGGTGGACAACCACCTGCGGTCGGTCTACGGCAAGCTCGGAGTGAACAGCAGGACGGATCTGGCGGCGCTGCTCGGCCCGGACTCGCCGACGTGGCAGGGGGATTGATAGCAATGGACCATGTTGCCGCGTGAAGTGATCTCGACGGGCGCGCTGATCCTGCGTCCCCCCTCCCGTGAGGATCTGCCCGCGATCGTGCGGGCCTCGTCCGACGACGAGACGGCCCGTTTCCTCTACCGGTTGCCGATCCCGTACACGATGGACGACGCCGCGGGTTATCTGGCGATGGCGCAGCGGCGGTGGGCGGAGGGCGGCGCGGAGTTCACGATCGTCGACGCCGGCAGCGGGCAGTACCTGGGCGCGGTGGGGTTGCGGTCGCCCGACGAGCGCGGGGCGCTGTCGATCGGCTACCGGGTGGCGGAGTGGGCCAGGGGCAAGGGCGTGGCGACGGCGGCGACGCGCGCGGCCAGCGAATGGGCCTTCGACAAGGGGGCGCGGCGCATCGAGCTGCACGCCGAGGTGGAGAACATGCCCAGCCTGCGGGTCGCCTACGCGGCCGGGTACGTGCAGGAGGGCATCGCGAGAGAGCGGACCCGCACGCGTGACGGCAGGGCGGCCGACTTCGTGGCGTTCGCCAGGCTGGCGGCCGATTCGGGCGAGCCGGCCGAGCAGTACCTGCCGTTCCTCGACGGCGGGGAACTGTCGGACGGGGTGGTGCGGCTGGCGCAGCTGGCGCCGCGTGACGTCGGCGACTTCCTGGCCATGGTGGGCGAGGAGAGCGTCTCCCGCTGGATGATCGGTCCCGTCCCGACGGCCGACGTCGTCGAGCGCCGCTGCCGCTACGCCGGCTACTGGTGGCTGTCGGGGCAGCGGGCCGAGCTCGCGATCCGTGACGCGGCCACCGACGCGTTCGCGGGCCACATCCAGCTCGTGCAGGTGACGCCGTCGCTCGGGCAGGCGATGGTGGGCTACTCGCTGCGGCCGTCGTTCCGGGGCCGCGGGTTCATGACGCGGGCGGTGCGGCTGCTGGTCGACTGGGCGTTCGCGAACACGGCGCTGCACCGGATCGTGGCCGGCACCGACGTCGCCAACGACGCCTCCCAGCGGGTGCTGCAGCGGGTCGGCTTCACCAGGGAGAGCCTGCAGCGGGAGCTGTTCCCCCGGCCGGACGGCACGCGCGGCGACGACGTGGAGTGGCTGCTGCTACGGCCGCGCCTCAGCTGAAAATATCTATTACCTGTTGTGGGGGTGGCCAAGGGCGGTTTCGACGGTAATACTCCGAGTCGCCGCCCGTTAACACTCCGCCGTTCTCGGCGAGCCTTGCATCAGGGGATGAGGCATGAGCAGCGACTGCGTGAAGGAGCTCATCGAGTCGTTCTCCCATGTGGAGCCGGACGCGCTGCTGGACCAGGTGGTGCGATGCGCGTCGGCGGTGGGCGGCACGCCGTACGCGGGGTTCGTGGACGTCGATCCGCTGCAGGAGCTCGCCTACCCGTCCCATGTCCTCCTCGCACCGGGCGACCCGCTGGGAGTGGCCGGCTGGCTGCTGGAGTCGGGGGTGCTGAAGGAACTGGCGAACGCCTCCGACCCGGTGCTGCTGCTGCAGGACTGGTCAGTACGCGGGCCCGGGTTCCTGGCGGTGCCGGTGCCGCTGGCCACGCGCGACCAGGCGTACCTGTGGGTGGCGGGCAGGCGGTTCACCGAACGCGAGGAGCACCTGCTCGGCCGCCTGGCGGCCGCCGCGGGCCGCGCGATCGAGGCCTCCCGCGGCCTGCAGGTGGCCGCCCGCATGCTGCGCTCCGTCCACGCCTTCACCGCCTGATCCTTCTGCCGCGTCCGTCCTCGGCGCCGCGTTCGGGCGCGCGTGGCCGGCGTCCGCTACGGCATGACCACCCGTCAGGCTGCGACCGCGGCCCACAGGCAGCGGATCACCCGCACCGCGATAGCCGTACTGGCCCAGCGCGACGGCGAAGGTGGCGTCGGCGATCTCGACCGCGACCGTCCGCGCCGCCTCGGCGCTCAGGTGGCGGCGGCGCCCTCCTCCCGGCCGGTCTGCGTGAGGCGCCGAGGGGTGAGCCTGCGGCGCGGCCGGTCCGGTGAGGATGGCGGGGATCCGGGTCATTCGGCGGCGGTGTCGAGGGCGTCGCGCAGGAGGGCGGTCACCTGGGCGACGAGGGTCTCGGTGTCCAGCTTGGCCAGCAGGTCGAGGTCCACCGTGATCTCCGAGCCGACGCGCAGCCTGAGCGCCACCTGCCTGCCGCGCGTGCGCAGCCAGAACTCCACCGTTCTGGCCAGCGTCGTGGCCTGCCCCTGGGAGGCGACGTCCACGACGAGGTCGGGCGGTTCGCCGCCCATCCGCCCGGCGGCCGGGCGTCCGGGGCGCAGGCGGGTGCGCCCGCGCAGGCCGCCGGCGTCCCGGAGCCAGTCTTCCAGGGAGGCCAGCTCGTCGAAGGAGCCCTCGAACACGACACGGGTCACGCGGTCACCTCACGATCGGGGCGGTCCTGGCCCGGGTGAGGCGGACCAGGTCGGCCGGGTCGAGTTCGAGTTCGAGGCCGTGGCGGCCGCTGGAGACGTAGACGGAGGCCGCGGCGGTGGCGCTTTCCTCCAGCACCGACGGCAGGTACGGCAGGGCCAGCGGGCTGAGGATGTCGGCGGCGATGGTCTCGCCGATGCGCAGGACGTCGGCCAGTCGCGCCACCCTGGCGTCGGTGGCACCGAAGGCGCGGGCCAGCGCGCGCTCGTCGATGACGCCGGCGCTGGGGGCGATGGCGACGACGGCGTGCTCGCCGAGGTAGAGGATGACGGCTTTGAGCAGCCGCTCGGGTGGGATGCCGAGCTCGTCGGCGACCGCGGTCCTGGATTTCACTCTGGCCGGATCGTGGGGATAGGGATGGGCCCTGAAGTCCACCTGTGATTTACGAAGAATCCGCATCACTGGGGTGTCTCGCAGGACATTTCGGCTATTACGGGTTTTCGAGCTGCCGCGTCGTCGGCGAAAAGACTGGTAGGTGCGGGAGAAACGGTAAAGGTAGTCGACGAAGGCCTCGGCCAGCTCCACCGCCTCCTCCGCCTCCGGCCTGGCGAGCGGGTGCGCGCCGACGTGGGCGGCCTCGTTGCCGAGCTCGCGCAGTTCCTCTGCCCAGGCCAGCAGCCAGCCGTCGATCAGGCCGCCGTCGCGCAGCTCGCGAAGGGCGTGGAAGAGCGTGCGGCCCGTGACGCCGTGGTCGGCGCACACCGCCTCGAGCAGCCGTCGCACGTGCAGCACGGCCGAGGTGGGCGATCCCGAGCGCAGGCCGGCGCGCGCATGGGTGAGCTCCTGCCGTACGACGGGAGGCACCTCGGCACGGATCGGCGGCCCCGAGGGCGGCCACAGCACCTGCGCGGGGCGGGCGGGCAGGTCGTCGGGGTCGCGGTCGTCGACCTCGTCGCGATTCTCCAGCAGCAAAGCCTGCCCGCAACTCTGGCAGACGGCCAGCCAATAGGGCCGCAATGGCGTGGGTAGAAAAACCCTGTGTAATCCGTCGGCTTCGCGTGCGACAGTAGGTCGGGCACAACTCGGGCAATCGACATCGAATTTCGCACCCCATCGCGCCACAAAAGGACAATAAGGTATCGAGGGGGCCAACATGAAGCGCTGGCCGTTCGCGGGCCGCAGGCACGAACTCGACGACCTGGTCCGGCTCGCCCGCGACCCGACCGCGCAGGGCGTCGTCATCGCCGGTCCCGCCGGCGTCGGGAAGTCGCGCCTGGCCGGCGAGGTGCTGACGCGCTTCCACGCGGCCAAGGTGACCACCCTGCGGATCAGGGCGACCAAGGCGGCCAGCTCGATACCGAACGGCGCGCTGGCCGACCTCATCCCGCCCCAGCACCCCCCGCACCTGGTCAACACCGTGCGCTGGGCCGCCGACGAACTGCTCGCCCAGGCCAGGGGCAGGGTCGCGGTGCTGTCGGTCGACGACGCCCACCTGCTCGACAGCCACTCGGCCGAGGTGATCGCCTGCCTGGTCAGGGGTGGGCAGGCACGGCTGGTCGCCACGCTGCGCACGGGCGAGCCCGCCCCCGATCCGGTGACGCTGTTGTGGCGGGACGGCCACGTACGCCGCTACGACACCGGCCCGCTCAGCGACGACGACGTCACCGCCGTCCTGACGGCCGCGCTCGGCGGCCAGCCCGACGACGCCACCGTGCGCAGGCTGGCCGAGGTGACCGAGGGCAACGCGCTGTTCCTGTCGGAGGTGGTGGGGGCGGCCATCGCCGCCGGCTCGCTGTCGGAGATCCACGGGATGTGGAAGCTGACCGGCGCCCCGCCCCTCGCGCCCCGCCTGGTCGACCTGATCCACGAGCGGATCGGCGCGCTGTCGCCCGAGCTGAAGGACGTCCTGGAGTACACGGCGCTGGCCGAGCCGATCGGCGCCCGCACGCTCGGCGCCCTGACCGGCGAGCGCGCGGTGCTGGAGGCCGAGGAGCGCGGCCTGGTCAGGGTGCGCGTCGAAGGACGGCGGGAGATCGCCCGCCTCGGCCACCCCCTCTACGGCGAGGTCGCCCGTGAGCACCTGCCCGAGCTGCGCCGCCGCCGCAGGCACGCCGACCTGGCCGCGGCGCTGGAGGCGACCGGCCTGCGCCGCAGGGAGGACCCGCTGCGGGTGACGGTGTGGCGGCTGGCGGGCGGGCTGGGCGCGGCCCCTCGCCCGCTCCTGGACGCCTCCCGCCTGGCCTGGTCGGCGCACGACTACCCGCTGGCCATCCGGCTCGGCGAGGCCGCCCTCGACGCGGGCGGCGGCACCGCCGCGGCGATCCAGCTGGCCACGCTCCTCGACTACGCCCAGCAGCCGGACCGGGCCAGGTCCGTGCTCGACGCCACCCTCGAGCCCGGCGACGAGCCGTCGAAGGCCCGCCTGGTACTGGCCAGGGCGAGCAACCTGGCCTGGGGCATGGACCGGCTCGGCGACGCGCTCGACCTGCTCGCCGTCACCGAGAAGGAGTTGGCGGAGCCGTCGGGCCGCCGGCGGCTGGCCGTCCAGCGCCTCGGGCTGACCGCGTCGGCCGCCCGCACCGGCGACGCCCTGCGGCTCGCCACGGAACTGCTGGCCCAGGACCTCGAGCCGGCCCAGCGCGCCCAGGTGCTCAACTCCCGAGCCCTGGCCCTCTGCTACGCCGGGCGCACCGCCGAGGCGACCGCACTGGTCCGCGAGGCGCTCGGCGCGGCGGCGACCTGGCGCGACGAGCTGCCCGCCCTGGTCTCGCCGCTGCACTCAACCTGGTCCATGTGCGGATACTTCTCCGGCGACCTGGCCGTCATGGACGAGGCCATCGCCTCCATGCGGTCCGCCCTCGCCGGCCAGCGCGGCTGGTCGCGCGGCGAGGGGAGCCTCGCGCTGGCCAGGGGCAACGCCGCCACCCTGCGCGGCCAGCTGGGCACGGCGCTGCTCGTCCTGCACGCGCCCGCCAACCACGAGACGGCGCTCACCGTGGGCGGCTGCATGGCCGCCTACGCCGCCGCCCAGGCGCTGCGCGGCGAGGCGGACGCCGCCCGCGACACCCTCAGGGCGGCCGTGGAGCGCAATCGGGCCACCTGGACCGCGTTCATGCGCTGGGTGGCGCTCACCCGCGTGTGGATCGCCGCCGCAGCGGGCGAGAGCAGCCGCGCGGTCGAGCTGGCGCTGGCGGCAGCCGCCGACTGCAGGGAGAGCGGACTCGCCGCGTTCGAGGCGGTCGCCCTCCACGACGCGGTACGGCTCGGCGCGCCCGTCGCCGTCGCTGCCCGGCTGGCCGAGCTGGCCGCGGCCCACGACGGGCCCCGGGTGCGGCTGGCGGCCCGGCACGCCGCCGCGCTGGCGGAGTCGGACGCTGACGGACTGCTGGCGGTGGCGGAGGGGTTCGACGCGCTGGGGCTGCGCCTGCACGCGGCGGAGGCGGCCGCCCAGGCGGCGGGGCTGTTACGGCGCTCGCGCGGCGAGCGGGCGGCCCGGGCGGCGGCGACGGAGGCGTGGTCGCTGGCTGGAGCGTGCCAGGGGCCCGACACGCCCGCGTTACGGGAGCTGGCCGCGCCCGACCTGACCGAGCGGGAGTTGCAGGTGGCGCAGCTGACGGCCGCGGGACGGTCGCACCGGCAGATCGCCATGGAGCTCGGGATCGCGATGCGCACGGCCATGAACCACAGGAACCAGGCGTACTGGAAGCTGGGCGTCAACTCGCCGGCCGAGCTCGCCAAGGCCCTCAACCGCTTCCGCCGGCCGGCGGGCGGGACGGACGGCCCCCCGCCGATCAGCCCCCCGCCGAACGCCAGACCCGGGCAGGCCGCACCCGGGAGCAGGCGGCCGGGACCGGCGGCAGAACCTGGCGGTGACGGCCGGTAGCAGGCCGCCCGGAGGCGCAGGAGAGCCTGGCACGCCGCGCCCGGATCCGGGTGACTCGGGCGCCTGCGCGTATCGTGCGGGGCTTCCCACGCTCTCGATGATCCGTCGTGGTCGGCCGGTCGGCCTGAGTAGGGCGCTACTCAGGTCACCGGACGGCGGGGCGACGTCACGGCGGGCGGGCGGAGTCGGCTGGAGCGGCGTGACGGACGGGCGGTGACCGGTGACCACGGTGGCCTCCCGGCTTGCCGTACGGGAGGAACTGGAGGCCCGGCTTGCCGTACCGGAGGACGGGGGAACTGGACGCCCGGCTTGCCGTACGAGAAGCACGGGAGAACGGGAGGCCCGGCTTGCCGTACCGGAGGAACGGCAAGCCGGGGCGCGGGTCAGCCGCGGTGGGACTCGTAACGCATCGTGCGGGAGACGCCGATGCGGACGGTCGTTCCCGGCGCGATGGTGACGGGCTCGTTCGGCGGGATGTCGTAGAAGTTGGGGTCGCCGGGCGGCTGGATCTGGGTGCCGTTGACCGAGCCGAGGTCGACCAGGTTGACGTCCCAGCCGTCGAGCGCGACCCGCAGGTGGCGGCGGGAGACCGACCCGTCGGGGCTGGTGACCTTGGCGGGCCTGGCGGTGCCGCCGGCGACCTCGGGCGCCCGCTCGGGGTCGCGGCCGAGCAGGTAGTCGCCGTCGAGCGGCAGCGAGGTGCCGTCGTCGAGCAGCAGCACGCCGAGCTGCGGCCGCGGCCCCTTGTACGGCACCAGCGTCCGCTGCACCAGCTCGATGCCGCAGATCACGCAATACGGCGAGCGCGGGTCGTTGAAGTGGTCGTTCTTGCAGTCGACGCCGAACACCATCGGCCGGCCGTCGGCCGCCTCCTCGCCCGGCTGCTCCTGCGGAGGACCGTAGGGGGGCTCGTGCTGCTCGGGCGGAGGGCCGTAGGGGGGCTCGTGCTGCTCGGGCGCGACGGGGCCGCCTGCGTGGGGCACGTCCTCGAAGGGCATCGGTCCCGGACCCTGCGGCGGCGGGCCCGGCGGCATGGGCGGGCCGGGCGGCGGCATCGGGCCGGGGCCCGGCATGGGCGGGCCGGGCGGGGCGGGCTCGGAGTACGGTTCGGCGGCCGGCGGCGGGCCGTAGGGGCCCTGCGGTCCCGAGGGCCCGCCCATCGGGTAGGGGGCCATCGGCTGGGATGGCGGCTGGGGCGCCGGCTGGGCCTGCACCGGCTCCTCCTGCCGCGGCTCCGGCCTGGGCGGCGGGGGCAGCAGGTCGGGCTCGAAGTGGAGGCCGGTCGCCGGCAGCTCGCTGGTCTCCAGCGGCTTGACCTTCGCCTTGGCCGGCGCCTCCTCGACGTCGCCCACCTCGCCGCGCAGGCCGCCGCCGAGCACCACGCCGCTGTCGAGGCGGACGGCCGGGTGGGCGTCGCCGGCGCCCGGCAGGACCAGCTCGACCCGCTGCACGGGCCCCGGGATCAGCCGGTCGGTCCAGGTGAGGGAGTCACGCCCGGACAGCCTGGTCTCGCCGTCGTCTGTGCTGACCACGGCTGAGGCCGACCCGCTGACCAGCACGGCCATGCCACCACCCGCGGGCCCTGCCACCGCGCAGCTGACCGGGTCGCCCGACATGGTCCTGAACAACACCTGTGCGGCACGGCGGGCCAGCGCGAGACCGTCCGCCCCCGACGCCGCGCTCTCACGGAGTGCTTCGAGCAGCTCGCCGCTCGCTCCCTCCGCCGCGTCGCAGACGAGTAGCAGCCCACCCATGTGGGCGACCAGCCCGCTGCCCGGCAGTGGGCGCACCACCCCGAAGCCCTGCTCTGCCACCGAAATCTCCCTCCACGGAAAATCGCCGGTCAACCGCCAGCCATACGCATACCCAGACGAGGAGGAACAGTATCGGTCTGAGCTGCTCGCCTCGAATCCGCGATCGGTGATCGGGTTGTCTGAAACACTAGTCCTACCTGGCCGTTCAGACGAGTGGTCACACCCCGCTGAAGACCTTGTTGACGTCGGCGGTGGCCAGCACGCCGTAGACCTCGCCGCCGCGTTCGACCAGGAGGTACTCCCCCGCCGGGGCGTCGCGCATGGCGTCGATCAGCGACTCGCCCGACAGGTCGGCGGGCAGCACCATGGACGGCTCGATGGTGCGGGAGAGCGATCCGACGTTCACCCACGGCCTGCGGTGCTCGGGCGTGGCCTGGACGGCCGCCTCGTTGACGATGGCGGTCGGCTTGCCCTCGTGGTCGACGATCACCATGGCGCCGGCGCGGGCCTCCGTGGTCCTGCGCAGGGCCTCCGCCAGCGGGGTCTCGGCGGTCACCGGGATGGCGCGGCGGGCCAGGGCGCGGGCGTTGGCCTGCGGGAGCCGCGCGCGCACGCGGGCCACCCGCAGCGACTGGGTGGCGCCGAACCAGATGAAGCTGGCCAGCAGCACCGACCAGATGACGTAGGTGTCGAGCAGCGACTGGCCGCTCATCAGCGACATGGCGAACGCCGCGGCGACGATGGCGACGGCCAGCGCCCTGCCGACCCACGCGGCGGCCAGGGTGCCCGAAATGGCGCTGCGGGTCACCCTCCACACGCCCGCGCGCAGCATCCGGCCGCCGTCGAGCGGCAGCCCGGGCAGCAGGTTGAAGACGCCGACGATGAGGTTGGCCACCCACAGCTGCCAGGCCAGCGCGCCCGGCACGCCGCCCTGGGGGATGACGAACTCGTAGACGAGGTAGCCGCCGCCGGCCAGGCCGAGCGACAGCAGCGGCCCGGCGAAGGCGACCATGAACTCGCGGCCGGGTGTCTGGGGCTCCTTCTCGATCTCCGAGACGCCGCCGAGGAGGTAGAGGGTGATGCGGCGGACCGGCAGGCCGTACATCCTGGCCACGACGCAGTGGGCCAGCTCGTGCAGCAGCACCGACACGTACAGCAGCACGGCGAAGACGAAGGCCACGGCGTAGGCGGCCGGCTCGCTGACGCCGGGCATCATCCTGAGCATGACGCGGCCGAAGCTCCAGGTGATGAACGCCGCGACGATGAACCAGGTCCACGAGACGTAGACCGGGATGCCGAAGGGCCTGCCCATCCGGATGCCGGAGAACTCCTGGCGGGGACTCTCGGCGCTCACCTATCACTCCTTTGTCCAGTGGCTGCCTTGATGCTACTCGGCGCGCCCATACTGTCGGTGTCTTGACTTACAGTGCGGAGCATGACGTTGACCGAACCCGTGATCATCGGGGCCCTCTCCCCTTCGCGGGCGGGTGACTTCATGACCTGCCCCCTGCTGTACCGCTTCAGGGTGATCGACCAGCTTCCCGAGAAGCCCTCGGCGGCGGCGGTGCGCGGCACGGTGGTCCACGCGGTGCTGGAGCGGCTCTACGACCTCCCGGCGCCGCGGCGTTCGGTGGAGGCGGCGCTGGAGCTGCTGGAGCCGCAGTGGGCCAGGCTGCTCGGCGAGGACGCGGCCTATGCGGAGATGTTCGCCGACGAGGCCGAGCGGCTGGAGTGGCTGGGGCAGGCGCGCTCGATGCTGGAGCGCTACTTCACGCTGGAGGACCCGACGCGGCTGGAGCCGGCCGAGCGGGAGCTGTACGTGGAGGCGGTGCTCGACAGCGGCCTGATGCTGCGCGGCTACATCGACCGCCTCGACGTGGCGCCCGGCGGCGCGGTCAGGGTCGTCGACTACAAGACCGGCAACGCGCCGGGGCCCGACTTCGAGGCCAAGGCGCTGTTCCAGATGAAGTTCTACGCGCTGGTGCTGTGGCGGTTGCGCGGGGAGATCCCGCGGCTGCTGCAGCTGGTCTACCTGGGCGGCGCCGGCGAGGTGCTGCGCTACGCGCCCGACGCGGCCGACCTGCTGGCGACCGAGCGCAAGGTGCAGGCGTTGTGGGCGGCGATCGAGCGGGCGCTGGAGACGGGCGAGTGGCGGGCGCGGCCGTCCCGGCTGTGCGACTGGTGCGATCATCAGGCGCTGTGCCCCGAGTTCGGCGGCACTCCCCCGCCGGTGCCCGCCAGGCAGCCGGGTGACACGGTCAGAAGCAGCCGGCGGGCGGCGACCGACGAGCTCTGAAGTCCTCCCCAAGGAGGAGGATTCCCGCTTTCACCTGGTCTTACATTGAAGCGGTGCGCACCGACCGAGCCCTGTTCCGCGACTCGCTCCTCGCCGCGGCTCTGGCGGCGGCGTCGGTGGCGCTGTTCGTCGCCGGCGGCAACAGCGGCGTGGCCGAGGCGGTGCTGCTGGCTGTCGGCTACCTGCCCGTGGCGGTGCGCAGGCGCTGGCCGCTGGGGGCGTTGTGCGCCGCGCAGGTGCCGATCGTGGTGTTCGGCGCGCTCCACATGGATCCGGGGCTCGCCGGGCTGACCGGGCTGATCGTGCTCTACACGGTGGCCGCCCACCGGGGTCTGGCGGTCGCGCTGTCGGGGCTGGCCGTCTCGGCGGTCGGCTACGTCACGGCGCTGGCGCTGGCGCCGCCCACGATGACCTGGCCCGATCACGCGATGGCCGCGCTCATCGGGCTGGCGGTCTGGGGCACCGGCCGCAGCGTGCGGCTGCGGCGCGCCTACCTGGAGGAGCTGAAGGACCGCGCGGCCAGGCTGGAGCGAGCCAGGGACGCCGACACCAGGGCGGCGCGGGCGGAGGAGCGCTCGCGCATCGCCAGGGAGCTGCACGACGTGGTCGCCCACCACGTGAGCGTGATGACCGTGCAGGCCGCGGCCGCGAGGAAGGTGCTGACCGCCAGCCCTGAGCTGGCGGGCGAGGCGCTGTCGGCGATCGAGGAGACCGGCAGGCTCGCGATGAACGAGATGCGCAACATCGTCGGCGTGCTGCGCACCGACAGCCTGCCGGGCCCGCCGGAGCGGCGCCCTCAGCCGGGGCTGCGCGACCTGCCGGCGCTGGTGGAGCAGATGCGTGAGGCGGGCCTGCCGACCGAGCTGGAGGTCGAGGGCGGAGGTCCGGTTCCCGCGGGCGTCGACCTGGCCGTCTACCGGCTGGTCCAGGAGGGGCTGACCAACAGCCTGCGCCACGCCGGCCCCGGCGCCCATGCCAGGGTGTCGGTACGGCAGGCGCCGCGCGAGCTGAGCCTCGTCGTCGAGGACGACGGCAGGGGCCCGGGCGACTCTCCGCCAGGTGACAGGACCGGGCATGGATTGGTCGGGATTCGCGAGAGGGTGGCCCTCTATGGTGGAATCCTCAGGATCGGTCCGCGCACGGGGGGCGGTTTCGAGGTGCGGGCGACTTTCCCGCTGAAGGACGGATGATGACGATCAGAGTGCTGCTGGTGGACGACCAGCCACTGCTGCGCACGGGGTTCCGCCTGATCCTCGAGGCCGAGCCGGACATCGCGGTGGTCGGGCAGGCGGGCGACGGCAAGGACGCGCTCGAGCAGGCACGGGCGCTGCTGCCGGACGTGGTCCTGATGGACATCAGGATGCCGGGCGTCGACGGGATCGAGGCGACGCGGCGGATCGTGCGCGACGCGGCCGCGGGCGCGCACGTGCCGAAGGTGCTGGTGCTGACCACGTTCGACCTGGACGAGTACATCGTCGAGGCGCTGCGGTCCGGGGCGTCGGGCTTCCTGCTGAAGGACGTGCCGCCGGACGAGCTGGTGCAGGCGATCAGGGTGGTGGCGTCGGGCGACGCGATCGTGGCGCCGAGCGTCACCAGGCGGCTGCTCGACCGGTTCGCGGCGAAGCTGCCGTCGGCCTACCAGCAGGCGACCCCGGCGCGGCTCGACCGACTGACCGAGCGGGAGCTGGAGGTGCTCAGGCTGATCGCCAGGGGCATGTCCAACGCGGAGATCGCCGCCAAGCTGGTGGTGAGCGAGACGACGGTCAAGACGCACGTGGGCAACGTGCTGACGAAGCTGGGGCTGCGCGACCGCGTTCAGGCGGTCGTCCTGGCCTACGAGACCGGGCTGATCACGCCAGGCGCCCTGTCCTGACGGCGGTCGGCGCGCCGACCCTGGTCGTGACGGCGGTCCTCGCACCGGCCCTGCCCGGGTGAAGGGCCGGGAGGGTCCATGTGGGCGGGCCTGGGAGCGCGGGTATCGGGGCGGTGGCCTGTGGTGGCCTGCCGGTGGCCTGCTCGTGCCGCGTGTCGGCGGCCGGCCCCGCGCGCTGGAGGAGCGTCTCCCTGGAGGGACGCCCGCCCCGTGACCGGGGTGGGCGTGACCCGGCGTGCCGTACGGGGAGGAGACCACGCCGCCCCGCGGACACCGCATGCCGGGCCGGGAGGCGGCCACGCCGGCCCGCAGACGCCACGAGCAGGGCCGAAGGAGGACCTCGCCGCCCCGCAGACACCGCGAGCAGGGCCGGGAGGAGAGAGCACCGCCGCGCGGACACCGCATGCCGGGCCGGGAGGAGAGCGCGCCGCCGGGCAGACACCGTGCCGGGCCGGAGGGGGGTGACGGCCCAGGAGGCCGTGCCGGCCGGCAGGAGAGCGTGCCGGGCGGGGCGGTGGCGGAACGCGCGCCGGGGTCAGGCCTTGGCGGGTTCCGGGGTGGCGGCCGCGGGGGCGTTCTCCGGGAAGTGGCAGGCGACCTTGTGGCCGCTGGCCAGCTCGGTCAGGGGCGGCTCGACCTTCTTGCAGATCTCCTGCGCCTTCCAGCACCGGGTGTGGAAGCGGCACGCGGGCGGCGGGTTGATCGGGCTGGGGACGTCGCCCTGCAGGCGGATGCGCTCGCGTTCGGTGCCCGCCTTGGGGTCGGGGACCGGCACGGCCGACAGCAGCGCGTTGGTGTAGGGGTGCATCGGCGAGGTGTACAGCGACTTGCGGTCGGCGACCTCGACGATCTTGCCCAGGTACATCACCGCGACCCTGTCGCTGATGTGGCGCACCACCGACAGGTCGTGCGCGATCACCACGTAGGTGAGGTCGAGCTCGTTCTGCAGGTCCTCGAGGAGGTTGACGACCTGCGCCTGGATGGAGACGTCCAGGGCGGAGACGGGCTCGTCGGCGATGATGAGCTTCGGCTTCAGGGC
Source organism: Nonomuraea sp. NPDC003754 (assembly GCF_053605785.1). Classification (NCBI taxonomy): domain Bacteria; kingdom Bacillati; phylum Actinomycetota; class Actinomycetes; order Streptosporangiales; family Streptosporangiaceae; genus Nonomuraea; species Nonomuraea sp. NPDC003754. Next base: position 35,941 of record NZ_JBSGJX010000010.1, read on the forward strand.
GAGCGTGCGGGCGATGCCGATGCGCTGGCGCTGTCCGCCGGAGAACTCGTGCGGGTAGCGGTTGTAGTGCTCGGGGTTGAGGCCGACCAGTTCCAGGATGTCCTGGACCGCCTTCTTGATGCCCTGCTCGGTCTGGATCCCCTGGATGCGGAACGGCGCGCCGACGATGGCGCCGACCGTGTGGCGGGGGTTGAGCGAGGAGTAGGGGTCCTGGAAGATCATCTGCATGTCACGGCGGAGCGGGCGCAGCCGGCTCTGCGGCATGTGGGTGATGTCCTGGCCCTCGAAGGTGATCGTGCCGCCGGTGGGCTCGATGAGCCTGGTCACCAGCCGTCCCGTGGTGGACTTGCCGCAGCCGGACTCGCCCACCAGGCCGAGGGTCTCGCCCTTGCGCACCTCGAAGTCGATCCCGTCGACCGCCTTGACCGCGCCGACCTGTCGCTTCAGCAGCCCCTTGTGGATGGGGAAGTGCATGCGCAGGTCCTGCACGGACAGCAGCGTCTCGCTCATGTGGTCTCCAGCATCGGCTTGATCTCGCTCTCCCACAGCTGCTTGCGCTCCTCCGGCGCCATGTGGCACCGGACGAGGTGGCCGGGGCCCGACTTCAGCAGCTCGGGCACCTCGGTCTGCGAGCGGCCCTCGGTGCGGGCGGCGTGCGGGCAGCGCGGGTGGAAGGCGCAGCCCGGGGGGACGTTGATCAGGGAGGGGGGCGATCCCTTGATCGGCATGAGCCGCTCGGTGCGCTCCCTGTCGAGGCGGGGCATCGAGCCGAGCAGGCCCCAGGTGTAGGGGTGTTCGGGGTGGTAGAACACCGTTTCGGCGCTGCCGTACTCGACGCACTTGCCGCCGTACATCACCAGGATGTCGTCCGACAGCTCGGCCACGACGCCGAGGTCGTGGGTGATGATGATCAGCGCGGAGTTGAACTCGCGCTGCAGGTCGCGCATCAGGTCGAGGATCTGCGCCTGCACGGTGACGTCGAGCGCGGTGGTGGGCTCGTCGGCGATGAGCAGCTCGGGGTCGCACGACAGCGCCATGGCGATCATGGCGCGCTGGCGCATGCCGCCGGAGAACTGGTGGGGGTAGTCGTCGACGCGCCTGTCGGGCGTGGGGATGCCGACCCGGCCGAGCATGTCGATCGCGTGCTTGCGGGCGACCTTCTTGCTGACGTCGTTGTGGATCCGGTAGGCCTCGACGATCTGGTCGCCGACCGTGTAGTAGGGGTGCATGGCCGACAGCGGATCCTGGAAGATCATCGCCATCTTCTTGCCGCGCAGGCCGCGCACGTGATCGGCGGAGGCGCCGACGAGTTCCTCACCGTCGAGCCAGATCTCGCCGGAGAGCTTGGCCTTGCCGCCCTTGTGCAGGCCCAGGATGCCGAGGCTGGTCACGCTCTTGCCCGAGCCCGACTCGCCGACGATGCCGAGCGTCTTGCCGCGCTCGAGGGCGAAGGTCAGCCCGTCGACGGACCTGACCAGGCCGTCGTCCGTCGGGAAGTGGATGCGCAGGTCCTTGACGTCGAGGAACGCGGTCACGAAAGCCTCACTCTCGGGTCGACCACAGCGTAGAGGAGGTCCACGACCAGGTTGGCCACCACGACGAACAGTGCGGCCAGCAGCGTGACGCCCATGACCGCGGGCAGGTCGTTGTTCTTGATGGCGTCGACGGAGAACTTGCCGAGGCCGTTCAGCGAGAAGGTCGTCTCGGTCAGGACGGCGCCGCCGAGCAGCAGGCCGAAGTCCAGGCCGAACACGGTGACGATGGGGGTCAGCGCGGCGCGCAGGCCGTGCTTGACCACGACGCGGCGCTCGAGCAGGCCCTTGGCGCGCGCGGTGCGGATGTAGTCCTCGCCCATCGTCTCCAGCATGCCCGCTCGGGTGAGCCTGGCGTAGGTGGCGGCGAACAGCAGGGCCAGGGTGATCCACGGCAGCAGCAGGTTGTAGGCCCACTGCAGCGGGTCGATGGTGACGTCCACCCACGCGCCGCCGGGGGCGGTCCAGCCGAGGCCGTAGCTGAAGACGGACAGGGAGATCATGCCGGTGAAGAAGATCGGCAGCGACACGCCGGCCAGCGCGATGCCCATGGCCGCGCGGTCGAAGAAGCTGCCGCGCCGCAGCGCCGACAGCACACCGGTCGCCACGCCGCCGAGCAGCCACAGCACCGCGGCGCCGATGCCGAGCGACAGCGTCACACGCGAGCGGTCCATCAGGCTCGGCCAGACGGGCTGCTGGTTGATGAAGGAGTAGCCGAAGCAGGGCGCGGGGCAGTGCTCGACGCCCGCTCCCGTGTTGTACTCGGTTCCCAGCACGATCCCCTTGAGGAAGCGCCCGTACTGCACGATCACGGGATCGTAGAACCCGAGCCGCTCGGCGACCAGCTTGATGGTGTCCATGCTGGCCCCACGGCCGACGTACCGGGCGGCGAACGCCTCCGGTGTTGCGCCGGCCAGGCGCGGCACCAAGAAGAAGATCCCGAAGGTGACGATGCTCACGATGAGCAGCATCGCCAAAGCGCCGATCACGCGCCTGATGATGTATGTGACCACAGTGCCCGGCTCCGGTCCCCGGCCGGTTGTGCCGGCCGGGGACCTGCTGCCTTCACCCGCCTATCTAGGTGTGGTTCGTCTTACTGCTGGACGCCGAGACCGACGTAGTCGTACATCTGCTGGGAGTCGCTGATGAAGACGTTGGTCAGCCCCTTGCCGCGCATGTACAGGGCCTTGCCGTACACGCTCGGCATGACGACGGCCTGGTCGATGACCATGTGGTCGACCTGCGACCACAGCTCGGCGCGCTTGGCGGCGTCCGGCTCGGCCTTGATCTGGTCGATGATCTTGTCGATCTCGGGGAACTTGACGCTCAGGTTGTAGTTACCTGCCTCGCGGATGTCCCGGCTGTCCATGATGGCCTGCATGAAGCCGTAGGTGTCGGGGTAGTCCGAGCCCCAGCCGTTGATGGCCAGGCCGATCTTGTTCTCCTTGACGTAGGACGGCTTGCCGGCGTAGAGCGCGAAGTAGTCGTCCTGCGGGTACGGCTTGAGCGTGAGCTTGATGCCGACGCGGGCGAGCGACTGCTGCAGCGACTCGGCCGCGGCCTTCTCCTTGGTCCGCTCGGTGCGGTAGGAGATGTTGGTCTCGAAGCCGTTGGGCTGGCCGCACTTGGCGAGCGCCGCCTTGGCCTTCTCCACGTCACCCTTGTCGTCGGGCGACTTGTAGAGGTCGATCTCCTTGTGGCCGGCCAGGCTCGGCGGGATCATCGCGCTGGCCGTGATGCCGCCGGTCTCACCGCCGTAGGCGCGGAAGAGGCTGCTGCGGTCGGCGGCGAAGGCGATGGCCCTGCGGCACTCGACGTTGTCGAGCGGGGGGACGTCGGGAATGATCGAGGTGTACCAGGTGCGCTGCTGCACCGGGTTGTCGGTGCGGGCCTTGAGCGCCGGGTCGGGCAGGACCTTCGGCAGCGCGGCGTTGCCGATGCCGAGACCGTCGACGGCGATCTGGACGTCACCGGAGATCAGCCGGTTGTCGAGGTCGTCGGCGTTGACGCCGGTCTGCACCTCGATGCGGTCGGGCAGGGCCGGCCGGTTCGGGTCGGTGGCCGGGTCCCAGTTCTCGTTGCGGACCATCGTGAAGCCCTTGCCGATCTCGTTCTTCTCGAACTTGTAGGGCCCCGTCGAGATGATGTGTTCCTGGTACTTGGTGCCGGTGTCCTTGTCCTTGGGGACGGGCATGGTCATCGGCATCTGCACGATGTAGTCGAACAGACCGAACGGCTCCTTCAGGTGGAACACGATCGTCTGGTCGTCGGGCGTCTCGACGGCCGAGGAGATGTCGGCGTCCTTCGACTTGTAGGCGCCCTTGTAGCCCTTCGGCCAGTCGAGCAGCGCGTTGAGGTAGGACGGCCCGTTCGGGTGGACCTCCTTGTCGAACTGGCGCGCCACCGCGTACGCGACGTCCTTGGAGGTGACCGGGGTGCCGTCCTCGAACTTGATGCCCGAGCGCAGCTTGTAGGTCCAGGTCTTGGCGTCGTCGCTGGACTTGCCCAGGCTCTCGGCCAGGTCGGGCACGAGGGTGTTGCCGTCGGGGCCGGGCGCGGCCTTGAACATCAGCAGCGCGCGGCCGTACAGGCGGGCGAAGTTCAGGGCGTAGCCGTAGTAGGTGTTGCCGGGGTCGAGGCTGTCCCAGTCGGCCGTGTTGGCCATCTTGAGAGTGCCGCCCTTCTTGTCAGAAGGGTTGTAGATCTTGCCCACCGCGGCGTCTGCCACTTCCGCGGCGCCCGAGGCGCCGGAGCTCGCGGGGGCGCTCTGACCCTGGCCGGGGGTCTGGGTCGGCGTGCCCGCACAGGCCGCCAGTGCCATGGCGAGAGTGAGCCCGGCCGTGGCTGTCGTCAGCGCTTTTCTTCTCATCAAGGTGTCGCACCCCTTTGGGTTGGAAGCAGGGTTAAAGGGAGTCCGGGAGGGGTCAGCGGCTGCCACGCGGGTCGAGCGCGTCCCGCAGGCCGTCGCCGAACAGGTTGAACGCAAGCACGGTGATGAAGATCGCCAATCCGGGGAAGATCATGAAGTGCGGGATCGTGTAGAACCTGGCCGCGTCGGAGAGCATGCCGCCCCACGTGGGAGTCGGCGGTCGCACACCCACGCCGAGGAACGACAGCGCCGCCTCGAACAGAATGTTCGACGGGATCAGCAGCGTCGCGTAGATCAGGATCGGCGCGACCAGGTTGGGCAGCAGCTCGCGGAAGATGATGTACGGCCCGCGGGCGCCCAGGCTCCTGGCGGCGTCGACGAACTCGCGCTCGCGGAGTGACAGCGTCTGGCCCCGGATGATGCGGCCGAGGTAGGGCCAGTTGAAGAAGCCGATGATGAAGATCAGCAGCGTGACGCGGAGGGTGTCGCCGGACAGCCCGAACGCCTGGTCCGGCACCACACCGGCCAGCGCGAGCGCGAACACCAGCAGCGGGAAGGCGAGGAAGACGTCCATCGCCCTGCCGATGAAGCTGTCGATCCAGCCGCCGCAGTAGCCGGCGATGACGCCCAGCGCCGTGCCGATGACCACCGACACGAGGGTGGCGAGGAAGGCGATCAGCAGCGAGATGCGCGCGCCGTAGACGACCCTGCTGAAGATGTCGCGGCCGTTGACCGGCTCGACTCCGAACAGGAACTCGGAGCTGATCCCGCCGTAGGCTCCCTTCGGCGCGAGCGTGCCGCTGTCGACGAGATCCTCGTGGTACTGCAGCGGGTCATGCCCCAGCGCTCCCACGATCAGCGGCGCGAAGACGGCCACCAGCATGAGAAAGATGATCACGCTGGCGCCTGCCATCGCGACCTTGTCCCGCTTGAGCCGCCGCCAGGCGATCTGGCCGAGCGAACGGCCCTCGATGGCCTTGCCGCTGGTTGCTGCCACCACCGCTTCGGGAGCCGCCGAGCTGGCTGACTCCGGCACGTCGAGCGGTGCGGTCATGCGCCCTCCTCTGTCCTGACCTTCCAGGGGGCTGGCACGACCGGGGTTGTGCGCATACTGCTCGTGCCCCCTGGGTGAGACGGCGTCGTCCGTCACGGGCACCGGCCCGGTCTGGACTCACGCCCGTGCTTGCCAGGACCGTCCGTCACGGTCCCAGGAGGCAGAATGTATGGCCTGAGCTGCGCTGACTAGCCCCCAAGAGGTCGATGTGGCTCAACTGTGATTCCGGCGAAACTCATTCGTATCGATCTTGGACAGAATGTCTACAGCCCGTTCCGGTTGCATCTCGGAACTGTGACATTGCACTGGCGTGCGCGTTAGCTGATTCCGCGGCGCTTGAGAATGTCCTCGATATCGGAGAAATCGTCGTCGTTCGTCTTGGGCTGCCGCGGCGTGACCGCAGGCTTTGCCGTGGCGGCCTTCGCGGCCGGCGCAGGCTTCTCCCCCGAGGCGGCCGGGGCCTTGCCCTCCCCCGCCGACAGCTTCCTCGACCTGATCACGCCCGAGACCATGAACAGCACCACCGACAGACCGGCGAGCACCACCCCGGCCCAGGTCATCGGGTTGAACACCAGGCTGGTGACGAAGCCGACCGCCGTCGCGCCGATGGTCCACAGAGCGGCCAGCGCGCCGGTGAGGTAGGCGGCCATCGGCAGCAGCGACCAGGCCGTCATCCGCATCGCGGCATGGACTCCTCTACGGCGCAGCAGCAGGAAGCTGAACACCAGCCCCAGGCCGGTGGCGCCGGCACACAACGGCAACCACGCGATGGTATTGAATCCGCCCATATTGGCCACCCCTCATCTCGGCTGACGTCTCCATCCTGGCACGCGGTCCGGCCGTCGCCGCTCCTCCCTGAGGAGGGATCTTTCCCTTAGGGGGTGGTTTTTCGGTTCCGTTCGCCGGGAGTTCCCGCCACCGCCACCGTCGCCGTCGCCGCCACCATCGCCGCCACCATCGCCATCGCCGCCACCGTCGCCGGACCTCCCTTGCCCCTGCCCCTCTCGACCGGACGCTCAGCCCGGCGAGAGCGGGCGTGCGGGGAGGCGCATGCGCGTTGGCCGGGAGGTGCGCGATCGTTGGGAGACGCGTGCGCCGTCGTCGGGAGACGCGTGTCGCGTGCGCCGTCGTCGGGAGACGCGTGCATTCTCGTCGGGAGACGCGTGCGCGATGGTCGGGAGACGCGTGCGCGGTGGTTTCGGGTGCCGGTTGCTGTCCGCCCGCCCGGGTCCGGCGGGCCGCTCCTCGCCGCCGTCGCGCGGATCGTTTCACCCGGGCATCCCGCTCGTCCCGCGCCTGGCATCCCGCCATCCGCCGCCCGAGCGCCCTGCCCATCCCCAATCCGGGTGCTCTGGCCGATGCGCGCCCAGGCGCCCTGCCCGTCCCCAACTCAGACGCCCTGCCCGCCCCCACCCGGCCGCGCTGCCCATCCCCAACCCAGACGCCCTGCCCGTCCCCAGTCCGGGCGCTCTGGCCGCCTCGTGCCAGGGCGCCCACTCATCCCCCACCCGGACGCCCTGCCGGGCACCGCGCCTACCCCGGTCCCGGCCGCCCCGCTCGTCCCCGTCTGGTCGCCTTGCGTGCTCGCCTCCGCACCCCTGCGTGCCCCTACCCGTACGGCAAGCCGGGACGAGCCCACCGTGGTCACGTGGCCGGCGCCTGTCCTACCACGCCGCTCCAGCAGGACGTGGCGGGCGTCCGCAACGTCGCCCGTGTACATCTGCCACCGTGTAGCGGCGGTTCGCTGTCCCGGGGGCCGCCCAGGCCGATGGAGCAGCCGCGACCGCCGGCCCGGGCGAGGACCACCGTCCCAGAGGCCAAGCCCAGGAGCCGAGGCCGTCAGACAAGGGCGGGACGACGCGCCGGGGTCGGGAGCCACGAGCCGAAGAGCCATCATGACGTCGCTACGAGCCCGGGCTATGAGCCAAAGCCCCATCGTTAAGACCCAGGGCTATGAGGCGAAGTCCGTACAGGCACTAGCGCCTCGCCAGCCTGCCCCGAAGCAGGGCGGAAGCGCCTCGGCAGCGGGTCGCACGACGGCAGTGCCTCGGGAGCGAGGCGGCCTCGGAGGCAGGGCGAGCGGTAGCGCCAACGCAACAGGCCACAAGAGCAGGGCGGTAGGTAGCACCTCAGGAGCGAGGTGGTTGGGGGGAGGCTGGGATCAGAGGTTGAGAGGGGGCACGAGGGCGCGCAGGTGGTCGGGCGTGATCTCCATGAGGGACGACACCACCAACCGGCCGGGTGCGGGCTCGATCGGCAGCAGACTGGGGACCGCCACCACAGCGCATCCGGCGGCCGTTCCCGCCGCCACACCGTTGGGTGAGTCCTCCAGCACGACGCATCGCACCGGCTCTACGTCCAGCAGGCGGGCCGCGGTCAAATACGGCTCGGGGTCGGGCTTGGTGTGGGTCACGTCGTCGGCCGTCACGATGACGTCGAACCGGTCGCGGCCCACCGAGGCCAGCACCGCCTCGGCGATCTCCTTGAGGGACGAGGTGACCAGCCCGACGGGCACGCCCTCGGCGCGCAGGCTCTCCAGGAGTTCGATCGCGCCCGGCATGGTCTGCACGCCTCCGGCCAGCGCGGTGACCATCCCGTCGATCATCCACTCGCGCAGGGTCTCCGGCGCGACGGACGAGCCCGACACGGCGAGCATGTAGTCGACGGTGCGTTCCATGGAACCGCCGACGAGGTGGGTCTGGTGCTCGGGAGTCCAGATGCCGCCGAGGCGGGACATCACCTCGATCTCGATCTTCAGCCACACCTTCTCGGTGTCGACCAGCAAGCCGTCCATGTCGAAGAATGCGGCGTCCACGTTTCCCCCGATGCACTCGATACGGACTTCTACGGTAGGGCGTCCTCGTGACTTGGTATTGTTCGGGTCCGCTTCTGAGGTGGTTGGTAGCGCCGTGACGGCGGCCAGCCACGTGGGCTCGGTGAGCGTATCCCTGGACGGAGGCCCGCCCCGCGCCCCGGGTGGCGCTTGCGCCCGCTTGCCGTACGGGGAGGGCCGCGGCCTGCCCACCACGAACGCCAGGGGACCGGACTCCGCCGCGTCCAGCCCGAACGACGCCGACGGGCCCGACCCCGCCGCATGCTCCACGAACGCCAAGGGATTGCACCCTACCCCGCCAAGGACCCCGGTGCGCGGGGCGACACTCCCCACGGCGGCCGGCGACGGGACGGCGCCCGTCTGGATAGGCCGGACGACGCCCGCGCCCTCGGAAGGCCGGCGGCGGAACGGTGCCCGCCTGCCGCGACGAGCGGCCGGAGAGCGTCTTCCCGCCACAGCTGATCGGCCGGAATATCCCCCACCGCAGCCGAACGACCGCCACGTGTCCGACCGCCGCAACCGAACGACCCGGAGCGTCCGGCCACCGAGCGACCTGGCAGGCGCCTGCCCGACGCGGTCGGGCGACCGCGCCCCAGCAGTCACGACCGCGCAGACCCGCCGCATCCGATGAGTGCGGCGTCCGTGGCGCGGGCGACGCGATCGATGGTGCGGGCTCGCCGGGCCGCCTGTTCTGTGGGCGTGGCGGCCGGCCGGCGCGTGGCAGGGGTGCCCTTGGGCTGCCTCTGCCACCGCGGCGCGCAGTTAAACGTTGAAGTACTTGGCTTCCGGGTGGTGGGCGACCAGGGCCGAGGTGGCCTGCTCGGGGTGGAGCTGGAACTCCTCCGACAGCGTGACGCCGATCCGGCCCGGGTCGAGCAGCTCGAAGAGCTGCACCTGGTCCTCCAGGTTGGGGCAGGCGGGGTAGCCGAAGGAGTAGCGGCAGCCCTGGATGTTGACCTTCAGCATGTCGTCGAGGGATTCCTGGCCGCCGATGCTGAGCTCCGAGCGGACCCTGGCGTGCCAGTACTCGGCCAGCGCCTCGGTGAGCTGCACCGACAGGCCGTGGAGCTCGAGGTAGTCGCGGTAGGCGTCCTTGGCGAACAGCTCGGCCGTGGCCTCGGAGATCTTGCCGCCCATGGTGGCGATCTGGAAGCCGACGACGTCGACCTCTCCGGAGTCCTTCGACCGGAAGAAGTCGGACAGGCACAGGTGCCGGTCGCGCCGCTGGCGCGGGAAGGTGAAGCGGGTGCGCTCGTTGCCCGCGTCGTCGAGGATGATGAGCGCGTCGCCGTCGCTGACGCACGGGAAGTAGCCGTAGACGACGGCCGCCTCCAGCAGTCCCTCGGTCTGGATGCGGTCGAGCCACATCCGCAGCCTGGGCCTGCCCTCGGTCTCGACGAGCTCGTCGTAGCCGGGTCCGTCGCCGCCCCTGGTGGGCTTGAGGCCCCACTGGCCGAGGAACAGCGCCCGCTCGTCGAGGAAGGCGGCGTACTCCTGGAGCGAGATGCCCTTGACGATGCGGTCGCCGTGGAACGGCGCGACGGGGACGGGGTTGTCGGCGGCCACGTCGGAGCGGGCCGGGAGCTCCTCGACGGGCGTGCGGACGAGGGTGGCGCCGGACTTGACGCGGCGCTCGCGCAGCGCGGGCAGCGGGGAGCCCTCGCGCTTGTGCGCCATGAAGGCGTCCATCAGCCGCAGGCCCTCGAAGGCGTCGCGGGCGTAGCGGACCTCGCCATCGAACAGCTCGGCCAGGTCCTGCTCGACGTAGGCGCGGGTGAGGGCGGCGCCGCCGAGCAGCACGGGGTAGCGCTGGGAGATGCCCCGGGAGTTCATCTCCTCGAGGTTCTCCTTCATCACGACCGTCGACTTCACCAGCAGCCCGGACATGCCGATGACGTCGGCGTTCTTCTGGTCGGCGGTCTCCAGGATGGTGCTGACCGGCTGCTTGATGCCGAGGTTGACGACCTCGTAGCCGTTGTTGGACAGGATGATGTCGACCAGGTTCTTGCCGATGTCGTGGACGTCGCCCTTGACGGTGGCCAGCACGATGCGGCCCTTGGACTCGCCCTCGACCCTGTCCATGTGGGGTTCGAGGTAGGCGACGGCGTTCTTCATGACCTCGGCCGACTGCAGCACGAACGGCAGCTGCATCTGGCCGGAGCCGAACAGCTCGCCGACCGTCTTCATGCCGTCGAGCAGGACGTCGTTGATGATCTCCAGCGCGGGGCGCTGCGCGAGCGCCTCGTCGAGGTCGGCCTCGAGGCCCTTGCGCTCGCCGTCGATGATGCGCCGCTTGAGCCGCTCCCACAGCGGCAGCGCGGCCAGTTCCTCGGCCTTGCCCGCGCGCAGCGCCGCGGCGTCGACGCCCTCGAACATCGCGATGAACTTCTGCAGCGGGTCGTAGCCGTCGCGGCGGCGGTCGTAGATCATGTCGAGCGCGACCTGGCGCTGCTCGTCGGGGATGCGCGACATCGGCAGGATCTTGGAGGCGTGGACGATCGCCGAGTCGAGGCCGGCGTTGACGCACTCGTTGAGGAACACCGAGTTGAGCACCATGCGGGCGGCCGGGTTGATGCCGAAGGAGATGTTGGACAGGCCGAGCGTCGTCTGCACCTCGGGGTAGCGGCGCTTGAGCTCGCGGATGCCCTCGACGGTCTCCAGGCCGTCCTTGCGCGACTCCTCCATGCCGGTGGCGATGGTGAAGGTCAGGCAGTCGACGATGATGTCGGAGACCTTCATGCCCCAGTTGGCGACCAGGTCGTCGATCGTCTCCGAGGCGATGCGGGCCTTCTCGGCGGCGGTGCGCGCCTGGCCGTTCTCGTCGATGCACATGACCACGACGGCCGCGCCGTGCTCGCGCACCGCGGTCATGGTCTTGTGGAAGCGGGACTCGGGCCCGCGCCCGTCCTCGTAGTTGACGGAGTTGACGACCGCTCGGCCGCCGAGCATCTCCAGACCGGCCTTGAGCACCTCGGACTCGGTGGAGTCGAGCATGATCGGCAGGGTGGAGGCGGTGGCGAAGCGGAAGGCCAGCTCCTTCATGTCGGCGACGCCGTCGCGGCCGACGTAGTCGACGCACAGGTCGAGCATGTGGGCGCCGTCGCGGGCCTGCTCGCGGGCCATCTCGACGCAGTCGTCCCAGCGGCCTTCGAGCATGGCCTCGCGGAAGGCCTTGGAGCCGTTGGTGTTGCAGCGCTCGCCGATGGCCAGGTAGGAGGTGTCCTGGCGGAACGGGACGGTCTGGTAGAGCGAGGAGGCGCCCGGCTCGGGGTGCGGCCTGCGCGTCGCCGGCTGCTGGCCGCGGACGCGCTCGACGACCTGGCGCAGGTGCTCGGGCGTGGTGCCGCAGCAGCCGCCGACGAGCGACAGGCCGTAGTCGCGGGCGAAGGTCTCGTGGGCGTCGGCCAGCTCGCCAGGGCTCAGCGGGTAGTAGGCGCCGTCGGAGGTGAGGACGGGCAGGCCCGCGTTGGGCATGCAGGAAAGGCGCAGCCGCGAGTGGCGGGCGAGGTAGCGCAGGTGCTCGCTCATCTCGGCGGGGCCGGTGGCGCAGTTGAGGCCGACGAGGTCGACGCCGAGCGGCTCGATCGCGGTGAGGGCGGCGCCGATCTCGGAGCCGAGCAGCATGGCGCCGTTGGTCTCGATGGTGACCTGGGCGATGATCGGCACGTCGCGGCCCGCGGCCTCGATCGCCCGCTTGGCGCCGACGACGGCGGCCTTGACCTGGAGCAGGTCCTGACAGGTCTCGATGATCAGCGCGTCGGCGCCGCCGGCGATCAGGCCCGCCGCGTTGTCGCGGTAGGCGTCGCGCAGCGTGGCGAACGGCAGGTGGCCGAGCGTGGGCAGCTTGGTGCCAGGACCCATCGAGCCGAGCACGAACCGCGGGTGCTCGGGCGTGGACCAGTGGTCGGCGCGCTCCCGGGCCAGGCGGGCGCCCGCCTCCGAGTACTCGTAGACCCTGTCGGCGATGTCGTACTCGCCCAGCGCCGCCATGTTGGCGCCGAAGGTGTTGGTCTCGACGCAGTCGACGCCGACCGCGAAGTAGGCGTCGTGAACACCGCTGACGATGTCGGGCCTGGTGACGTTCAGCACCTCGTTGCAGCCCTCGTAGCCCTCGAAGTCGTCGAGGGTCGGGTCATATGACTGCAGCATCGTCCCCATCGCACCGTCGGCGACCATCACGCGCTGGGAGAGGACTTCGCGGAAAGACGGGGAGGCGTTCATGCGGTCAAGCTTAACGGGCGCTACCCTGTCGACAATTGACACTGAGTCCAATTGGGGTCCTCCATGGCCTACCGCACCGTACTTGTCGGCACCGACGGCTCCGCCTCCTCCTTCCGCGCCGTGACCGCCGCCGCCGCGCTGGCCGCCGCCACCCGCGCCACTCTCGTGCTGGCCTGCGCCTACATCCCCATGCGCGAGAGCTCCCGCGCGGCCGCCGCCGACGTGCTCGGCGACCTGGCCTACAAGGTCAGCGGATCCACGCCCGCCGACGACGCCCTGCGCGCGGCCCGCGAACACGCGGTCGCGGCGGGCGCCGACGACATCCTGCTGGCGGCGGAGGAGGGCGACGCGGTCGACGTGCTCGTCAAACTGGCCGACCGGCACCACGCCGACCTGCTCGTGGTCGGCAACCGCGGGCTCAACAGCCTGGCGGGACGCCTGCTGGGCTCGGTCCCCTCCAACGTCACCCACCGCGCCTCGTGCGACGTCCTGATCGTCCACACCACCTCGGGCCACTGACCACACCGGCGCTTCACCAGGGCCCGCGATCCGTCCCACGAGTCCTGTGCAGGATCCGTCCAGCCCTGCGGGTTTCCGGCCCGTTCTGCGATGTCCTCTCCGCGGGGACCGTCCGATGCGGCGCCCTTCGCGAAGGGACCGTCCGGTGCGACGGTCTTCCCGCGCCCCATCCGGTGCGACGGTCTTTGCGCGGGGACCGTCCGATGCGACGGTCTTCCCGCGCCCCATCCGGTACGGCAAGCCGGGTCAAGGCCACCCTCGTCACCGGTGACCGCCCGTCCTTCACGCATACTCCAGCAGGACTTCGGCCGGGCCGGTAAACGTCGCCCGGCGAAGTCACTCGCGGAACGCACTCCCCCTGCGTCCCGGCACTCGGGACCGGCGCTCGGACCGGCCCTCGGGACCGGCAGGGGTGCGGCCCCGCAGCCGGACGAAGAGGTGCCGCACCACGGAACCAGCCCCTTCTACGCCGCCTGTACCGCCGTTGACCTGCCGTTCTCGACCGAGGACCGGGCGTGCGGGGCCCGGTGGGATTACGCCCGTGGAGATCAGTGACGTAAAGCGCTGTCCACCGCATAGGCTTAGGCGTTGAGACCAGCGAGAGGAGGCGGCGCGTGATCGAGCTCGAAGGGCTCCCCGAGCTCGTCGATCCGGTGCTCATCGCCGCGTTCGAAGGGTGGAACGACGCAGGTGAGGCCTCCAGCGGCGTCATCGCGCACCTGGAGAGCCAGTGGAAGGCCGAGCCGCTGATCGCGCTGGACCCGGAAGACTATTACGACTTCCAGGTCACGCGCCCCATCGTGGAGATGGGTGACGGGCTGACCCGCTCGATCGTCTGGCCGACGACCAGGTTGTCGCTGGCCCGCCCGCCCGGCGTCGAGCGCGACGTGGTGCTGCTGCGCGGCATCGAGCCCAACATGCGCTGGCGCGGCTTCTGCGAGGAGATCATCGGGATCTGCCGCGAGCTGGGCATCGAGATGGCGATCATGCTGGGCGCGCTGCTCAACGACTCGCCGCACACCCGTCCCGTGCCGATCGTGGGGTCGGCTACCGAGGAGGGGCTCGCCCGCTCGATCAACCTGGAGCTGAGCCGCTACGAGGGGCCGACGGGCATCGTCGGGGTGCTGCAGCACGCGTTCGGCGTGGCCGGGCTGCGGGCCGTCTCGCTGTGGGCGTCGGTGCCCCACTACGTCGCCCAGCCGCCCAACCCGAAGGCGACGCTCGCGCTGCTGCGCAGGGTGGAGGACGTGCTGGAGATCCCGGTGCCGCTGGGCGACCTCGCCGAGGAGGCCCGCGCGTGGGAGACCGGCGTCGACGAACTGGCCTCGCAGGACAGCGAGGTGGCCGAGTACGTCAAGGAGCTGGAGGAGCGCAAGGACGCGGCCGAGCTGCCCGAGGCGTCGGGTGACGCGATCGCGGCGGAGTTCGAGCGCTACCTGCGCCGCAGGGATCGCGACCCGGGCGACCAGTAGTCCCGAGCGAGCCCGCGACCGCCTGACCGGCACCCCCGGCTTCGTGGCGCCCAAACACCCCCGCCATCCTCGCGAACCGCCCAGTCAGGGCCGGCCCGAGCACCCCCCATGCGGCCACCCTCAGGACGGCACGCATACCGCCCCAAACAGCCACGCACAGCAGCCCGCACGCCACCTGACAGCAGCACCCTGCCGAGCGCCCCTCGCGCTGCGCGCAGGACGGCACACGCACCACCCCGAATGACCCCGTTGAGCCGCGGCGCGCACGCCACCGGACACCACCCACCCCCTGCCGAGCACCCCACCCCGCTCAGGACGACACGCTCGCCCCAAATGACCCCGCCGAGCGCGGCCCGCACGCCACCCGACCCCCGCCCGAGCACCCCAACGGCCCCGCCGAGCGCAGCCCGCACGCCACTCGATACTGCGCCCGCTCCCTGCCCGAGGATCCCGACGGCGCCGCTGAGGACGGCAGGCGTCTCACTTCTTGCGCAGACACAGGGCGGCCCCCGGATCTCGTGTGTTTCCGGGCCAAGCGGCTCGCGTATCACCCAGGCGAGCGCCACAAAGGGGCCGAAACCATGAAAGCGGCGTCCGGAAATGCCCACTTTGGTGGGTCCTTTACATCCACTCGTGAAAGTTCTTTCGGGTTTCGGCCCGGCGGCACCGGACCGCACCGCCTCGACCAGACAGCCCCTGAGCTCGCCCTCCACACGCACCAGGCCGTCTCCTCCCCGCCCCGGCCGCCCGGCATGTCCAAAGGTGGGCGACATGTCGTGACAACTGTCAGGGAAGTTTCAGGATTCAATCACCGGATTTCCCAACGGTTTCAGGCAATAATCAGTGCCCCGCGCGTTTCGACCGGAATGCGCCAGGCTGGCACGCCAGCTCGCAACGATCCGATAACCAGGAGAAACACGTCTTAGCAACATCAGTGAATTCCGGCACGGCCACGTTGAACCTACCCCTGTGACTGCGCACGTTAGGGCAACCATGGCTACTTCCCATGTCGACCCGCACCAGAGAAGCCAGGACACCAGGCGCCGCGTGCTGGAGATGGCGCTGTCCCTGCGGGAGGAGCGCGGCGGAGGACCTGTCGACCTGTTCCTCGCCCTGCTCCAGGACCGGCTCCCGCTCTGGCTCCGGATCCTGCACGACCTGTCCCACCTCGTGGGGAAGGGACGGGTGAGCGACAACCTGCTCCCCATCGCGAGGGCGGGCATCGACTACTACCTCGAGGTCCAGTCGGCGGCGCTGCCCGCCTTCACCTCTCCTTCGGTGACGGTCCGCTTCCGCGCGGCCGTACGCGACAACGGTCTGGGCCCGATGGCCGAGATCGTTCCGCTGGCCGACTACCTGGCGGCCGAGCAGCGGCTCGGCAGGGTGGCGCCGTCGGTCGATCCGGTGGCCAGCGCCAGGCTGTTGCTGGCCGGCTGCTTCCAGCACGCCTACTACGAGATGTTCGTCGGCGCGGACGCGGGCCCCTCGCGGGACGCCGGCGCGGAGGAGATCGTCAAGGAGTTGCGGCTGGAGCCCGACGCCTGATCGTGGCGTGCCCATACCAGGGCGGCCAGGTCAGGGTCGGCGCCGATCGGGTCGGTGACCGCGGCGGCACCGCAGGCGGCCAGCCTGTCGTGGAAGAAGCCGGGCGCCAGCAGGTAGGAGGCGAGGACGACGCGAGGCGCTGGACCGTGCCGCATGCGCTCCAGCGCCTCGCGCACGGTGGGGGTGCCGCCTGCCGCGAAGGCGGCGGTGACCGGGCGCGAGAGCCGTACGGCGAGCAGGCGCGCGGCGGCTCTGACGGCAGCTTGGGCCGCGGGGTCGGAGGAGCCGGCCGCGCCCAGGACGACCGCGTCGGTGGCGCGCAGTCCCGCCCCGGCGAGCCGGCGGACCAGCGCGGAGGTGAGCAGCGGGTGCGGGCCGAGCGGCGGGGCCACGGTGGCGTCGGGACGGGTAGCGGCGATGACGCCCGGCAGGTCCACGTGGACGTGGTAGCCGCCGGCCAGCAGCAGCGGGACGACGGTGACCGGCCCCGGCAGCCCCGGCAGCACGTCCGCGAGCAGCGGCTCGCTGATCTCCAGGTAGGCGAGCTCGACGCGGTGCCCCTCGCGTAGGTTGCGGACGGCGGCGGCGAGCCGGGAGAGCGTGCGCAGGCCCGCCGCGCTGCGCGTGCCGTGCGCGGCGATCACCAGCGTGCCGTGCCCGTTCCCGTACGGCAGCGCGAAGTTCACCGGTCGTCCCGGTGGGTGGCCAGGCGGTAGCCGCGCTTGACCACGGTCTCGACGATGCCGCCGGGGCCGAGGGCCCTGCGCAGCCGGGTGACCGCCATCTCGACCGCGTGCTCGGCCGACTCGCGCGCCGCGCCGCCCGGCAGGGCCGTGCGCAGCTCCGAGCGCGGCACCACGTGGCCGGGTTTGTCGGCCAGGCGCTTGAGCACCGCCATGGGCGCGGGTGGCAGGGGTTTGAGCTCGCCGTCCACGGCGACGGCGTGGCCGCGGATCTCCAGTGCGTGCCCGCCGGCCACCAGCCGCGTGACGCCGTGCTCGGGCAGGTGCCTGGCGAGCGTCCTGGCGAGGGCGCCGAGCCTGGAGCGGTCCGGCTGGATCACTGGCACGCCCTTGGACTGCAGCGGCTGGGCGGTCACCGGGCCGACACACGCGGCCACGACGCGTCCGGCGAACGCCGACAGCAGCGCCTCCTCCAGGCCGTCGGCGCGCGCGGAGTTGAGCATCGCCAGCACGGCGGGGGCGCTGGTGAAGGCAACCGCGTCGACGCCGCCCGTGATGGCCTGGCTGACCAGGCGGCGCAGCGGTGAGATGTCGCGGTAGGGCAGCCACCGGTAGACGGGCACCTCGATGACCTCGGCGCCTGCCGCGCGGAGTTCGGCGACGAATCCCGTCAGCGGCTCCCCGTGCAGCTGGACGGCGATGCGGCGGCCGCGCAGGTCCTGGGCGAGCAGGTGCTGCTTGACCTCCTCGCACGACTCGGTGGCCGGTGTCCAGTGGTCGTTGAGGCCGGCGGCGCGGACCGCTCCCCTGGCCTTGGGGCCCCGCGTGAGCAGCCTGGCGCGGGTGAGGTGGTGCGACAGCTCGGCCGACAGCCCCCAGCCTTCGGCGGCGGCCATCCAGCCGCGGAACCCGACGCCGGTGGTGACGACGACGTCGTCGACGGGGGCTTCCAGGCTGCGGCGGGTGGCGGCGAGCAGGTCGCTGTCCTCGGCCAGCGGGACGAGCCTGATGGCCGGGGCGCTCACCACGCGGGCGCCGCGCCGTTCCAGCAGCGCGCGGAACTCCTCGCGCCGCCTGGTCGCGGTGACGCCGATGGTGAATCCGGCCAGCGCGTCGGGCGCCGTCTCCGGCGATCTCGGCTCTTCCACGGTCAGGGCGGTCAAAGCCCCACCTCCACTCTGCCGTCGTTCACTCGGGTCGGATAGGTCGGCACGGCGACCGTCGGGTCGTCCAGGCACTGGCCGGTGACCAGGGAGAAGACCTGCTTGTGCATGGGCGAGGCGACGGTGGGCTCCTCGCCCCTGGAGCCGACGATGCCGCGGGACAGGACGTGGGCGCCGGAGAAGGGGTCGCGGTTGCCGACGGCGTGGACCCGGCCGTCGAAGGTGCGGAACAGCGCCACCTGCCGCCCGTCGACGAGGGCGCACGCTCCCCGCTCCGGCAGCAGGGCGGTGTAGGCGCAGACGGGGACCCAGGTGCGGGTGGGGAGCTCGGCGACGGTCATCTCTGGTGCTCCTTTCTGGTCGGGCGGGGGCGGCGGGGGGCTCAGGTGGCGGCGGAGGTGAGCCGGTCCACGGGGATGAGGACGGGCTTGATCTGGTCGCGTTCGGTCTCGAAGACGATCGACGGGTCGGGGGTGCCGGGGGCGTTGACGAAGCTGACGAACCTGCTGAGCTTGTCGGGATCCTCGATGGTGGCCCGCCATTCGTCGACGTAGGTGGCCACGTGCCGGTCCATCTGCGCGTCGAGGGCGTCGCAGATGCCCAGCGCGTCGTCCACGATCACCGACCGCAGGTGGTCGAGCCCGCCCTCGAGGGACTCCAGCCAGGCGGACGTGCGCTGCAGGCGGTCGGCGGTGCGGATGTAGAACATCAGGAACCGGTCGACGATCGTGATCAGCTGCTCGGTGGACACGTCGGAGACCAGCAGGTCGGCGTGGCGGGGCTGGAAGCCGCCGTTGCCGCCGACGTACAGGTTCCAGCCCTTCTCGGTGGCGATGATCCCGAAGTCCTTCGACCTGGCCTCGGCGCACTCCCTGGCGCAGCCCGAGACCGCGGACTTCAGCTTGTGCGGGGAGCGCAGGCCCCGGTAGCGCAGTTCGAGGGCGATGGCGAGGCCGACCGAGTCCTGCACGCCGTACCTGCACCAGGTGGAGCCGACGCAGGACTTCACCGTGCGCAGCGCCTTGCCGTAGGCGTGGCCGGATTCGAAGCCGGCGTCGACCAGGCGCTTCCAGATCTGGGGCAGCTGCTCGACGCGGGCGCCGAACAGGTCGATCCGCTGGCCGCCGGTGATCTTGGTGTAGAGGCCGAAGTCGCGGGCGACCTCGCCGACGACGATGAGCTTGTCCGGGGTGATCTCGCCGCCGGGGACGCGGGGCACGACCGAGTAGGTGCCGTTCTTCTGGATGTTGGCCAGGAAGTGGTCGTTGGTGTCCTGCAGGGCCGCCCGCTCGCCGTCGAGGACGTGCCCGTTGTGCAGGGAGGCGAGGATGGAGGCGACGGCGGGCTTGCAGATGTCGCAGCCGCGGCCCCTGCCGTACAGGCCGATCAGCTCGGAGAAGGTGGTGATCCCGCGCACCCGGACGATGTCGAACAGCTCGGCCCTGCTGTGGTCGAAGTGCTCGCACAGCGCCTTGGACAGCTCGACGCCCGACCTCTCCAGCAGCCGCTTCAGCATCGGCACGCACGATCCGCAAGTGGTGCCCGCCCTGGTGCACGCCTTCAGTCCCGGCACGTCGCTCGCCCCGTCGCCGATGGCGCCGCGCAGGTCGCCGGCCGTGACGTTGTTGCACGAGCAGACCTGGGCGTCGTCGGGCAGGTCGAGGTTCACCGCCGACCCGGTGAACAGCAGGTCGGCGGGGGCGGCGGGCAGCGGCTTGCCGACGAACGGCTTCAGCGTCGTGTACGGCGCGGCGTCGCCCACGCAGATGCCGCCGAGCAGCGTCCGGGCGTCGTCGGAGACGAACAGCTTCTTGTACACGCCGCCCACGGGGTCCATGTAGGTGACGTCGAGCGCCCCCTCCATCGCGCCGAACTGGGCGACCTCGACGCCGAGGAGCTTCAGCCTGGTCGACAGGTCGGCCCCGTCGAAGGTGGAGCCGCCGCCGAGCACGCGGTCGGCGGCGACCTCGGCCTGGGTGAAGCACGGTCCGACCAGGCCGTAGACCTTGCCGCCGGCCAGCGCGCACTCGCCGACGGCGTAGACGGCCGGGTCGGCGGTCCGCATGCCGGCGTCGACGACGATGCCGCCGCGCTCGCCCACCTCCAGGCCGCAGTCGCGGGCCAGCTCGTCGCGAGGCTTGATGCCGACGGAGAAGACGACCACGTCGGCCTCGATCGTCCGGCCGTCGCCGAGCACGACCTTGCCCGGCTCGATCGCGGCCGGCGACAGGCCCGCGTGCACCGACAGGCCGAGCCTGGAGATGTGGTCCTTGAGCACGGCGCCGCCGCCCTCGTCGACCTGCCGGGGCATCAGCCAGGGGCTCAGCTCCACGATGTGGGTGTCGAGGCCGAGCCCGCGCAGCGCGTCGGCGGCCTCCAGGCCGAGCAGCCCGCCGCCGACGACCACGCCGCGGGTGGCGTGGGAGGCGGCCTTCCTGATCAGCTCCAGGTCGTCGATGGTGCGGTAGACGAAGGCGCGGGAGGCGCCGGGCACCGGCGGCACGAACGGCGCCGATCCCGTGGCCAGCACCAGCGTGTCGTACGGCTCGGCGTGCCCGTCGGCGGTCGTGACGACCTTGGCGGCCCGGTCGATCCGGGTGACGCGCGCCGACAGCCGGGTCAGCGCGCCTGGCAGGTCGGGCAGCTTGAGGTCGGCGAAGCCGGTGCCGGTCAGGTAGGAGGTGAGCGCCACCCGGTCGTAGGCGGGGCGGGGCTCCTCGCCGAAGACCGTGATGCGCCCGTCGAAGCCCCTGGCCAGCAGCGTCTCGACGAACCTGTGCGCGGCGGGACCGTAGCCGACCACGACGACCCTGTTCACGCGGAAACCCCTTCCTGCTCGCACAGCCAGCCGACGATGCCCTCGACGGCGTCGCGGCAGGTGCCGCAGCCGGTCGTGGCCCTCGTCGCGGCCGCCACCGCTGTCACGTCACGCGCGCCGGACTCCCAGCACGCTCTGATCTGGCCCTTGGTCACGTTGTTGCACTGGCAGACCTTGGCCGAGTCGGGCATCCTGACGGGGCTGTCGGCCACCGCCGCTCCGCTCAGGCCGGGGAACAGCAGCCCGGCCCGGTCGCCCGGCAGTGGCGCTCCCCTGTCGTAGAGCTGGGTGAGGGTGCCGACCGCCGCGCTCTCGCCCAGCAGGATCGCGCCGACCAGGCGCCCGTCGCGGATGACGAGCTTGCGGTAGGTGCCTGTGGCCCGGTGGCTGAAGCGCACGACCTCGGCGTGCTCCTCGGTCAGGTGCGTCTCCCCCATCGCGGCCAGCTCGACGCTCTTGGCCTTCAGCCTGGTCACCTGGCGGGAGCCGCGGTAGCGGGCGTCCTTGGCGGCGCCGGTGATCACGTCGGCCGCGACGGCGGCCTGCTCCCATGCGGGGGCCACCAGGCCGTAGACGACGCCGTCGTGCTCGGCGCACTCCCCGATCGCGAAGACGGCCGGGTCGTCGGTGCGCAGCTCGTCGTCGACGACGACGCCGCGCCGTACCTCCAGGCCGGCCTGGACGGCCAGCTCGGTCTCCGGCCGGACGCCGCAGGCCAGCACGACCAGGTCGCCCTCGACGAGGCTCCCGTCGGCCAGCCGTACGCCCTCGGTCAGGATCTCGGCGGCGCTGACGCCGGTGCGGATGTCCACGCCGAGGCCCGCGAGGGTCTCGCCGAGCACGAGGCCGGCTTCGGCGTCGAGCTGGCGTTCCATCAGGTGGCCGGCCAGGTGCAGCAGCGTGACCGGCAGGCCGCGGCCGGCCAGTCCGCGCGCGGCCTCGATGCCGAGCAGCCCGCCGCCGATGACGACCGCCCTGGCGCTGCCGCGGCTGTCGGCCAGTATCGCCCGGCAGTCGTCGAGCGTGCGGAACGGCAGGGCCCGTCCGGCGCCGGGGATCGGCGGCACGACGGCCTGGCTGCCGGTGGCCAGCACCAGCACGTCGTAGGGGAAGCGCCGCCCGTCCGCGGCGGTGACCGTCCTGGTCTGCCTGTCGATCTGGACGGCGCGGGTGCCGAGGTGGGCCTCGACGTCGTGCTCGCCGTACCAGGAGGGGTCGAGCAGCCGGACCTGGTCCGGCCCCGAGCTGCCGGCCAGGACGTTCGACAGCAGCACCCGGTTGTAGGGCTGGCGGCTCTCGGCGCCGAGGACGGTGACCTCGATGTCCTTGTCGCGTGCCCGGACCTCGCCGACCAGGCGGGCGCCGGCCATGCCGTTGCCGATGACCAGGAGTCTCATGCCGGCTTCCCCTTCTCCAGCTTGTCCAGCTTCACGGCGCAGACCTTGAACTCGGGCATCCTCGACGTGGGGTCGAGCGCGGGGTTGGTCAGGCGGTTGGCGCCCTCCCAGTGGAAGGGCATGAACACCGTGTCGGACCTGATCGCGTCGCTGATCCTGGCCACGGCTTCGACGCAGCCGCGGCGGCTGCTGACCCGTACCAGGTCGCCGGCGCCGATCGCGAGGTGTTCGGCCAGGTCGGGGTGGATCTCGACGTAGGGTTCCGGCGCGGCCGCGACGAGCGGCGCGATCCTGCGGGTCTGGGCGCCCGACTGGTAGTGGGCCAGCAGGCGTCCGGTGGTGAGGTGGACGGGGTAGTCGGCGTCGGTCTCCTCGGCGGCGGGCCGGTGGTCGACGGGGACGAACCGGGCGCGCCCGTCGGGGGTGTGGAAGCGGTCGAGGAACATGCGGGGCGTGCCGGGGTGGTCGGGTGCGGGGCAGGGCCAGAACACCCCGTCGCGCTCGCCGGTGATGCCGGCGTAGTCGGCGGTGCCGCCCTGGGAGGCGCGGCGCAGCTCGTCGAAGACCTCGCGCGGGCCGGCGGGCCAGTTGTGGCCCATCCGCCGGGCGAGCTCCTGGATGATCTCCAGGTCGGTCTTGACGCCCGCGGGCGGCGCGACGGCCCGGCGGCGCCGCTGGACCCTGCCCTCCAGGTTGGTCATCGTGCCGTCCTCCTCGGCCCACTGGGTGCCGGGCAGCACGACGTCGGCGATGCGGGCGGTCTCGCTCGGCACGAAGTCGACGACGACGAGCAGGTCGAGGGCCTTCAGCCGCTCGGCGACGTGCGCCGACCCGGGGGCGGAGACGACCGGGTTGGAGCCGAACAGCAGCAGCGCCCTGGGCCCGCCGGCGGTGCCGAGCGCGTCGAGCAGCTCGTAGGCCGACCGTCCTGGGCCGGGGAGCGAGGCGGGGTCGACGCCCCAGACGGCGGCGACGTGCGCGCGGGCGGCGGGGTCGACGATCCTGCGGTAGCCGGGCAGCTGGTCGGCCTTCTGGCCGTGCTCCCTGCCGCCCTGGCCGTTGCCCTGTCCGGTCAAGCAGCCGTAGCCGGATCCGGGCGTGCCGGGCAGGCCGAGGGCCAGGGCCAGGTTGATGAAGGCGGTGACGGTGTCGGTGCCCTTGGCGTGCTGTTCGGCGCCGCGCCCCGTCAACACCACCGCCTTATCCGCATTTTTCAGCATCTGCACGGCCTGGCGCATGGCGGCGACCGGCACCCCCGTGAGCCGTTCGACGCGCTCGGGCCACCACGGGGACACCGACGTGCGCACCGCCTCGAACCCGGTCGTGCGGCGCTCGACGTAACCGGTGTCGATCGCGTCCTCGGCGATCGCCAGGTGCAGCAGGCCGAGCGCGAGCGCCAGGTCGGTGCCTGGCGTCGGCTGCAGGTGGAGCCCGGCCAGCTTGGCCGTCGCCGTACGCCTGGGGTCGATGACGATCAGCGCCGGCCCGGTGAGCTGCCTGACCAGCGGCGGCATGGTCTCGGCCGGGTTGCCGCCCGCCACCAGCACCACGTCGGCGGCGGCCAGGTCCGTGACGGGGAAGGGCAGCCCCCGGTCGGCGCCGAACGCCCTGATCGAGGCGGCCGCCGCCGACGACATGCAGAAGCGGCCGTTGTAGTCGATCTGGCTGGTGCCGAGCGCGACCCGGGCGAACTTGCCGAGCTGGTAGGCCTTCTCGTTGGTGAGCCCTCCCCCGCCGAAGACCGCCACCGCGTCGGGGCCGTGCGCGGCGCGCACCTCCTGGAGGCGGGCGGCGACGTGGTCGAGCGCCTGCTCCCAGGTGGCGGGACCGCCGTCCAGCAGGGGCGTGGTCAGCCGGTCGGGGCTCGACAGCAGGTCGGCCGCGGTCCAGCCCTTCTGGCACAGCGCGTCGGTGGCCTCGACGGTGACGCGCTCCCCCGGGATCAGCGCCATGCCGCACTGCAGGGCGCAGTACGGGCAGTGGGTGAGGGTGGGTGCGATCACGCGATCGATGGTGCTTTTGGGGCGTTTCACATCTGGGTCCCTTCTGTTACCGGCGTGCTAACAGCGGCTCACCGCCGAAGTGAGGCGCTCAGACCCGGGCGTGCGCGAGGCTCGGCACCCTGGTCACGCCGACCGTCCGCACGTAGCACCACCAGGTGAGGGCGAAACAGGCGGCGTAGAAGAGGCCGAAGGCGACGAAGGCCCAAGCGGGGCTGCCGGTGCGGGCGAAGGACATGCCGAAACCGCGGTTGATGAGGAACCCGCCGAACGCCCCGATCGCCGAGATGATGCCGATCGCGGCCGAGGCCTGGCGCTTGCCGTACAGGAGGGCCGCCTCGCCGCCGCCGAGCTCGGCGGCGGCCTTGGCCTGGAAGATGGCCGGGATCATCCGGTAGGTGGAGCCGTTGCCGATGCCGGCGGTGACGAACAGCGTCTGGAAGGCCAGGAAGAACAGCCAGAAGTTCCCCGAGCCGCCGGCCGCCCAGACCAGGGCCACGCCGGCGCCCATGGCGGCGAAGTTCCAGAGGGTGACGCGCGCGCCGCCGAGGCGGTCGGACAGCCAGCCGCCGACCGGCCTGATCAGCGAGCCGAGCAGCGGCCCGACGAAGGCGACCTGCGCCCACGCCGAACCGGGGAACAGACTCTTGGCCAGCAGGGGGAAGGCGGTGGAGTAGCCGATGAACGAGCCGAACGTGCCGATGTAGAGGAACGACATCACCCAGGTGTGCGCCTTGCCGGCGACCGCCCACTGCTCGCGCGGCCTGGCCTTGGCGCTGGACAGGTCGTCCATGAACAACCAGGCGCAGGCGGCCGAGACCACGATGAACGGCACCCAGAACCAGCCCGCCGCGGCCAGCCCGAACGCGCCGATCACCAGCGGCATGACCAGCTGCACCGAGCTGACGCCGATGTTGCCGCCCGCGGCGTTGAGCCCGAGCGCCGAGCCCTGCCTGTGCTGGGGGAAGAAGTAGGTGATGTTGGCCATGCTGGAGGCGAAGTTGCCGCCGCCGACACCCGCCGTCGCCGCGATCACCAGGAACACCCAGTACGGCGTGCCGGGGTCGCTGACGGCGACGCCGAGCAGGATCGCGGGGACCAGCAGGAGCAGCGCGCTCGCCACGGTGAAGGTCCGCCCGCCGAACCTGGCGGGGCCGAAGGTGTAAGGGACACGCAGCGCCGAGCCGATCAGGTTGGGCAGCGCGACCAACCAGAACAGCTGATCGGTGGAGAAGTCGTAGCCGCCCATCTTGGCCGCGACGATGCTCCACAGCGTCCAGACGGTGAAGCCGAGGTGCTCGGCCAGGATGGAGAAGGCCAGGTTGCGCCTGGCCACGCGCCTGCCGTCGCGCTCCCAGAAGGCGGGGTCGTCCGGGTGCCAGTCGGTGATCCAACGCGCCATCGTTCCTCCTACGGTTCGGGGGATCTCGACCGTAGGAGGGGCGGGTTACGCACCTTGACGTTCTGTGACGGTGCGCCGGTTACAGGTGACTCACCGCCGTAACAGGCAATGCATGTGTTTCACGGCCGCAACACGGAGTTAACGCCGTCCTGCCGGACGGCGGCGGCGCGCGCGGTCGCCGCGCCCGCATGTGACGGTTCGCCGCCCGCGGCGCAGGGAATCGTCTCCTGGACGACGACAACGATCTCGGGGAGTTGCCGTGGCCGTACAGCGCATCCGCGCTTTCGACGACCCCGTGCTGCGCGAGGTGGCGCGGCCGGTGACCGACTTCGACAAGGAGCTGCGGGGGCTGGTGAAGGCGCTGACCCTCACGATGCGCCAGGGGCACGGCAGGGCGGGCCTGGCCGCGCCGCAGATCGGGGTGAGCGCGAGGGTGATCGTCTTCGACTACGACGGCAGGGCCGGGCACCTGGTCAACCCGCGCCTCGAGCTGTCGGAGCGGACGGTCGTGGCCGACGAGGCGTGCCTGTCGGCGCCCGGGCTGTGGTGGCCGCTGGAGCGTTCCTTCGGCGTGACGGCGCGGGGCCGCGACATGTACGGCAAGCCCGTCACGGTGCGGGCCATCGGCATGCTGGCCAGGGTGCTGCAGCACGAGGCCGACCATCTCGACGGCATGCTGTTCGTCGACCGCCTGGGCGACGACGAGCGCGACCGCTTCATGGAGTCGGCGGCGCCCTGAGCGCGGCGGAAAACCGGATGCGGCCGGACGGCGGCCTCGCGTAACCTCTCCGCCATGTCGACGCCCCGGATTTCTTAGCCAGGACACCCGCTTTCACGCCACCCGTGTGTCCATCGGCTTCTCCGGAGCGTCACCTCATGATTACCTTTCGCGACGTCGACGTGCGCGTCGGCGCCCGTCTGCTGCTGTCCGGCATCGCCGCCCACGTCGGCCCCGGCGACCGTGTCGGCCTGGTCGGCCGCAACGGCGCGGGCAAGACCACGCTGATGCGGATCCTCGCCGGTCAGGCCGCGCCGGCGGCCGGCGTCGTCACCCGCACCGGCCCGGTCGGGTACCTGCCGCAGGATCCCGCGGCGGCCGACCCCGGCCTCACCGTCACCGACCGCATCCTGTCGGCTCGCCGCCTGCACGAGGCGGTACGCGCGCTGCGCGCCGCCGAACGCGACATGGCGGCCGGCGGCGAGGCGGCCATGTCGCGCTACGTGCGCGCCGAGGCCGAGTTCCAGGCCCGCGGCGGTTACGCCGCCGAGGCGGCGGCCGCCAGGGTCGCGGCGGGGCTCGGCCTGCCCGACCGGGTCATGGCCCAGCCGCTCGGCACGCTGTCCGGCGGGCAGCGGCGGCGGGTCGAACTGGCCAGGGTGTTGTTCGCCGAGCGCGGCACGCTGCTGCTCGACGAGCCGACCAACCACCTCGACGGCGACTCCATCGCCTGGCTGCGCTCGTTCCTCGCCGGCTACGCGGGTGGTCTGGTGGTGATCAGCCACGACACCGGGCTGCTGGCCGAGGTGGTCAACCGGGTGTGGCGGCTGGAGGCCGACCTGGCCGGGATCGAGGTGCACAACACCGGCTGGGAGACCTACCTGGCCGACAGCGCCACCGCGGAGCGGCGCAGGGCCAGGCAGCGGGCGGCGGCCGAGCGCAAGGCCGCCGCGCTGCACGCCCAGGCCGACAGGATGCGGTCCAACGTGGCGACGGCCGTCCGCGCCAGGGACATGGCCCGCAGGGCCGACAGGATGCTGGCGGGGGTGCAGCCGGCCCGCCGTACCGAGAAGGTGGCCAGGATCAGGCTGCCCGAGCCCGCGCCGAGCGGGCGGACCCCGCTGGGCGCCGTCAGCCTGGTCAAGTCCTACGGCGAGCTGCCGGTGCTGTCCGGGGTGGACCTGGCCGTCGACCGCGGCAGCAGGCTGGTGGTGCTCGGGCTGAACGGCGCGGGCAAGACCACGCTGCTGAAGATCCTGGCGGGACGGCTCGCGCCCGACTCCGGCAGGGTGGTGCACGGGCACGGCCTGCGGCTCGGCTACTTCGCCCAGGAGCACGACACCCTCGACCCCGAGCGCACCGTCGGCCAGAACCTCGCCGCCGCCGCGCCGCACCTCACCCACGGTGAGGCGCGCAACGTCCTGGGGTCGTTCCTGTTCGGCGGGGACGACGTCGACAAGCCGGCGGGGGTGCTGTCGGGCGGCGAGAAGACGCGCCTGGCGCTGGCGGGGCTGGTCAGCTCGGGGGCGAACGTCCTGCTACTCGACGAGCCGACCAACAACCTCGACCCGGCCTCGCGGGCCGAGGTGCTGGGGGCGGTGGGCGCCTACAAGGGCGCGGTGGTGATGGTCACGCACGACGAGGACGCGGTGGAGGCGCTGCGGCCGGACCGGGTGCTGCTGCTGCCCGACGGGGTGGAGGACCTCTGGAACGCCGGCTACGCCGACCTGATCACCCTCGCCTGAGCGCCGGGACCGCGCGGGCCCCGGCCGCGAGCAGGCACGCTCCCCCGCCGGGAGCGGGCGGCGAACGTCGTCGCAGGCGGCGGCGGCCGGGGAGGCGGGGTCGGCCGGGGAGGCGGGGTCGCGGCGGGTGGTGCGGGAGCGCGGCAGGTTCCGGCAGACTCTGCTGACGATGGTGGCCGGCCGGCCGCCCAGGTTCTCGACGCCGCCGGCGGTCACACCTGTCTCTCTCGCCGGGTCATCACGGTGACCCGGCGAGCGACGCCGATGTGCCGGCGACGCGCCTTCGACACGACGACGTGAGGAAAGACATGCATTCCGAAGCCCGGACCGCCGAGCAGCGCAGGAAGGACACCCTCGCCCGGCTCGAAAACGACGTGGACGCGTGGGTGGCCACCGCCGACCAGGAGGGCGGGCCGTACCTGATGCCGCTGTCGTTCCTGTGGGACGGCGCCAGCCTGCTGCTGTCGACGGCCGCGGGCAACCCGACCGCGCGCAATCTGGTGGCGTCGGGCACGGCCAGGCTCGCTCTCGGCCACACCAGGGACGTCGTCCTCATCGAGGGAAGCGTGGAGACGCTGGAGCAGGCGGAGATCTCGCCGGAGCTCGGCGACGCCTTCGCGGTCAAGACCGGCTTCGATCCGCGGCGCCTGCGCGGCCGCTACCTGTACTTCCGCGTCCGGCCGCGGCAGGTGCAGGCGTGGCGTGAGGTCAACGAGCTGGAGGGGCGCGACCTCATGCGTGACGGGCGATGGCTGGTTCGAGAGTGAGGGCGAGCGCCCGGCGTTCGGCCGGGTCCATGCCGCCCCACACGCCGTCCGCCTGGCGGGTGGCCAGCGCGTAGTCGAGGCAGGGCAGCCGGACGGGGCAGCCGTGGCAGATGGCCTTGGCCCGTTCGGCCTGGGCGTGTCCGGCGCCCTCGAGTGAGATGGGAAAGAAGATCTCCGGGTCCTCGTCCAGGCAGGCGGCCCGGCGCGAGCGGTCGAGGATGAACATGGAATTCCAGACATATCGGTATCGACGTGTTCACTCCGCGTACCCGGTCACCGGCCCAACAAACTGTTCCAATCGTCAAGGAATCGGGTGAGGCCGTACCGGGAGAGGGCGGCCGTGCGGGCGGCCTTGCCGTACTGGGCGGCCAGGGCGGGGTCGCCGACGAACGCCGACAGCGCCTCGACCAGCGCGGGGAGCCTGGTGGACAGCACGCCCGCCTCCTGGGGGACGGCCTCGACCGCCTCGGTGGCGGCGAGCGCGACGACGGGCAGGCCGATCATCATGGCCTCGATCAACGAGAGGCCGAGCGAGGTCCAGCGGTAGGGGTGCAGGTAGGCGCGGCGCAGCGCGAGGGCCTGGTGGAGCTCGGCCTGGGGCAGGTCGTAGGCCGGGTAGGGCAGCTCGGCGGCCTTCATCCCGAAGAGGTCGAGCGGCACGTCGAAGGCCGGCAGCAGGTCGGTGCCGGCCACCCGCGCGCGCCGGACCGGCTCGTTGACGACCACGGCGGCGCGCGGCAGCTCGCCGGTGTAGAGGTGGCCGGGGTCGACGACGCCGTGCTCGATGACGTGCACGGGCGCGATGCCGTTGTCCCAGTAGAGGGCGTTGAAGTGGGTGACGTGCACCAGCGGGACGGCCGACTGCCCGGCCAGCGGGTGGCGGGTGGCCGGCACCTCGCCCTTGGGCGTGTTGTGCTCGACGTAGACGCCGGGCACCGTCCTGCCGAGCCAGTCCCTGGCCAGCTCGATCTCGTGCGGGCGCTGGTAGACGACGAGATCGACGTGCTCGGCGGCGAGCCTGTCCCAGGGCACCTCGCGCACCGAGGCCGGCCAGTCGAAGGTCTGCGCCCTGCCCCGCCCGTCGGCGTCGCGTCCCGGCGTGAGCGGGACGAGGTAGGTGTGGCGGCCCTGCACGAAGGAGGTGGTCCACGAGCCGTGGACGTGCCAGAGCAGGATGTTCATGCGCGCACCCGTTCCACCGCTTCGCGCAGGTCGCGGGCGACCTCGGGGGCGGCGGCGATCTCGCTCGGCCGGGTCCTCGGCGTCGGCACCATGATGGCGCGGGCGCCGGCGGCCCTGGCCGCCTCCATGTCCCTGCCGATGTCGCCGATGACCACGCAGTCGGCCGGGTCGACGCCGAGCGTGCCCGCCGCCTTCAGCACCAGGCCAGGGTTCGGCTTGCGGCAGGCGCAGCCGGCGTCCTCACCGTGGACGCAGATGGCCCAGGCGTCGAACGGCCCGAGAAGTTCCTCGACCCGCTCGTTGACCTGATGGAGCTCGTCGGGCGAGATGAACCCTCTGGCCACACCTGACTGGTTCGTCACGACCGCCACGGGAATCCCAGCGGCCCTCAGCGCCCGCAGCGCCTCAACAGCACCGGGCATGGGCTCCACCAGTCGCGGATCATTGTTGTAAGGGACATCTTTTATCAGGGTGTCATCGCGGTCGAAAAGCACGGCCGCCGCTGGGCGTCGCGTGAACATGACCGGTCGCTACCCCGCCTACCTTGTGTTTAACAAGCGCTTCTCTCGGTAGCGGTTCTCCATGAGGTTCCTGGGGATAAACGCGGTCTTCCACGACCCGGCCGCCGCCCTCGTGGTCGACGGCACCGTGGTCGCGGCCGCGGAGGAGGAACGGTTCAGCCGCCGCAAGCACGGCAAGCGGCCCGTGCCGTTCTCGGCGTGGGAACTGCCCGAGCAGGCCGCCGCCTGGTGCCTGGCCGAGGCGGGGCTGCGGCCGGAGGATCTCGACGCGGTGGCCTACTCCTACGACCCCGCGCTGGTCCGGCCGGAGACGGGGGCTCCGTGGGAGGAACTGCGCACCATCTACGCGACCAGGGCGCCGAGCTTCCTGGCCACGGCCCTGCCCGGGCTCGACCCCGCCCAGGTGCGCTTCGTGCCGCACCACGTCGCGCACGCGGCGTCGGCGGGGCTGGCCGCGCCGTACGAGGAGTGCGCGGTCCTGGTGTGCGACGGCCGCGGGGAGGCCGTCTCCCACCTGGCCGGGCACTACCGGAACGGCCGGCTGACGACGCTGGCCACGCAGGAGCTGCCGCACTCGCTCGGCCTGATGTACGAGGAGGTGACCGAGCACCTCGGCTTCCTGCGCTCGAGCGACGAGTACAAGGTGATGGCGCTGGCCTCCTACGGCACGCCCCGCCACCTGGACGCGCTGCGCGAGCTCGTCACGGCCACCGGCGACGGCGGCTTCCGCGTCGAGCCGATCGACTGGGGCGGCTTCGCCAAGCGTCTCCGTCCGGGCGAGAGCTGGACCGCCGACCACGCCGACCTGGCCGCCAGCGTCCAGGCGCGGCTGGAGGAGGTGCTGCTGGAGCTGTCGTCCTGGCTGCACGGCAGGACGGGGGCGCGATGCCTGGCGATGGCCGGCGGGGTGGCGCTCAACTGCGTGGCCAACACCAGGCTGCTGGCCGAGGGGCCGTTCGAGGAGATCTGGGTGCAGCCGGCCGCCGGCGACTCGGGCACCGCGCTGGGCGGGGCCCTGCACCTGGCCCAGGAGCACGGCGAGCCCGCCGCGCCCATGCGAGGCGCCGACCTCGGGCGCGGCTGGAGCGAGGGCGACCTGGCGGCGTGGCTGCGGGTGGCGCGCGTGCCGTACACACGGCCTGACGATCTGGCCGGCGAGGTGGCCGCGGCGCTGGCCGACGACCGGATCGTGGCCTGGTTCCAGGGCCGCAGCGAGTACGGCCCGCGCGCGCTCGGCCGCCGCTCCCTGCTTGCCCATCCCGGGCACGCCTGCAACACCGAGCGGCTCAACGACGTCAAGGGGCGCGAGCAGTTCCGCCCGATCGCGCCGATGGTGCTGGAGTCGCGGGCGCGTGACATCTTCGGCCGGGGACCGGTGCCCTCGCCGTACATGCTGTTCGTCCACGACGTGCGGCCCGAGTGGCGGGAGCGGATCCCCGCCGTGGTGCACGTGGACGGGACGGCGCGCATCCAGACCGTCTCGCGGGAGCACGACCCGCTCATGGCCGAGGTGCTCGAACGGTTCGAGCGGCTGTCGGGGCTGCCCGTGGTGGTCAACACCAGCCTCAACACGGCGGGCAGGCCCATGGTCGACTCGCCGAGGGACGCGCTGGAGTGCTTCGGCTCCTCGCCGGTCGACGTGCTCGTGTTGGGGCCGTTCGTGGTGCGGAGGCCGGTGTGATCACCGTGGTGATCCCCACGGTCGGGCGGCCCTCCCTGGTGGACGCCATCCCGGACGGGGTGCCGGTGATCGTGGTGGAGGACACCGAGCGGCGGGGGCCCGCGGCCGCGCGCAACAGGGGATGGCGGCAGGCGCGCACGCCGTGGGTGGTCTTCCTCGACGACGACGTGGTGCCCGGCGAAGGATGGCTGAAGGCGCTCACCGAGGATCTCGCGGACCTGCCGGAGGACGTGGGCGGCAGCCAGGGCAGGATCGAGGTGCCGCTGCCGGTCGGCCGCCGGCCCACCGACGCCGAGCGCAACACCGCGGGCCTGGCCGGCGCTGACTGGATCACCGCCGACATGGCCTACCGGCGCGACGTGCTGGAGCTGGTGGGCGGTTTCGACGAGCGCTTCCCCCGGGCCTACCGGGAGGACGCCGATCTCGCGCTGCGCGTGCGTGAGGCGGGCTTCCGGCTGGTGAGGGGCGAGCGGCTGACGCGCCATCCGGTGCGGGACGACGGGTTCTGGGCCAGCGTGCGCTTCCAGCGGGGCAACGCCGACGACGCGCTGATGCGCCGGATCCACGGGCCCGGCTGGCGGGCGCGGATCGGGGCGCGGGGGCTGCTGCCGCGCCACGCGGCCACGACCGCGCTGGGGTTGAGCGCGCTGGGCCTGGGCGCAATGGGCCTGGGTGCGCTCGGTCGGGGCGCACTCGGTCGGGGCGCGCAGGGTCGGGGCGCACTCGGTCGGGGCGCGCTGGGTCGGGGCGCGCAGGCTGTCCCGCTCGCCGGCGGCAGGCGCGCCGTGCCGGCCGCCGTGCTGGTCGCCGGGCTGGCCGCCGCGGCCGGGTGGGCGGCGCTCACCGCGAGGTTCGCCTGGGAGCGCATCGCGCCGGGGCCGCGCACGCCTGTAGAGGTGGCCAGGATGGCGGTGACGAGCATCGCCATCCCGCCCGCCGCCTGCCTGCACCGGCTGCGCGGCGAGCTGAGGGTGCGCCGGTGACCGGCACCGTCCTGGTGGCCAGGCCGGACAGCGCGGGAGACGTTCTCCTCGCCGGTCCGGCCATCCGCGCGGTCGCCGCCCATGCCGGGCAGGTGGTGCTCCTGGCGGGGCCGCTGGGCCGGGCGGCGGCCGAGCTCCTGCCGGGCGTCGACCGGGTGATCGAGTGGCGGACCCCGTGGATCGACGCCGATCCGCCGCCCGTCACCCGGCGGCACGTGGCCCGTCTCATGGAGCTGCTGCCCGACGCCGACCAGGCGCTGATCCTCACCTCCTTCCACCAGTCGGCCCTGCCTCTCGCCCTGCTGCTGCGGCTGAGGGGCGTCCGGCGGATCGCCGCGATCAGCAACGACTATCCGGGGTCACTGCTGGACGTCAGGGTCCAGGTCGACGAGACCAGGCACCTGCCGGAGGCCGAGCGGATGCTGGCCGTCGCGACGGCGGCGGGCTTCGGGCCCGGTGATGGCGCCGGGCTGGCCGTCAAGGCGCCGCCGCCGAGCATCGTCGGCCCGCCCGGCTACGTCGTCGTCCATCCGGGCACGACGGCGCCGGCCCGCGCGTGGCCGCCCGAGCGGCACGCGGAGGCGGTCGAGGCGCTGTCCTGCGAGGGCTTCACGGTGGTGGTCACAGGCGGCAGGAGTGAGCGTGAGCTGACGGCGCGGGTGGCCGGGCGGCACGGCGTCGACCTGGGCGGCATGACGAGCCTGCCCGAGCTGGCCGGGGTGCTCGCCGAGGCGTGCGCGCTCGTGGCGGGCAACACCGGGCCCGCCCACCTGGCCGCGGCCGTCGGCACCCCGGTGGTCAGCCTCTTCGCGCCGGTGGTGCCGGCGGGGCGCTGGGCGCCGTACGGCGTGCCGTGCGTGCTGCTCGGCGACCAGCGGGCCGCCTGCAGGGACACGAGGGCACGCGTGTGCCCGGTCATCGGGCATCCATGCCTGTCGGGAGTGACGGCGGAACAGGTCGTCAAAGCAGTGAGGGAGCTGGTCCCATGAGAGTCGATCTCATCTCCGAGCACGCCGATCCGCTGGCGGCGATCGGCGGGGTCGATGCGGGCGGCCAGAACGTCCACGTGGCCGCGCTGGCCGCCGCGCTGGCGGAACGCGGTCACGAGGTCGTGGTGCACACCAGGCGAAGCTCGCCGGACCAGCCGCGGAGCGTGCCGATGACCTCGGGGGTGCGGGTGGAGTACATCACCGCGGGGCCCGCCGTGCTGGTGCCGAAGGACGAGCTGCCGCCGTACATGCCGGCCTTCGCCAGGGAGCTGGCGCGCCGGTGGGCGGCACGGCCGCCGGACGTGGCGCACGCGCACTTCTGGATGAGCGGCAGGGCCGCGCTGCTGGCCGCGCGGGGGCGGCCGGTGGTGCAGACCTTCCACGCGCTGGGCACGGTGAAGCGGCGCTGGCAGGGCAGGGCCGACACCAGCCCGCCCGGCCGGATCGCCGTGGAGACGCAGATCGGGCAGCGGGCGGCGGCCGTCCTGGCGACCTGCGCCGACGAGGTGACCGAGTTGCGCGCCATGGGCGTGCCCGACCACCGGGTGACGGTCGTGCCCTGCGGCGTCGACCTTCACCACTTCACCCCCGGCGGGCCGCCGGCCGCCAGGGGCGCGGCCAGGCGGGTGCTGAGCATCGGCAGGCTGGTGCCGCGCAAGGGCGTCGACACGCTGCTGCGGGCGCTGCGCGAGGTGCCCGACGCGGAGCTGGTGATCGCCGGCGGCTCGGCCGACGATCCCGAGGCGGTCAGGCTGTCGGAGCTGGCGACTGCCTACGGCCTGGCCGGCCGGGTGCGGGTGATCGGCAGCGTCCCCCGCGACGAGGTGCCCGCGCTGATGCGCTCGGCCGACGTCGTGGTGACGGTGCCCTGGTACGAGCCGTTCGGCATGGTGCCGCTCGAGGCGATGGCCTGCGGCGTGCCGGTGATCGCCTCCGCGGTCGGCGGCCACCTCGACACCGTCGCGGGCTGCGGCGTGCTGGTTCCGCCGCGCCGCCCGCAGGCGCTGGCCCGCGCCCTGCGCGACGTGCTCGACCATCCGGACCGGGCGGCCCAGATCGGCGCGGCGGGCGCGCGCAGGGCCAGGGAGCGCTACGGCTGGCCGCACGTGGCCGAGCAGACGGAGGCGGTCTACCTCAGCGTGCTGGGGGACAGGGTGAGGGGGATGACATGCACAGGCACCTGACCAGGCTGCGCGACGCGCTGTCGATGAGCGCCGACCTGGCGCCGACGGTCGAGGCGTGGGGGCACAAGCTCGCCGACATCCTCGGCTGCGGCGGCAGGCTGCTGGTGTGCGGCAACGGCGGCTCGGCCGCCGAGGCCCAGCACCTGACGGCCGAGCTGGTGGGCAGGTTCAGGGGGGAGCGGCGGCCGTTCGCCGCGATCGCGCTGCACGCCGACACCTCGTCGGTGACCGCCATCGCCAACGACTTCGGCGCCGACGCGGTCTACGCCCGCCAGGTCCGCGCGCACGGCCGCCAGGGCGACGTGCTCATCTGCCTGTCGACCAGCGGCGCCAGCGGCAACGTGCTGGCCGCGGCGCGGGCCGCGCGCGAGTGCGGCCTCACCACCTGGTCCATGACCGGCAGGGCGCCCAACCCGCTGGCCGAGCTGAGCGACGAGGTCGTCGCCGTGCCCGAGTCCGACACGGCGACCGTCCAGGAGGTGCACCTGGCGATGATCCACCTGCTGTGCGACTCGATCGAGGAGGCGTGCGCGTGAAGACAGGACCGCTCGTCGTCATCGGCGACACGCTGCTGGACGTCGACATCGAGGGGACGGCCGAGCGCCTCGCACCCGACGCGCCCGTGCCGGTCGTCGACGTCGAGGAGGAACACCGGCGTCCGGGAGGGGCGGGACTGGCGGCGCTGCTGGCGGCCCGCGACGGCGCGCAGGTGGTGCTGGTCACCGCGCTGGCCGACGACCAGCAGGGCCGTACGCTGCGCTCGCTGCTCAACGGCCATCTCGAGGTGGTCAGGCTGCCCCTGCACGGCTCCACCGTGTGCAAGACCAGGCTCAGGGCCCGCGGGCAGACGCTGGCCAGGATCGACACCGGCGACGGGCGCGCGGCCGGGCCCGTGACCGCGGCCGTCCGGGCGGCGGTGCTGGCCGCCGGCGCCGTGCTCGTCTCCGACTACGGCAGGGGCGTGGCCGCCACGCTGGCCGGTCTGCTGGGCGAGGTCGCCGTGCCGATCGTGTGGGACCCGCACCCCAAGGGCACGCCGCCCGTGCCGGGGTGCACGCTCATCACGCCGAGCGAGGCGGAGGCCAGGCAGCTGTGCCCGCTGCCGTACGCCGGCCCCGACCAGGCGGCCCGCCACCTGACCAAGGCCCTGCACGCGCAGGCCGTCGCGGTGACGCTGGGCCCGCACGGCGCGGCGCTGGCCCACGCGGGCGGGCACCACCGCAGGATCCCGCCGCCGACGTTCACCCTGGGCCACGACGTGTGCGGCGCGGGCGACAGGTTCGCGGGCGCGGCGGCGCTGGCCCTGCGCGACAGGCTGCCGGTGGAGGACGCGGTCGCCGTCGGCGTCGGCGAGGCCTCCAGGTTCGTCGAGGGCGGCGGCGCGGCGGCCGTCCGGCTGCAGCACCACGAGATGGGCGACCGGCCGCGCACGCCGCTGGAGGTCGCCGAGCTGGTCAGGGCGAGCGGCGGACGGCTGATCGCCACCGGCGGGTGTTTCGACCTGCTGCACGCGGGGCACGTGAGCCTCCTGCGCCGGGCCAGGGCGCTCGGTGACGCGCTGATCGTGTGCGTCAACTCCGACGCCTCGGCCAAGCGGCTCAAGGGGCCCGGCAGGCCCGTGGTCGGGCAGCGCGACCGCGTGGAGGTGCTGAGGGCGCTGGGCTGCGTGGACGCGGTCATGGTGTTCGACGAGGACACCCCGAGCGCGGCCATCGAACGGCTGCGGCCGCACGTGTGGGTGAAGGGCGGCGACTACTCCGGGCGCCGGCTGCCCGAGGCGGCGGCGCTGCGCCGTGTCGGCGCCGAGACCGTGGTGCTGGCCAGCGTTCCGGGCCGGTCCACGACCGGGCTCATCGCCGCGATGCAGGAGGCATGAGCCGCCACGCGGCAGGCACGAGCCGCCACGCGGCAGGCATGAGCCGCGACACAGGAAGCACGAGTCGCGACGCGGCAAGCACGAGGAGGAATCGATGCTGGGAAACATCCTGATCACCGGAGGGGCCTCCGGACTCGGCCTGGCGGTCGCCGAGGCGGTCGCGAAGGCGGGAGGCAGGCCGCTGGTGATCGACGTCCGCGCCGGGAACGGCTTCGACCAGGCGCCGGCCGACGTGTCCGACCGGGAACAGGCCGAGCGGGCGGTGGCCGAGCTGGCCGAGCGCGCGGGCGGGCTCGACGGGGTGGTCACCGCGGCCGGGATCGACGCCTGCGGCCGGCTGGAGGACGTGCCCGCCGCCGACTGGGAGCGCGTGATCAGGGTCAACCTGCTGGGCACGGCCACGGTCGTGCGGGCGGCGCTGCCGTACCTGCGGCGGTCCTCGGGCCGGGTGGTGACCTGTGCCTCGACGCTGGGGCTGCGCGCGCTCAGCGACGCGACCGCCTACTGCGCGTCCAAGTTCGGCGTCGTCGGCTTCACCAGGGCGCTGGCCGCCGAGCTGGCGGGGCAGGTGGGGGTGACGATGCTGGTGCCGGGCGGGATGTCGACGCACTTCTTCGACGACCGGCCCGAGCAGTACAAGCCGGGCCCCGGCGCCAGGCTCAACCGGGCCGAGGACGTGGCGCAGACGGTGGTGTTCGCGCTGTCGCAGCCGCCCGGCTGCGAGGTGCGGGAGCTGGTGGTCTGCCCGTCCACGGAGACCTCGTGGCCCTAGAGGTCCTGGTGCTGCGGGGGCTGGGGCTCGGAGACCTGCTGACGGCCGTGCCGGCGTTGCGGGCGTTGCGCCGTGCCTTCCCCCGCCACCGTCTCGTGCTGGCCGGGCCCTCGGCGTTGCGGCCGCTGCTGCCGGTGGACGAGGTGATCGAGGTGCGGGGGCCGGGGCCCGTCCCGTACGAGAAGCCTGAGATCGCGGTCAACCTGCACGGCAGGGGGCCGCAGAGCACGCGCGCGCTGCGCGCCACCGGGCCGCGGCGGCTGCTGGCCCACGGCGACGGCGGTCCGGCCTGGCGCGAGGGCGTGCACGAGGTGCGCCGCTGGTGCGAGCTGCTGGAATGGTACGGCGTGCGGGCCGACCCGGGCGACCTGTACCTCGGGCGCGGCGACCGCGGCGGGCCCGTGGTCGTCCATCCAGGGGCGGCCGCCCCGTCCAGGAGGTGGCCGGCGGACCGGTTCGCGGCGGTGGTCGCCGCGCTGCGCGCCCGGGGCGAGCAGGTGGCCGTCACGGGAAGCGCGGCCGAGCGCGGGCTGGCCGAGCGGGTGGCCGGCGACTCGGGGGCCAGGGTGCTCGCCGGGCGCACCGGGGTGCGCGAGCTGGCCGCGCTGGTCCGCGACGCCCGGATGGTCGTGTGCGGCGACACGGGGGTCGCCCATCTGGCCACCGCCTACCGCACCCCGTCGGTGCTGCTGTTCGGCCCCGTCTCGCCGGCCGTGTGGGGGCCGCCCGCCGACGGGCCGCACACCGTGCTGTGGAAGGGCACGACCGGCGATCCGCACGGCGCCTCCCCCGATCCTGGCCTGCTGGCCATCCACGTCGACGAAGTGATCGAGGCGATGTCGCGATGAGAGCTGTGGTGACGGGAGGCGCCGGGTTCCTCGGCTCCTACCTGTGCGAGAAGCTGCTGGAGCGGGAGGCGGAGGTCATCTGCATGGACAGCTTCCTCACCGGCTCCCCCCGCAATCTGGAGCACCTGCTGGGCCGCCCGGGGCTGCACATCATCGAGTGCGACCTGACCGGGTTCGTGCACGTGCCGGGCAAGGTGGACCTCGTGCTGCACTTCGCGTCCGCGGCCTCGCCCGCCGACTACCTGCGGCACCCGATCGAGACGCTCAAGGTCGGCAGCCTGGGCACGCTGCACGCCCTCGGCCTGGCCAAGGAGAAGGGCGCGCGGTTCGTGCTGGCCTCGACCAGCGAGGTGTACGGCGACCCGCTCGAGCACCCGCAGCGGGAGACGTACTGGGGCAACGTCAATCCCGTGGGGCCGCGCAGCGTCTACGACGAGGCCAAGCGTTTCGCCGAGTCGCTGACCACGGCCTACCGCAACTCGCACGGCACCGACACCGGCATCGTCCGGATCTTCAACACCTACGGCCCCCGCATGCGGCCCTTCGACGGCAGGGCCATCCCCACGTTCGTCAGGCAGGCGCTGGTGGGCGAGCCGATCACGGTGACGGGCGACGGCAGCCAGACCCGTTCCATCTGCTACGTCGACGACACCGTGGACGGCGTCCTGCGCATGGCGGACACCGACTTCGCCGGCCCGGTGAACATCGGCAACCCCGACGAGCTGACCATGATCCGGCTCGCCGAGCTGATCCGCGACCTGGCGGGCTCGTCCTCGCCGATCCGCTTCATCGACCGGCCCGTCGACGACCCGAAGGTCCGCAGGCCCGACACCGGTCTGGCGGCCGCGAAGCTGGGCTGGCGGCCCCGCGTCGGAGCCGAGGAGGGACTGCGCCGTACGGTGGCGTGGTTCTCACAGCTCGATTCGCTTGAGCGGCTCGGTGGCGGGTCCCTGGAGGATCGTGCCGTCCAGCGCGAAGCGTGACCCGTGGCAGGGGCACTCCCAGGTCCGCTCGGCGTCGTTGAAGCCGACGACGCAGCCCAGGTGGCTGCACACGGCCGACACGGCGTAGACCCGCCCGTCGGCGTCGCGGTAGGCGGCGCACCGCTCCCCGCCGACCTTCACCACCGCGGCCTGGCCGGGCAGCAGGCGGGCCAGGTCCTCCTCGCCGCCGGCGCCGAACCGGTCGCCGACGAAGTGGGCGGCCACCGAGGCCTGTGCCTTCAGCAGCGCGCCCGCCTCGCGCAGCGGGTGGATCCTGCGCGGGTCGTACAGACCCGCCCAGGGCCGCTCCTCGCCGCCGATGAGCGCGGCGACGAGCAGCCCGGCCATGACGCCGTTGCTCATGCCCCAGCCGCCGAAGCCGGTGGCCACGTAGGCGTGGCGGGCGCCCGCGTGCAGCGGGCCGACGAACGGCAGGCCGTCGGTGGTGTGGTTGTCCTGGGCGGCCCACCGGTAGACGGGCGCCGCGCCGAACCTCTCCCGCGCCCAGGCGGCCAGCCGGTCCAGCCGGGCGCCGACCCCGCCTTCGCCCGGCCGGTACTGCTCGCCGGTCACCAGCAGCAGCCTGCCGCCGTCGCGGGGCGCCGTCCTGACCGACCGGATGCCGTGCTCGGGGGTGATGTACATGCCGTGCGGGTCGTCGTCCTCGGCGATCGGCACGGCCACGACCAGTTCCCTGCGCGGGACCATGCGGGCGAACAGCAGCGCCCGGTCGAAGATCGGGTAGTGGGTGGCGACCACGACGTCGGTGGCCGTCACGACGCGGCCGTCGGCGGTGCTCACCTTGCCGTCGGCCAGCCGTACGGCGCGGGTCCGCTCGTAGATGCGCGCGCCGCGCGCCTCCATCGCCGCGGCCAGCCCGAGCAGGTACTTGCGGGGGTGGAACTGCGCCTGGGCGCGCACCCTGACCGCGCCCACGACCGGGTACGGCAGCGCCGTCTCGGTGACGAACTCGGCGGGCAGGCCGGCCTGCCTGGCCGCCTCCGCCTCGTCCCTGATCCGGCGCAGTCCCTCGGTGGTGTCGGTGTAGGTGTAGGCGGCGGCCCGCTCCAGCTCGCAGTCGAGGTCGAGCTCCGCGCACGTGCGGGCCACGTGCGCGACGGCCTCCGTCTGCGAGCGGGCGTACAGCCTGCCGTCCTCGGCGTTCAGGGACGAGTAGACGAGCGTGTGCAGGGCCGACAGCTTGGCGGTGGTGTGGCCGGTGACGCCGGAGGCGATCCGGCCGGCCTCCAGCACCACCACCGAGCGGCCGGCCCTGGTCAGCTCCCACGCGATGCTCAGCCCGGCGATGCCGCCGCCGAGCACGGCGACGTCCGCGCGGACGTCGCCGGTCAGCGGCGGCCGGTCGGGCTGGGCCGCGCTGTCCATCCAGTAGGAGGCCATGGACGGCCCGGGGACCTGCTCCATCGCGCTCAGTCGCTGGTGAGCGCGTCGAGCAGGTCACCCACCTTGGCGTCCGGCAGCGCCTTCGCCACTTCGGCCAGCGCCACGATGCCGACCAGCCGGTGACCGTCGATGACCGGCAGGCGGCGGACCTTGTGCGTGGCCATCGTGCGCAGGATCTCCCTGGCGTCGTGGTCGGCGCCGATGGTGACGGCCTCGCCCTGGGCAAGCTCACCGGCCAGGCAGGACTTCGGGTCCTTGCCCTTGGCCAGCACCTTCAC
The DNA here is from genome assembly GCF_053605785.1 of Nonomuraea sp. NPDC003754. NCBI lineage: Bacteria > Bacillati > Actinomycetota > Actinomycetes > Streptosporangiales > Streptosporangiaceae > Nonomuraea > Nonomuraea sp. NPDC003754. The sequence continues at coordinate 77,380 of NZ_JBSGJX010000010.1, forward strand.
CACGATGTCGCGGTCGGTGAGCATGCCCTTGAGCCGGTCGTCGGTGCCGCAGATGGGCAACGATCCGACGTCGAGCCTGGCCATCTTCTCCGCGGCTTCCTGGATCGACTCGTCGGCGTTGACGCACTCCGGGTCCGGGGTCATGATCTCCCGTGCGCTCGGCATGATCTGTCTCCCTTCGTCATGCGCCCGCTGCCCGCGGAATCGCCGCCGAAACGGGGACGGATCGGTTACGCGCTCCGGAGGTCGACGCCGAGCAGCGCGTCGGCCAGGTCGCGTACCAGGCCGGGCGCGGCGGCGTCCTGGCCGTCTCCGGCCAGCGCCGCGGCGGCCCACGCGTCGACGGCGGCCAGCGCGCCCGGCGCGTCGAGGTCGTCGGCCATCCGCTCGCGCACCGTGGCCAGCAGCTCGCCGGCGGGCGGCGCGGCGGGCAGCGCCACGGCCGCACGCCACCGCTGCAGCCTGGCCTCCGCCGCCTCGATCTGGTCGCCGGTGTACTCCCAGTCGGCGCGGTAGTGGTGGGCCAGCAGCACGAGCCTGACGGCCATCGGGTCGTGCTCGACGCGCAGCTTGGAGACGAAGACCAGGTTGCCGCGCGACTTCGACATCTTCTCCCCGTCGAGGGCGACCATGCCGGCGTGCGTGTAGAACTTGGCGAACGGCCACTCGCCGCTGGCCGCGTAGCCCTCGGAGGCGCCGCACTCGTGGTGGGGGAAGATCAGGTCGGAGCCGCCGCCCGCGACGTCGAAGCCGGCGCCGAGGTTGGCCAGGGCGATCGCCGTACACTCCACGTGCCAGCCGGGACGTCCGGGCCCGAGCGGCGAGGGCCACGACGGCTCGCCGGGCCGCTCGGCCCGCCACAGCAGCCAGTCGAGCGGGTCGCGCTTGCCCTGACGGCCGGGGTCACCGCCGCGCTCGCCGAACAGCGCCAGCATCTGTTCGCGGCTGTAACCCGACACCTCGCCGAACTTGGGCGCGTCGGCGACGCTGAAGTAGACGTCGCCGTCGAGGGTGTAGGTGACGCCCTTGGCGGCCAGCTGCGCGATCAGCTCAGCGACCTGGTCGACCACCTCGGTCACGCCGACGTACTCGCGCGGCGGCAGGATGCGCAGCGCCCGCATGTCCGTCCTGAACAGCTCGATCTCGCGCTCGGCCAGCTCGCGCCAGTCCTGCCCGGTCTGCTCGGCCCGCTCCAGCAGCGGGTCGTCGACGTCGGTGGCGTTCTGGGTGAAGTGGACCTCGTGGCCGCCGTCCCGCCACACCCTGCTCACCAGGTCGAAGGCGAGGTAGGTGTTGGCGTGGCCGAGATGGGTGGCGTCGTAGGGGGTGATCCCGCACACGTACATCCTGGCGGTCGCCCCCGGCTCGGTGAGCCGCACCTGGCGTGCCGCGGTGTCATACAGCCTCAGGGGTACGGCTCCGCCGGGCAGGCTGGGAACGTCAGGGGCAGACCACGATCGCATGCTTTGACCTTATCCGTCTCGGGAAACACCACGATCAACGCGGGGCAGCGGCACCGCATTCCAGCTGCTGAGATCGGAGAAGTCGTAGTCCAGCCGCGCGCCGATGGTGATCAGCGTGGCCGACAGCGAGGCGTGGACGCGGCCGTCGGGCAGCTCGTGCCGTACGGTGGCCGCCCCCACCAGGTCGTGCCAGTCGGCCGCGGCGGCGAACAGCGGCAGCAGCTCGACCGCCTTGGGGTCGTCGGCGCGGCCGCTGTTGACGATGACGCTGGTGCCCTCGGGCAGGTCGGCGGTCCTCAGCCGCTCGCCGTCCCACGACCACACGCGGGCGCGGGAGCGGTCGGCGACCACCAGGTGGAAGGGGTCGTAGCGGGGCAGCTCGGCCTCGGGCATCCCGCCGGCGACCACGGCGCGCAGCGGCAGCTCGCCCCGGGAGATCTTGGTGCGCTCGTCGGCCGGCAGGCCGTACCCGTTGAGCACCGCGGCGACGCGGGCGCGGGCGGGCAGGGCGGCCAGCCACGTGCCGCCCGCCTTGAGGTCGCGCCCGCCGACGACGCCTGGATACTCGGGCCAGTACTCGCCGGGACCCTCCCACGGCCGATCGGCGAACTCGTCGCGCACACCCAGCAGGCTCAGCGGCTCACCCGTCCGCACGATGACCGTACACACGGGCACAGACTACCTAGATGGGCGGCCAGGGAATCGCGGGCCAGTCCTCCGAGGGGTAGGGGTGCACGCCGGTGTCGAGCAGCCGCCTGACCCGCATCCAGGTGGCCTCCACCTCCGCGAGGGTGAGCAGCTCGCGCAGGCGGCGGCCGAGCGGCCCCGACTCCAGCTCGCGTTCGAGCCTGGCCAGCACGCCGACGGCCTCGCGCGGCAGCGTCTTGCCCCGCCACTGCCACAGCACGGTGCGGAGCTTGTCCTCGGCGGAGAAGCAGACGCCGTGGTCGACGCCGTAGATGGTCTCGCCGTCGGGCAGCGGCAGCAGGTGGCCGCCCTTGCGGTCGGCGTTGTTGACGACGGCGTCGAAGACGGCCATCTTCCGCAGCGCGGGGTGACGGCTGCGGATCAGGCTCATCAGGTCGATGTTCTCGTCGGTGTCGATCCACAGCTGGCACATGCCGGGGCCGAAGGGCCCCTCGCGGTAGACCGTGGGCGGCACGATGCGCCAGCCCGTGGCTCTGGACACCTCGTAGGCGGCCACCTCACGGGCGGCGAGCGTGCCGTCGGGGAAGTCCCACAGCGGGCGCTCACCGCGCACCGGCTTGTAGACGCAGGCCGCCGAGCGGCCGTCGAGCGTGATGCCGCAGTAGAGGGTCATGTTCGTGGCCTCGACCAGGCGGCCCGCCACTTCCAGCCGGCCGTCTCTGAGTAGCCTGAGGGCAGCGTCTTCGTCGTAGCGAAGGTCTTCAAGCTCGCGCTCGGGCACGCTCACGTAGTGACCTCACCTCCGCGGTAGCCGTTGAGGCGCACGCAGATGTGGCCTTCGGCGTCGAGTGGCTGACCACACAGCGGGCAGGGCGGGCGGCCCTGCGCCACGATCTTCAGCGCGCGCTGGGAGAAGGCCCTGGCGGCGCCCGCGCTGATGTGGACCCTCAGCATCGAGGGCTCCGGCGCTTCCAGGTCCTCTTCGTCGGTGATCTCCTGGGCCTCGACGATGACCTGGTCGCGGTCGGGGTCCCAGGCCAGCGCCATGGTGCCGACCCTGAAGTCCTCGGTGATCGGCTGGTCGAGCGGGGCGTTGTCGATGAGCTCGGTGGGGGCGACGGCCGGCACCTGCGCGCTGCCGCCGGTGCGCCTGAGCACCTCGTCGAGCAGTTCCTCGAGCTTGCCCGCGAGGGCGGCGACCTGCAGCTTCTCGAGAGCGACCGTGGTCAGTCTGCCCTCGGCTCGCGCCTGCAGGAAGAAGATCCGTGCCCCCGGCTGCCCCAGGGCACCCGCCACGAACCTCTCTGGTGGGTCGTAGTCGAAGACCGGCATAGCCCGACCTTACGTGGTTCCTGATCCGCCGCCGACGGCGGCATCGCTCCCGGTGATGTTTTCTCCCCCGTCTTTCTCCTCCGAACCCTCGGGGAGCCGCAATTCCCCCACATCGTTGAGGGTGAGGAGAAAGGGGCGCAAGGGGGTGTAGCGAATGATCGTCACGGAGGCCGGATCAGCCGTTATGCGCTGAAACTGATCGAGGTGGAGGCCCAGAGCGTCGGCGACGATCGCCTTGATCACGTCGCCGTGCGTGCACACCAGGTAGACGCCTTTCTCCCCCAGTCGCTCGTTCCAGTCACGTACCGCGGCCACCGCGCGGCGCTGGACGTCGGCCATCGCCTCCCCGCCGGGGAAGACCGCCGCGCTGGGGTGGTACTGCACGACCTGCCAGAGCGGCTCCTTGGCCAGCTCCGCCAGGGGGCGTCCGGTCCACTGTCCGTAGCCGCACTCGCCGAACCTGTCGTCGGTCCGCACCTCCAGGCCCCGGTCCTCGGCCACGGCCCGCGCGGTCTCCTGGCAGCGGTCGAGCGGGCTGGAGACGACGGCGTCCAGGCGCACCGCGGCCAGCCGTTCGGCCAGCGCCTTGGCCTGCGCGCCGCCGGCGTCGCTGAGATGGACGTCAGGAGTCCAGCCGGCGAGGACGGGACCGGTCAGAGCGGTGAGGCCGTGTCTGGCCAGGAGGACGGTCGCCATGAGACAAGTCTTGCAGGCGTCGATCACGTTTGTTCGCCCGGGCGAGCGGTAGCCTGGCCGGATTCCCTGCCCTGATCGACAGATGGGAGCGCCGGAGCTTCATGGAACAACGCTATGTCGGTCGGAGCGGCCTCTCGGTGTCCCGTCTGGGCCTCGGCACGATGACCTGGGGCAGGGACACCGACGCCGAGGAGGCCGCGGCGCAGCTGCGTGCCTTCGCCGAGGCGGGCGGCAACCTGATCGACACGGCCGACGTCTACACCGGCGGCGACGCCGAGCGGCTGCTCGGGCTGCTGCTCAGGGACGCGGTGCCGCGTTCGGAGCTGGTCGTCTCCACCAAGGCCGTGCTCACCCCCGCAGGGCGGCGACCGCGCGACGCCTCGCGGCGCCACCTCATCGCCGCCGTCGACGCCTCGCTGGCCCGGCTCGGCCTCGACTACGTCGACCTGTGGCAGCTGCACACCTACGACCCCGAGGTGCCGCTGGAGGAGACGCTGGGCGCCCTCGACGCGATCGTCTCCTCCGGCAGGGCGGTCTACGCCGGCGTGTGCGACTACTCCGGCTGGCAGCTGGCCGCGGCGGCGGTGACGCAGCGCGCGACGCCCGGCCGGATCCCGATCACCGCCGCGCAGGTGGAGTACTCCCTGCTGGCCCGCGACCCCGAGCGGGAGGTCCTGCCCGCGGCCGAGCACGTGGGGGCCGGGGTGCTGGCCTGGTCGCCGCTGGGCAGAGGGGTGCTGACCGGCAAGTACCGCACCGGCATCCCCGCCGACTCCCGCGCCGCCACCCCGCACTTCGCCGACTTCGTCCGCCCCTACCTGGACGAGCGCTGCCGCAGGGTGGTCGAGTCGGTCACCACCGCCGCCGAGGGGCTCGGCGTCTCCCCCCTGGCGGTGGCCCTGTCGTGGGTGCGTGACCAGCCGGGCGTCTCGTCGGCGATCGTCGGCGCGCGCACCCACACCCAGCTGAAAGGCATCCTTCAGGCGGAGGACGTGGAGCTGCCCCGCGAGATCCGTGAGGCGCTTGACGACGTCTCCTCCCTCGACTGACGGGCTCCGCCCGCGCGCGGCCGTGCGGGACATGCGCCGAGATGATCAACGTGAGTAGGCTGGGCCTGTCTTTCGCGCGTCCGGGTGCGTCGCATGTCCGGGCAGCCGAACGAGAGTCACCCTCGCGTATCACTACTCGATATCGAATCGTAACTTTGCGTGGAAAACGGCTTCGCCTCAACAAAGCTGTCCATCGGGAGAACGACACAGGAGGGGTAGATGGGCGCAGGACGCCACAGAACCACGGTCTCGGCCGGCCTCCTCGCGCTGGCGCTGGCCGCGCTTCCGATCGGCGCCGGCTCCGCGCAGGCCCAGGCGCGCGACTGCGAGCGCGGCGGCGGGTTGCTGTCCGGCGTGACCAGCGGGGTGTGCGACCTGGTCGACGGGGTGACCGACGTGGTCGACGGCGTCACGGGCAACTCGCTGTCGCCGGTGACCGAGACCGTCGACAGGACGACGGACACCGTCCTCGCCCCGGTGGGCGAGGTGGCGCCCACCGCCAAGCCCGCTCCCACCTCCACCCGCTCCCCCGGCACCCCGCGCGAGGAGCCCGGCGGGCAGCCGACCGGCCGCGGCGACGACCTGGTCTCCAGCACCCTGGAGGAGGTCTGCCTGCCGGTGCTGGCCTGCGAGGGTGAGGGCGTGCTGAGCCCCGTCGAACGGCCCGCGACCGAGCCGCCCGCCTCCGCCGAGCCCGCCGCGAGCCCTTCGCCCTCCCCCAGCGCCACGCCTGCCAGGCGGCGCAAGGACGCCGTGACGCCGCCCACCGAGGCAACGGTGCCGCCCATGAGCAGGCCGCAGCTCAGGACCACCCGTGAGGTCGTGCCGCCCGAGCCCGCGCCCGTCGACCCCGACGACCCGCGGGTGGAGCTGCTGTGGCCGGGGCCCTTCTCCGAGAAGCTGTCCGACCGCATCGGCGGCCAGGTGGTCCGGCCGAGCGAGCCCGAGTCCGACGTGCTCGGCACCACGCTGACGGCGGTGCTGCTGGCCTCGGCGGTGCTGGCGGCCAGGGTGATGCAGTCACGGCGGGGCCGCGAGGAGCGTCCCGAGTCGATCCCGTTCGAGCCGATGCGCGTCGGCGGCGGGCGCCACCGCCTGGCCTGACCCGGGGTCGGCGCCCTCCGGCGGGTGCCGTGGCCGCCCCGGGCCGCTCGCGGTGCCGGCGGAGCTAGGCGCCCATGGCGTGGACGCCGCCGTCGACGTGGACGATCTCGCCGGTGGTGGCGGGGAACCAGTCGGACATCAGCGCCACGCACGCCTTGGCGGCCGCCTCGGTGTCGGCCAGGTCCCAGCCGAGCGGCGCCTTCTCCGGCCAGCTGTCCTCGAACTCCTTGAAACCGGGGATCGACTTGGCGGCCATCGTGCGCAGCGGACCGGCGGCCACGAGGTTGACCCTGATGCCCTGCTTGCCGAGGTCGCGGGCCAGGTAGCGGTTGGCCGACTCCAGGCCCGCCTTGGCCACGCCCATCCAGTCGTAGACGGGCCACGCCTTGGTGGCGTCGAAGTCGAGGCCGACGACGGCGCCGCCCTCCTTCATCAACGGCAGGCAGGCGACCGCGAGCGACTTGTAGGAGTAGGTGGAGATGTGGAGGGCCGTGGAGACGTCCTCCCACGTGGTGTTGAGGAAGTTGCCGCCGAGCGCGGTCTGCGGGGCGAAGCCGATGGAGTGGACGACGCCGTCGAGGCCGTCGACGTGCTCGCCGACGCGGGCGGCCAGGGTGTCGAGATGCTCGTCGTTCTGGACGTCGAGCTCGATCACCGGCGGCGTCTGCGGGAGCCGCTTGGCGATGCGCTCGACGAGCGACAGGCGGCCGAAGCCGGTCAGCACGACCGTGGCGCCCTGCTCCTGGGCCAGCTTGGCCACGGAGAAGGCGATGGAGGCGTCGGTGAGGACGCCCGTGACGAGGATGCGCTTGCCATCGAGGATGCCCATGATCAGTGCCCCATTCCGAGTCCGCCGTCGACGGGGATCACTGCCCCGGTGATGTAGGAGGCGTCGTCGCCAGCCAGGAAGCGGACGACACGCGCGACCTCCGCGGGGGACGCCTGGCGGCCCAGCGGGATGTTCTTGACGATCGCCTCGTGGTCGAGGTCGGCGGTCATGTCGGTCTGGACGAAGCCGGGGGCGACGACGTTGACCGTGATGCCGCGCGAGCCGTACTCGCGGGCGAGGGAGCGGCCGAAGCCGATCAGGCCCGCCTTGGAGGCGGCGTAGTTGGACTGGCCGGCCTGGCCGAGCATCGCGATGACCGAGGAGATGAGGATGATGCGGCCGCGCTTGAGCTTCATCATCGGCCTGATCGCGCGCTTGGCGACGCGGTAGGCGCCGGTGAGGTTGGCGTCGATGACGTCGGTGAAGGTGTCTTCCTTCATCATCGCCAGCAGGGTGTCCTTGGTGATGCCGGCGTTGGAGACGAGCACCTCGACCGGACCCTGCTCGGCCTCCACCTTGGCGAAGGCCGCGTCGACATCCTCCGCGCTGGTCACGTCGCAGCGGACGCCGAACAGGCCCTCGGGCGGCTCGCCCGATCGGTAGGTGACCGCGACGTTGTCGCCTGCCGCGGCGAGTTCGCGGGCGATCGCGAGGCCGATGCCGCGATTGCCGCCGGTGACGAGTACAGAGCGTGCCATGGCACCTGACGCTATCTCCTACCGGCCGGTATCCGCTTGTCCGGGTGGCACAAGATCACAGGGCTAGGATCGTTGACATGCGCCAGATCGATCCCGACTTCCTCGCCCTGCCGCTCAGGCAGCTCGCGGACGCCGCGCTCCAGCGCGCCCGCGACCTCGGCGCCTCCCACGCCGACTTCCGGCTCGAGCGCGTGCGCGCCGAGACGCTCGCCCTGTACGACGCCAGGCTCGAAGGTGCCATGGACGCCGACGACCTCGGCTACGCCGTACGGGTGGTCAAGGACGGCACGTGGGGCTTCGCGGCCGGCCTGGTGCTCACGCCCGAGGCGGCCGCCGAGGTGGCCGCGCAGGCCGTGGCGGTGGCCGAGGTGAGTGCCCCGATCAACAGGGAGCCCATCGAGCTGGCGCCCGAGCCGGTCCACGCCGATGTCACCTGGGTCTCCCCCTACGACATCGACCCGTTCTCGGTGCCGCAGAAGGAGAAGGTCGCGCTGCTGGCCGACTGGTCGGCCGGGCTGCTGAAGGGCGCCGACCACGTCAGCGCCCGGCTCCTGCAGGTCAAGGAGCAGAAGTTCTACGCCGACACCGCCGGCACGGTCACCACCCAGCAGCGGGTCAGGGTGCATCCCGAGCTGAACGCCATGAAGGCCGGCCCCGACGGCTTCGACGACATGTCGACGATCGCGCCGCCGGTCGGCCGCGGCTACGAGTACCTGACCGGCGGCTTCTACGACTGGCAGTCGGAGCTGGCCGCCCTTCCCGAGCTGCTGGCCGAGAAGCTGGCCGCGCCGTCGGTCGACGCCGGCGAGTACGACCTGGTGATCCACCCGTCGAACCTGTGGCTGACGATCCACGAGTCGATCGGCCACGCCACCGAGCTCGACCGGGCCCTCGGCTACGAGGCGGCCTACGCCGGCACCAGCTTCGCCACCTTCGACCAGCTCGGCTCGCTGGTGTACGGCTCGCCGGTGATGAACGTCACCGGCGACCGGACGGTCGAGCACGGCCTGTCGACGGTCGGCTACGACGACGAGGGGGTGGCCACCCGCGAGTTCGACATCGTCAGGGACGGCATCCTGGTCGGCTACCAGCTCGACCGCAGGATGGCGCTGATGAAGGGCCTCGGGGCGAGCAACGGCTGCGCCTTCGCCGACTCGCCCGGCCACATGCCGATCCAGCGCATGGCCAACGTCTCGCTGCGGCCCGAGCCCGACGGCCCCTCCACCGAGGAGCTGATCGGCCGCGTCGAGCGCGGCCTGTACATCGTCGGCGACAAGAGCTGGTCGATCGACATGCAGCGCTACAACTTCCAGTTCACCGGCCAGCGGGCCTTCCGCATCGAGCACGGCGCCGTCGTGGGCCAGGTCCGCGACTTCGCCTACCAGGCGACCACGACCGACTTCTGGGGCTCGATGGAGGCCGTGGGCGGGCCGCAGACCTACGTACTCGGCGGCGCCTTCAACTGCGGCAAGGGCCAGCCGGGCCAGGTCGCCCCGGTCAGCCATGGCTGTCCCTCGGCGCTGTTCCGCCATGTCAGGATCCTCAACACCGTCCAGGAGGGTGGAAAGTGACGTCTCCTCAGGAAATGGTCGAGAGGGCGCTGGAGCTCTCCCAGGCCGACGACTGCGTCGTCATCGCGGACGAGGGGTCGACGGCCAACCTGCGTTTCGCGGGCAACACGCTGACCACCAACGGCGTGGCCAGGTCCGCCCAGCTGACCGTGATCTCGATCGTGGACGGGCGCGTCGGCGTGCTGTCGCGCGCGGCCGTACGGCCCGAGCAGCTGGCCGAGGTCGTGGCGGCGGCCGACGCGGCGGCGCGCGAGGCCCAGCCCGCCGAGGACGCCAGGCCGCTGGTCGAGGGCGCGGCGACGAGCGCCACCTGGGCCGACCCGGTGCGGCCCACCTCGATCGGCGTGTTCGGCGACTTCGCGCCCGCGCTCGGCGAGACGTTCACCGCGGCCGAGGCGGGCGGCAGGAAGCTGTACGGCTTCGCCGAGCACACCCTGACCTCCACCTTCCTCGGCTCCTCCACGGGGCTGCGGCTGCGCCACGACCAGCCGACGGGCCGCCTGGAGCTGAACGCCAAGTCGGCCGACCTCAAGCGCTCGGCCTGGTCGGGGGTCGCCACCCGCGACTTCTCCGACGTCGACGTGGCCGGGCTCGACTCCTCGCTGGCCCAGCGCCTGGAGTGGGCCAAGAACCGGATCGACCTGCCGGCGGGCCGCTACGAGACGCTGCTGCCGCCGAGCGCGGTCGCCGACCTGATGATCTACCTGCTGTGGTCGTCGGGCGCCCGCGACGCCCTCGACGGCCGCACCGTCTTCTCCAGGCCGGGCGGCGGCACCCGCGTCGGCGAGCGGCTGTCGCCGCTGCCGGTCACGCTCACCAGCGATCCCCTCGCGCCGGGCATCGAGTGCGCGCCGTTCGTCACCGCCCACGCGTCCAGCCGCCGCAGCTCGGTCTTCGACAACGGCCTGCCACTGGCGGCCACCGACTGGGTGAAGGACGGCACGCTGTCGGCGCTGCTGCAGACCCGCCACTCGGCCGAGCTGAGCGGCCTGCCCGTGACGCCCGCGGTCGACAACCTGATCATGCGCGGCGGCGACGGCGGCCGGACGCTGGAGGAGATGATCGCCTCCACCGCGCACGGGCTGCTGGTGACCTGCCTGTGGTACATCCGCGAGGTCGACCCGCAGACGCTGCTGCTGACCGGGCTCACCCGCGACGGCGTCTACCTGGTCGAGCACGGCGAGGTCGTCGGCGAGGTGAACAACTTCAGGTTCAACGAGAGCCCGGTCGACCTGCTCGGCCGCGTGAGCGAGATCGGCGAGAGCCGGCAGACGCTGCCGCGCGAGTGGAACGACTACTTCACCCGCACGGTCATGCCGCCGGTGCGGGTGCCCGATTTCAACATGTCGACGGTCAGCCAGGCCAACTGAGCGCCGGCCCGCCCGGAGGGCTCACTCCTGCGGGCGGGCCAGCGACAGCGTGTGCACCTTGCCCCAGCGCTTGCCGGTCACCAGCCTGGCCGTTCCCGCCGCGAGGTCGTAGACGACCGACCAGCGGGTGTGGCCCTGGGCGACGCTCTTGAGCAGCTCGAGGCCGTCGGTCTTGGAGTCGATGGTTCTGGTCAGCCTGGTGTGGCGGTCGTCGGGCGTGCCGCTGACGACGCTCCAGTTGGTCAGCACGCGGTCCTCGACCACGTTCATCCTGCCCTTGCCGTACTCGACGACGGCCGAGTCGCCGCTTTTGTCGACGATCAGATAGTGCACCTGGGGCCCGCCGGTGAAGTCGACGTTGTAGGTGCGCATCAGGGCCACTGCCTCCTTCACGGTGGCGGCCCGGTCGAGCAGCACCCGCATGATCCGCACGCTGCCGAGCGTGGGCCGGTCCGGCATGGGAGCGGGCAGCTCGGCGGTGGGCGTGGTGGCCAGGCCCACGGCCAGGCCCTTCTCGTTCATGCCGTCGAAGGGGGCCAGCACCGCGTGGCCGAGCCGCCGCCGCTGGACGGGGTCGGACAGGTCGGGGGCGGCGGACGAGCCGAGCAGGTAGGAGGCGTCGGCGATCGACAGGGAGGCGTAGCCGTCGGGCGGGTCGGCCCGCACGACGATCGCCGGGTTGGGGTCCCAGTCGAAGTTGCGGCCGAACTCGGTGCCGCGCAGGAACAGCGAGCACGCCCAGCCGTCGGCCTTGCGGGCGAGCTCGTCCTCGGTGAGCGGCGCCTCGGCGTCGTAGCCGCCGTCGAAGGTCATCTCGTACATGGGCAGGTCGTCGAGCTGCCTGATGCTGGCGGAGGTGCGGGCGATCTGGTCGGGCGTCTGGCGCAGGACGGGCGAGGACGTGGCCGCCCCCTTCTGCTCGCTCGGATGCTGGGCGCTCGGTGCGGGGGAGGCGGCCCGGCCGGTCACGGGAACGCTGGAACAGCCCGTCGCCAGCGGTACGGCCAGCGCCAGCGCGGCCACCAGCGAGCGGGCCCCGCGGCCGCTGTCACGGCCGGCCCTGACGCCGGTCCCGCGGCTGTGGTCGCGGGCGGCTGCCTGGCTGTCGTCGCGGACGGCTCCGCGACCCGCGCCCGGTAACGACCGCGAGCCGATGCGGAGGAGCGGTGCCATCACGTGATCCCTTCGCCGAGCCCTTTTGGTACCGCAGTGTGCCCCGCGAACCCGGCGAAGTCACGCCTCCCACGAAACGGTGACAGAGATCAGGCGTCCTCGAGCCGGAAGCCCACCTTCATGCCCACCTGGTAGTGGGCGATCTCCCCCTGGTCGATGTGTCCGCGGATCTCCGTCACCTCGAACCAGTCGAGGTGACGCAGCGTCTGCGAGGCCCTGCGGATGCCGTTGCGGATGGCGTCATCGAGGCTCTCCCCCGACGTGCCGACTATCTCGGTCACCCGATACGTTCGATCCGACATAGCTGCTCCTCCCTTACCTGAAAGCCATGATCGCATGACCAGCCGTACCGTTCATGGGGCTCATCGCGCCGGCGCCGTCCGAGGTCTACGGTGGAAGGTGTGAAGCGCTGGCGCCGCCAGAAGGACGTGCACAGGGTGACCGACGCCCGGCCGTCCCTGAGTGCGGACATCCACCGCCGGGAAAAGATCTACCTCATCCAGATGGGCATCCGGACGATCTGCCTGATCCTGGCGGTCGTGGTTCCTGTCCCGTGGCCGTACCGGCTGCTGTTCATCGCCGGAGCCGTCTTTTTGCCATACATAGCGGTTATAGGTGCCAATGAGCGGGGAAGAGATGCGCCGCCTCCGACCTTTTCCAACCCCTCCCATGACCAAGACGAGATACCGCATCACCGACGCGAGATCGGGTCGTGACTAAGTCTTGACGCATCCCACGGGTAGTAGGTGTACGCTTTAGCCAAGCGCTCCGGTCCCCCGTCGGAGTGCTGGTGCCGGCGTTCCGGGCCCCCGTCGGAACGCCGATGAAGCGATGCCGGGTGGTTTGCCCCCGTAACCACCCGGCATCGCCCTTTTCTCCCCCAATTTCGTTGCGGCCCGCCGGTTGGATAGGCCTGCTTTCCCAAAATCGTTTGCCGGCGGGTTCACAGCAAATCTTCAGCTTGACCGGGATCTTCAGTCGTCGGTCAAGGTCTCTGTCGTGGCGCGTTCCCAGTTACGGGCCAGCGTCGTGATCCGTTCGACGGCGTCTTCCGGCGCGGTGCCCATGCCCTGGGCGAGGCCGAGCAGGTAGGCGGTGAGCGGGGCGGCGGGGCGGGCGACGCCGTGGGCGACCTCCTTGGTCAGCTCCAGGACGAGGTCCCTGTCGACCCGGGAAGGGTCGACGCCCAGTTCCTTGCAGGCCAGTGCGGTCCACTCGGCCAACACGTTCATCTGTGCCACCTTTCGAAGATCGTCCAATGTGTCGCAGTCGAGCCACGGGGTTCCCGGCAGGCGCAGCCGTACCGGGTCGAGGGGGGCCAGCAGGGCGTGCAGGGAGCGGCCCTGGTAGCCGGCGAGCGCCGCGCGCAGCGGCGCGGTGCGCCACGCCCCGGCCAGCCACTGCTCGCGCCCCTCGTCGTCGACCAGCACCGCGCCCACCCTCTGCCGGCCCGGCGCGCGCCCCGGGTCCGGAGCGGCGGGGGCGCGGCCGGGTGCGGTGGCGGCCTGGAGGAGGGCGGTCACGCAGGCGGGTTCCATGAGCGGCAGGTCACCGGCCAGCAGCACCACCCACGGGGCCGCCACCAGGTCGAGGCCGGCCCGCAGCGCCGGCACAGGCCCGCCGCCCTCGGGCTCCTCGCGGGTGAACAGCACGCCGGGCAGGTCGCGCGGCGGGCCCACCACCACGACGCGCTCCGCCTCCCGCACGGCGGCGGCGACCCGTTCGAGCAGCGTCCTGCCGCCGAGCCGCAGGCCCGGCTTGTCCCTGCCGCCCATCCGGCGCGCCGCGCCGCCCGCGAGAATGATCGCGTCATGCCCCATGTGCACACCGTACGGCGTCCGCCGGGGTGATCACACGGTCCCCGCCGGGGACCGTCAGGCGAAGGCCGCGTGGCCGGTCAGCGCCTTGCCCAGGACGAGGGCGTGGATCTCCGAGGTGCCCTCGTAGGTGAGCACCGACTCCAGGTTCACCGCGTGCCGGATCACCGGGTACTCCAGGGTGATGCCGCTGGCACCCAGGATGGTCCGGCACGTCCTGGCGATCTCCAGCGCCTCGCGCACGTTGTTGAGCTTGCCCGCGCTCACCTGCTCGGGGGTGATCGTGCCCGCCTCCTTCAGCCGTCCGAGGTGGACGGCGAGCAGCAGCCCCTTGCCCAGCTCGAGGGCCATGTCGGCGAGCTTGTCCTGGGTGAGCTGGAAGGCGGCCAGCGGCCTGGCGAAGACCTCCCGCTCGCCCGCGTAGGCCAGCGCCGTCTCCAGGCAGTCGAGCGCCGCCCCCATCGCGCCGAACACGATGCCGAACCTGGCCTCGTTCAGGCACCGCAGCGGTCCCGACAGGCCGCGGGCGCCCGGCAGCACGGCCTCGCGCGGCAGCCGTACCTCGTCGAGGACCAGTTCGCTGGTGACGCTCGCGCGCAGGGACACCTTGTGCTTCAGGTCCCTGGTGGTGAAGCCGGGCGTGCCGGCGGGGACGAGGAAGCCGCGGATGCCCTCCTCGGTCTGCGCCCACACGACGGCCACGTCGGCGACCGAGCCGTTGGTGATCCACATCTTGGTGCCGTTCAGCACCCAGTCGCCGCCGTCGCGCTTGGCGCCGGCGCGCATGCGGGCCGGGTCGGAGCCGACGTCGGGCTCGGTCAGGCCGAAGCAGCCGATGCGCTCGCCCGCCGCCATGGCGGGCAGCCACGCGTTCTTCTGCTCCTCGCTGCCGTAGCGCCAGATGGCGTACATGGCGAGAGAGCCCTGGACCGACACCAGGCTGCGCAGCCCGGAGTCGGCGGCCTCGAGCTCCAGGCAGGCCAGGCCGTAGGAGACCGCGCCGAGACCCGGGCAGCCGTACCCTTCCAGGTGCATGCCGAGCAGCCCCAGTCCGCCGAACGTGCGGGCCAGCTCGCGCGCGGGGATGACGCCGTCCTCGAACCACTGGGTCAGGTGCGGGCGCAGCTCGCGGTCGCACAGGCGGCGGACCGTGCTCCTGATCTCGCGCTCCTCGTCGGTCAGCAGGCCGTCGACGGCGAACAGGGCGGTGGGGTGCATGGCGGAGCCTCCAGATTGGATCCAATATTGAATATCCAACATGGCACAGCATAGGCTGCCCTGCCTATGGAGACTTCAGGAGCGCTGTCCGGACTGCTGGTGGCCGACTTCAGCAGGGTGCTGGCCGGCCCGTACGCCACGATGCTGCTCGGCGACATGGGCGCCGACGTGGTGAAGGTGGAGCGGCCCGAGGGCGGCGACGACACCAGGGCATGGGGCCCGCCGTACGCCGACGGGCAGGCGACCTACTTCCTCGGCGTCAACCGCAACAAGCGCTCGATCGCCCTCGACCTGCGCGACCCGGACGACCTGGAGGTGGCGCGGGCGCTGGTGGCCAGGGCGGACGTGCTGGTGGAGAACTTCAGGCCGGGCACGATGGAGCGCATGGGGCTGGGCTACGAGGCGGTCCGCGAGCTCAACCCCGGCCTGGTCTACTGCTCGGTCACCGGGTTCGGCGCTGGCAAGGGGGCCGACCTGCCCGGCTACGACCTGGTCGTCCAGGCGGTCGGCGGGCTGATGAGCGTGACGGGCGAGCCCGAGGGCCAGGGCACCAAGACCGGCGTCGCGCTGGTCGACGTGATCACCGGGCTGCACGCGGCCTTCGGGATCCTGGCCGCGCTGCGCCATAGGGACCGGACGGGGCAGGGCCAGCGCGTCGAGGTGACGCTGCTGACCTCGCTGCTGTCGGCGCTGGCCAACCACGCCTCGGCCTACGCCGCGGCGGGCGTGGTGCCGCGCGCGATGGGCAACAGGCATCCCAGCATCGTGCCGTACGAGGTGTTCGAGGCCGCCGACCGGCCGATCGTCATCGCCGCCGGCAACGACCGGCAGTTCCGCGCGCTGTGCGCGGCGCTCGGCCGCGACGACCTGGCCGCCGACGCCCGCTACGCCACCAACGACGCCCGGGTGCGGGCCCGTGACCTTCTGGTGCCCGAACTGTCGGCGGCGCTGGCCGGGCGGAGCGCCGACGAGTGGTTCGCGGCGCTCACCGCGGCGGGCGTGCCGTGCGGGCCCATCAACGACGTGGCCGGCGCCTTCGAGCTGGCCGCCTCGCTCGGGTTCGAGCCGGTGGTCGACGGGCAGGTGGCCAACCCGGTGGGACTCGGGGCCACGCCCGCCGCCTACCGGCTGCGGCCGCCCGCGCTCGGGCAGGACTCCGACTGGGTCCGTGAGATATTGGGGCGATGAGCCCGCTCGAGGAAGAACGCCGCCGGCCGCCCACGGCCCAGCAGTTCGTGCTCGGCGAGCTCCGCAGGGCCATCACCACGGGCAGGCTGCGCCCCGGCAGCCCGATCAGGCAGGACGCGCTGGCCGAGGAGTTCGACGTCAGCAGGGTGCCGCTGCGGGAGGCGCTGAAGACGCTCCACGGCGAGGGCCTGGTCACCTACCAGGCGCATCGCGGCTACTTCGTCGAGACGCTCTCGCTCGACGACCTGCGCGAGGTCTACCGCATCAGGGAACTGCTGGAGGAGGAGGCGGTACGGCGGGCCGTCCCCCGCCTGAGCGCCGGCGATCTGGCTCGGCTCGAAAGGGCGCAGGACGAGGTGGAGCGGGCCGCCGCCGCGGGCGACGTGCAGGAGATGGCGGCGGCCAACAGGGTCTTCCACCTGACGCTCTTCGAGTGCGCCGGGATGCCCCGGCTGGTGCGGCTGATCAGGACGCTGTGGGACGCCACCGACGCCTACCGGTCGATGTACTACGGCGACGGGGGCAACAGGGAGCGGGTCGTGAGCGAGCACCGCGCGGTGCTCGGCGCGCTGCGGGCCGCCGACGCCGACGCCGCGGTGCGCCTGCTCGACGAGCACCGCGCGCACGCGGTCGCCGCCCTGTCGGCGGTCCTCGACGGCTGACACCGGCGGCGGACACCTACCGGCGGCTGATCAGCCTCCGATGGCCGACATCGGCCTGACCGGCTGCAGGAACGACGGGTCGTCGATGCCGTGGCCGGCGCGCTTGCCGCGGACCGCGGCGATCCAGCGCTCGGCCAGTTCCTCGTCGGTGGCGCCGTCGCGCAGCGCCGCCTTGAGGTCGGACTCCTCCCTGGCGAACAGGCAGTTGCGGATCTGGCCGTCGGCGGTCAGCCGTACCCTGTCGCAGGCTCCGCAGAACGGGCGCGTCACCGAGCCGATCACGCCCACCCGCGCCGGGCCGCCGTCGACGAGGAAGCGTTCGGCGGGCGCGCTGCCCCGCTCCTCCAGGTCGTCAGGGCACAGGTCGAAGTCGGCGGCGAGCAGGGCAAGGATCTCGTCGGCCGTGACCATGTCGGCCCGGCTCCAGCCGTGCTGGGCATCCAGCGGCATCTGCTCGATGAAGCGCAGCTCGTAGCCGCGCTCGAGGCAGAAGCGCAGCAGCGGCACGGCCTCGTGCTCGTTGACGCCGCGCATGAGCACCGTGTTGACCTTGACCGGCCGCAGCCCCGCCCGCTCGGCCGCCTCGAGACCCGCGATGACGTCCGCGAACCTGTCGCGATGGGCCAGGCGCTTGAACGTCTCGCGGTCGAGGGTGTCGAGGGAGACGTTGACCCGGTCGAGGCCCGCCTCGGCCAGCGGGGTGGCGAGCCTGGCCAGGCCGATGCCGTTCGTGGTGACGGAGATCTGCGGCCTGGGCGCCAGCGCCGAGGTGCGGGCGACGATGTCGACCAGCTCGCGACGCAGCAGCGGCTCTCCCCCCGTGTAGCGCACCTCGGTGATGCCGAGGCGTTCGACCCCGATGGTGACCAGGCGGACGATCTCGTCGGCGGTCAGCAACTGGGCGTTGGGCATCCAGTCGAGGCCTTCGGGCGGCATGCAGTAAGAGCAGCGCAGGTTGCACTTGTCCGTGAGGGACACCCGAAGGTCGGTCGCCACCCGGCCGAACGAGTCCTTCAGCACTGGGCGGTCACCTCCTAGCTCATCGAGGGGAACACGTGTTCAGCCTATTCCATGGCGCCACATGGAACCGAGCCCGCCCCGTCCGTGCGTCGGCCATGACCCCGGGTACGGCCGGCTCGGCCATGCGGTTTCGGGCGTACCCGCACCAGTGCCGAATATCGTCGGCGGAGTGAGCGTCGGCGAAAAGATAAAATGAGTGGGATTTCCTTTCTGGTCACGCCACACTGATCAAGAACCAGTAAGGAGATTGTTCTCATGTCGCCGAACCAGCCCGCACCCAACCTGCTGTCGTGGGCCAGCGAGATCGACGAAGGCGCGATCATGCAGGCCGCTCGTGCCGCTCGCCTGCCAATCGTCTCCGGCCACGTCGCTCTCATGCCGGACGCCCATGTCGGCATCGGTGCGACCGTCGGCTCGGTGATCCCCACCAAGAACGCGATCATCCCGGCG
This sequence comes from Nonomuraea sp. NPDC003754, assembly GCF_053605785.1. Taxonomy (NCBI): domain Bacteria; kingdom Bacillati; phylum Actinomycetota; class Actinomycetes; order Streptosporangiales; family Streptosporangiaceae; genus Nonomuraea; species Nonomuraea sp. NPDC003754. The sequence continues at coordinate 95,668 of NZ_JBSGJX010000010.1, forward strand.
GCCGTCGGCGTGGACATCGGCTGCGGCATGGTGGCCACGGAGACGACGCTCACCGCCGCCGACCTGCCCGACACCCTGGCCGCGCTGATGCCGATGGTGGAGCGCCGCATCCCCGCCGGCGTCGGCAAGGGCCACGACGACCCGTCGGTGGACCTCGCCCTCGGCGACCTCGGCCTGCCCCACACCGACCTCGACCAGCGGCTGACCAAGAAGGTGTCCGACCAGTTCGGGACCCTCGGCTCCGGCAACCACTTCGTCGAGGTCTGCCTCGACGAGCGTGACCGGGTCTGGACGGTGCTGCACTCGGGGTCGCGTGGCATCGGCAACCAGCTGGCCACGATGCACATCGTGGGCGCCAAGAAGCTGATGAAGAAGCAGGAGATCGGCCTGGAGGACCCGGACCTGGCCTACCTGGTCCAGAACACTCCGGAGTTCACCGCGTACATCGAGGACATGCTGTGGGCCCAGCGCTACGCCATGGCCTCGCGCGCCCGGATGGACAAGGTCCTGATCAACGCCCTGTTCAGGGTCGCCGGCATGGGTCAGCGGGTGCGCACGATCAACTGCCACCACAACTTCACCCAGCAGGAGACCCACTACGGCAAGTCGCTGTGGATCACCCGCAAGGGCGCCATCAAGGCCGACAGGGGCGACGAAGGCGTCATCCCCGGCTCGATGGGGACGCGCTCGTACATCGTGCGCGGCCGCGGGAACCCCGAGTCGTACAACTCCTGCTCCCACGGCGCTGGCCGCCGCATGTCGCGCACCAAGGCGAAGCGGGAGCTGTCTGCGGCGTCCCTGACGGCGGCGATGAGCGGCCGCACCTGGAACGCGGACCGGGCCGCCGCGCTGGTGGACGAGCACCCTGACGCCTACAAGTCCATCGACCAGGTGATGGCGGACCAGAAGGATCTGGTCGAGGTGCAGCACACGTTGCGGCAGATCTTCAACTACAAGGGATGACATTCCCGAACGGGACGCCCTCGCCCATTATCGCGGCGGGGGCGTCTTTTCTGCTTTCACGCTGTCGAAATCGAACTTCACGGGAAAGACGTTCTCCTCGCCATGATCACGCATCCCGAGCGCCTGGAGCGCGGGCTGGCCGAGGGCCGACAGGTCGACACGGTGCTGCTGATGCACACCCATCTGGACCCGGACATCCCGGGCAACCCTTTACCCCGTACACCTCCGTCCGCGGGCTCCGGCCGGGTGCGCGTCGGCGGGGTTCAGGACCCGGGGGCGGCCGAGGTGACCGGTAACGCGACGGGACGGTAGGTCAGCCCGTCGCTCCACTCGACCGCCTCGGCCGGGATCGCCAGCCGCAGCATGGGACGTTTGACCGCCAGGGCCCGGACCGCCTCGGTGAGCTCCACCCTGGCCAGCGCGGCGGCCAGGCAGCGGTGCGGGCCGTACCCGAAGGCCAGGTGCGGGTGGGGCGGCTGCGCGCCGAAGCGGTGGATGTCGAAGCGCTCCGGGTCGGGGAAGGCGCTCGGGTCGTGGTTGGCGGCGTTGAGGTTCGGCAGCACGACGGAGCCGGCCGGCAGGGTGCCGCAGGACACCTCGACGTCCTTCGTCATCCTACGCATGAACGCGCTGGCCGGCGGCCCGTCGTAGCGCAGGATCTCCTCGGCCGCGCCGGCCGCCAGGTCCGGCCGGGCGACCAGTTCCGCCCACTGCGCGCGGTGCAGCATGAGGCGGAAGGCGCCGCGGGAGACCATCGAGGCGGTCGTCTCGTGCCCGGCGGTGATCAGCGAGAAGACCGTGTTGACCAGCTCCCCCTCGGTCAGCCGGTCCTCGTCGTCCCTGGCCTGGACGAGCAGGTCGATGAGATCGTCGCCGGGTCGCGCGCGATGCCGGGCGACCAGGTCGGCGGCGTAGGCCATGAACTCGGTGTAGGCCCGGTGGCGGGCCTGCCCGGTCGCCGTGGAGGTGGTGAGGAACATGTCCGTCCACGTCACGAACCGGTCGTAGTCGGCGTGGGGCACGCCGAGCAGCCGGCAGACGACCTGGCCGGGCAGCCGCACGGCGAAGGCGGCCACCAGGTCGAACTCCTCCCCCAGCCCGTCGAGCAGTTCTCCGGCGATCCTCGCGATCCGGGGCCGCCACGGCTCGGTGCGGCGGGGGGTGAAGGCCGCGTGCATGATCCGCCGGTAGCGGGTGTGCTCCGGCGGATCCTGGTTGATCAGCGCGTCCGGGTCGTCGTCGATGCCCATGCCGCTCACCAGCCGAGGCAGTCCCGGCAGGCGCAGGTTGCGGCTGGAGGCAGCCGACCCCAGCAGGGTGCGCACGTCCTCGTACCGCACGGCGACGGGGACCAGGTCGCCGCTGGGCATCGCGGCCGGGTCCAGCGGTCCCTCCGCGCGGCGGCGGGAAAACTCCGGCGGGGGCGTGCCCAGCGGTCCGGGCACGATGTCGGGCCAGGTCCGCTGGTGCGGGTCGGGTTCGGCGGTCATCGCATTCCCTCCGGTCCGGGCGGCGCGAAGGCGGCCCATGCGGAACGTATGCGGGGCGATGCCCACGGTCAACGGCCGAGGCGGGCCAGTTCGTCCGGCGTCAGGGTCAGGTCGGCGGCGGCCGCCGAGTCGAGGATGCTCTCCGGACGGCTGGCACCCGGGATGGGGATGACGACGGGGCTGCGGGACAGCTCCCACGCCAGGCACACCCGCTGCGGCGAGACCCCGCGCTCGGCCGCCACCTCGTTGAAGGCGGCGTGCGCGGCGCCCAGCCCGGCGGCGGCCGAGATGCCGCCGAGGGGCGACCACGGCAGGAACGCCACCCCCAGCTCGGCGCACACGTCGATCTCCGGCTCGCTGGTGCGGAAGCGGGGCGAGTACTCGTTCTGCACGCTCGCCAGCCGTCCGCCGAGGATGTCGTGGGCCTGCCTGATCTGCGCGGGGTCGGCGTTGGAGATGCCCGCCAGGCGGATCTTGCCCTCGTCGAGCAGGTCGCGCAGCGCCCCGATGCTCTCCTCGTACGGCACGGCCGGGTCGGGCCGGTGGTGCTGGTAGAGCCCGATGGCCTCGACACCGAGGGCCTTCAGCGACCGCTCGCACGCCTGGCGCAGGTAGGCGCGGCTGCCGTTCAGGCCCCAGCCGTCGCCGGGCGTGCGGGTGTGGCCGCCCTTGGTGGCCACCAGGACGGCGTCGCGGTCGCCGCTCCACAACGCCAGGGCCTTGGCCACGAGCCGCTCGTTGTGGCCGAGCTCCGCGGTGGTGGGCGCGTACGCGTCGGCGGTGTCGATCAGCGTGACGCCCGCGTCGAGGGCGGCGTGGATGGTCCTGATGGAGCGCGCCTCGTCGGGCATGTGGTCGGCGACCGACATGGGCATGGCGCCCAGGCCGATGGCGCTGACGGTTACGTCGGCGATGGATCGGTTCCTCATGGGCACCATCCTCGCGGCTGGAGTTCGGTCCAGGGCAAGCGCAGGATGGTGATTCATGAGCTTCGACGTGACTCGGGTACGCGCGCTGTACCCCGCTCTCTCCGACGGGCACGCATGGCTGGACGCCGCGGCCGGCACCCAGGTGCCGCGGACGGTGATCGACGCGATCGCGGGCGCCTACCGGGCCGGCATCGGCAACGCGCACGGCGCGTTCGCCGCGAGCGCCCGCTCCGACGCGATCGTGGCCGAGGCCCGCGCCGCGGTGGCCGACCTGGTGGGCGGTGAGGCCGGCGGCGTGGTGTTCGGCGCCAACATGACCACGCTGACCTGTCGTTTCGCCGCCACGCTCGCCAGAACCTGGGCCGAGGGCGACGAGGTGGTCGTCTCCCGGCTCGACCACGACGCCAACGTGCGCCCGTGGGTGCAGGCGGCCGAGCGCGCGGGCGCCGTGGTGAGGTACGCGGACATCGTGGTGCCGTCGGGCGAGCTGCCCGCCGAGCAGTACCGGCGGCTGGTCACCGAGCGGACCAGGCTGGTGGCGGTGACGGCGGCCAGCAACGTGCTCGGCACGATCCCGGACGTGGCCGAGATCGCCGCCGTCGCCCACGGCGCGGGCGCGCTGGTCTACGTGGACGGCGTGCACGCCACCCCGCACGGTCCCGTCGACATGGCGGCTCTCGGCGCCGACTTCTACGCCACCAGCGCCTACAAGTGGTGCGGCCCCCACGTCGGCGCGGTGGTCGCCGCCCCGTCGCTGCTCGACTCGCTACGGCCGGACAAGCTCGCCTGCTCGCCCGACGAGGTGCCCGCCAGGTTCGAGACGGGCACGCTGCCCTTCGCCGACCTGGCGGGCGTGCGCGCGGCCGTGGAGCACCTGGCCGCCCTCGACCCTGACGCCGCGGGCCCGCGCAGAGCGCGGATCCTGGCCTCGATGTCGGCCGTCGCCGCCTACGAGCAGGCCGAGCTCGCCCACCTGCTCAAGGGCCTGGCCGCGCTGCCCCTGGTACGGCTGGTCGGCGCCCCGCGGCGGCGCACCGCCACCGCCTACTTCACCGTGGCGGGCCACTCACCGCGCCGGGTGGCCGAGCACCTGGCCGCGCGGAAGGTCAACGTGTGGGACGGCCACTGTTACGCGTGGGAGCCCACGAAGGCGCTGGGCATCAGGGACACCGGGTCGGCGGTGCGGGCGGGGCTGGTCCACTACAACGACCGGGCGGAGATCGACCGGCTGCTGGAGGCCCTGGACGAGCTGTCCCGCCCGTGACAGCGGGAGTGGGAGGGACCTCACCGGCGAGGACACCTGACCGGGAGGGACTCCGCGGGAAAGACAAGAGCCCCGGCCGGGGCCGGGGCTCTTGCGATCACCGGCTAGTGGCCGACGACCTTCACCCAGTCGGTGGCCTCGGCCGGCTCGAGGTACCAGGCGCCCTCGAACACCGCGCGCCACGTGCCCGAGGTCCAGGCGCGCTCGCGCGTGTAGAAGTAGCCGTCGCGCCCGGTCCTGACCGTGTCGACGTGCTCCCAGCGGCCGGAGCCGTCCGGCCTGAACAGGATCTCGATGTTCTTGCCGCCCAGCCGCTTCCAGCCGCCCGCCTGCTTGCAGTGGTCGGCGTGGCGGACCACGACGAAGCCGTCGATGTAGTCCTCCTCGCACTCGACCGAGAGCTTGCCCTCGATCGAGATGCCGCGGCCCTTCCACGCGGGCTCAGGACCGACGTCGAGCGACAGCCTGGTGTGGCCGCCGTCCCAGTCGGGGTCGCGGTCGTAGCCGGGATCGGCGAGCGCGGTGCCCGTGGTCGCGAGCACCGAGGCGCCGAGCGCGGCGGCCACCGCGCCGGCGGCGAGTCGTCGCATCATCTGAACTTCCTCTCCCCGTTGAAGACGCGCTCGGGACGGAGTGCGTCACCACCACCGACGAGTCAAGGGAAAGAAAAGTTGCAGTAAAGAAGCTAACGATCGGGTAACGCCGGCTCAGCGCTGGGTTCTGGCCTGCTCGGCCGCGTAGGTGTCGGTTCCCCCGTAGCGGACCCGCCACATGCCGCGCTCCCGGCCCGGCAGGCGCCGGTCGAAGCGTCCGGTCTCGCCAGTGGTCACGACTCCGACGGGACGCCAGTCGGCGTCGGCGTCCTGGCGGTAGAGGATCTCCAGCCGCTGCCTGGCGAACGGCGCGAAGTCCGAGACGCCGCTGGGGTCGACCCGGTGCAGCGACCCGCTCAGCCGTACGCCCCGCGCCGGGCCCGCGTCGCTCACGCGCACCGAGCTGAGCTTGGTCTCGCGGCGCAGGTTGAAGGTGGCGTAGGCGGTGACACTGGTGCCGTCGTCCGCCGTGGCGGTGGCCGTGATGGTCCAGGCGCCCGCGGGATAGAAGCGGTTCAGGGGCTGGGTGGGCAGGAAGCGCCAGGTCTCCCACCTCCCGTCACGGTCGACGGGCTCTCCGTCCGGACCGGCGGACGGCGCGGGCTCCTGCTCCGGCGCCGGCTCGGACGAGGGGTCCGGAGCCCCCGCGAGGTCACCCGCGGACCCACTCGTGGAATCGGTCGCGGTGTCGGTCGCGGTGTCGGTCGCCGGGTCGGCTGCGGCGTCGGTCGCGGGGTCCACTGCGGCGTCGGTTGTGGCGTCGGCGGCTACGGAGTCGGCCGTGGAGTCTGCTGCGGGCTCGACCGTGGAATCGGCTGCGGCGTCGGCCGCAGAATCAGCTGCGGAGTCGGTCGTGGAGTCGGCCGTGGAGTCGGTCGCGGCCGAGGGCTCGAACCAGGGCTCTCCCGGGTGCGGGGGTGGCGGCTCGCCCGGCCAGGAGATCGCCCCTCCTATCACGCCCTCCGTGGACGGGCGCTTCGCGCGCGGGAATTGGACGCGGCCCTCGCCCCCCTCGTCGGCGGGCGGTGGCGCCACGGGGGGCTTCGGTGCCGCGAACGCGGGAGAGACCTCCTCCGGCGACAGGACACCTGCCGCGGGCTGGTGGACGTTCAGGGGTACCAGCGCCAGCCTCGCCACCGGCGCCTGGGACACGGGGCCGGGGAGCCTGCCGCCCCCGACGGGCTTGCGGCCGAGTACCGGGCCCGGCGGAGCGCCCGGCTCGACCTTGATGGTCACGCCGTTCTCCTCGGCTCCGCTGGCCACGACGTCGATCACCAGCTTCACCGAGCCGTGCGGACCCACCACGGGGTCGCCGGGACGGATCGTGATTTCCTTGATCGCGAGGGGGGCGGGCGCCTCGACCAGAGCGGGACCGGTCAGTGTCCCCGCCACCAGCGATGTGAGCAGGACTGTCTTGGTCATGAGTTGGACGGTAGGAACCGCCCGGCAATGCCCAGGGGCGAGACACACGCCCCTGTTGGCAAAGGTGTCACCCGGAGTAGAGGCCCTCGATCACTTCGGCGTACTTCGCGTGGATCACCCTGCGCTTGAGCTTGAGGCTCGGGGTCAGCTCGGCGGTCTCGGCCGTCCACTCGTCAGGCAGCAGCGCCCACTTCTTGACCTGCTGCACCCTGGCCAGCTTCGCGTTGGCCGCCTCGACGGCCGTCTCGACCGTCTTGACCACGTCGGGGTGCTCGGCCAGCTCGGCCAGCGTGGTGAACGCGATGCCCTGGGCCTGCGCCCAGCCGGGGGCCACCTCGCCGTCGAGGGTGAGGACGGCCACGGGGTAGGGCCGGTTGTCGCCGTAGGCGAGCGCCTGGCCGATGAGCGGGTGCTCCTTGAGGTGGTTCTCGATCGCGGCGGGCGAGATGTTCTCGCCGCCGGCGGTGATGATGAGCTCCTTCTTGCGGTCGACCACCCGGTAGAAGCCGTCGTCGTCGACGGTGCCGATGTCGCCGGTGTGCAGCCAGCCGTCCTCGTCGATCAGCTCCTCGGCCGCCCTGCCGAGGTAGCCGCCGGTGTTGAGCGGGCTGCGGGTGAGGATCTCGCCGTCCTCGGCGATGCGCACCTCGACGCCCGGCTCGGGCCTGCCGACGGTGCCCAGCTTGTAGCAGGCGGGACTGTTGGCGGTGAAGGCGCCGGTGGTCTCGGTCATGCCGTACACGTCGATGACGCGCAGACCGAGCCCGGCGAAGAAGCCCTGCACGTCGTCGGGCAGGGGGGCCGCGCCGGTGGCGGTCCACTCGGCGCGGTCGAAGCCGATCATGCCGCGGACGACCGACAGTAACGCGGCGTCGGCGGCCTCGAAGGCGGCCTGGATCTCGGGGGTGACGGCGCGGCCGTACTGGCCGGCCTCGATGTAGGCGCGGCCCGCGGCCATGGCCTGGCGTGCCTTCTGCTGCTGCTCCTCGGGCTGGGTGGCCAGCAGGGCCTGGAGCTTGGCCATCATCTTCTCCCACACCCGTGGCACCCCGAAGAACATCATCGGCCGCACCTGGCCGAGCGTGGCGCCGAGGGCGGCCAGGTCGGTGCAGAAGTGCACGTGGGAGACCTTGGTCAGCGGCAGGTAGAGGCTGAGGACGCGCTCGGCGATGTGGGCGTAGGTGAGGTAGGAGATCTGGGTGCCCTGAAGGGGCAGGGCGGTCATGCGGTCGGTGGCGGCGCACTCGTAGAAGACGTTGGCGTGGGTGAGCGGCACGCCCTTGGGCATGCCGGTGGTGCCGGAGGTGTACAGGACGGTGAGCACGTCGTCGGCGCCGACCGCCTGCCAGCGGGCCTCGACGGCCGCGGGGTCGACGGCGAGCCTGGCCCGGCCGAGCTCGAGGAAGTCGTCCCAGCTCAGGAAGCGGTCGGTGGAGGGCGTGCCGTCCAGCAGGATGATCCTGCGCAGGTCCGGCAGCCGGTCGAGGACGGGCTCCCAGCGGGCCAGGTCGGCGGGGCCGCCGAGGACGGCGTACCTGGCGCCCACGTTGTCGGCGACGAAGGCGATCTGGTCGGGGGCGAAGGTCGAGTAGACCGAGCAGGACGTGCCGCCCGCGTGGACCGCGCCGAGATCGGCCAGCACGTGCTCGCTGCGGTTGACCATCATCAGCGCCACCGCGTCGCCTGGCTCCATTCCGAGCTCGAGGAAGCCGGCGGCGATCTCCAGGACCCGCTGCCTGGCCTGGCCGTAGGTGAGCGTGCTCCAGCCGCCCTCGACGGGGTCGGAGTAGGCGGGTGAGTCCGGGTACCGCTCGGCGATCTGCCTGAGCTGCTCACATACCGTACGGCCGGCGATCTCCCGCAGGATCTCGGCCTGTACCTCAAGGACATCGGCCATGACGCGCGCCCTCCATGTCAGTGCCCACTTGCATGAGTGGCATGCATCGCATCACACGGCGTTACCCACCGACAAGACCTGGGCAGGGGACAAGAACGCGTCATCACCACCAGTTGTCGATCACATGCGCCGCGTCATCGGGGGGACGGGATGAGGACGGCAGACAAGACCTTTTTCGGACATCCATGGGGCTTGGCCACGCTGTTCGGCACCGAGATGTGGGAGCGCTTCAGCTTCTACGGCATGCGCGCCATCCTGGCCGCCTTCCTCATGGCCCCGCCCATCCGCAACGGCCTCGGCCTGCCCGAGGCCACGGCGTTCGCGATCCTCGGCGTCTACCAGGGCATGGTGTACCTGACCGCGCTGCCCGGTGGCTGGGTGGCCGACCGGGTGCTCGGCGCGCGCAGGGCCGTGCTGCTGGGCGGCGTCATCATCATGTGCGGCCACATCAGCATGGCCCTGCCGGTGAAGGGCCCCTTCTTCGTCTATCTCGGCCTGCTGCTCATCGTCTCCGGCACCGGCCTGCTCAAGCCGAACGTCTCCGGCATGGTCGGCTACCTCTACCGGGAGGACGAGGACGCCCGCCGCGACTCGGGCTTCTCGCTGTTCTACATGGGCATCAACATCGGCGCGCTGGCGGGCATCAGCCTCACCCCCGTCCTGGCCGGCGACTCCCACTGGCACCTGGCCTTCGGCGCGGCCGCGGTCGGCATGGCCTTCGGCCTGACCTGGTACGTCCTGGGCAAGCGGAGCCTGCACGGCGCGGGCGAGCGGGTGCCGCAGCCGCTGACGCCGGCCGAGCGGCGGGTGGCCGTCAGGTGGGTGCTGGCCGCCGTCGCCGCGCTCGCCGTCATCGCCGCGCTGCTGAGCGCGGCGGGCCTGTTCACCGAGGACGGCATCACCTGGACGGTGACCGCGATCATCGCGTTGGTCACGATCTTCTACCTCAGCTACATCATCCACGGCGGCCACGGCATCACCCCGCTGGAGCGGCGCAGGTTCGGCGCCTACATCTGGCTGTTCTGCGCCGCCGTCATCTTCTGGATGATCTTCGACCTGGCCCCCGGGCCGGTGACCAACTTCGCCATGAAGAGCGTGGACCTGGAGTTCTTCGGGTTCACGATTCCCGCGGGCTGGACCCAGAACCTCAACTCGCTGTTCGTGATCGTCTTCTCACCGATCTTCGCGGCGCTCTGGCTGACCCGGTGGGGAAGCAGGGTGAGCAGCCCGATGAAGTTCACCTTCGCCCTGTTCATGGCGGGCCTGAGCTTCGTGGTGCTCGCCTCGGCCGCCACCGTCGCCGCCACCGGGATCAAGGTCTCCATCCTGTGGCTGGTCGTCATGTACCTCATGCAGACGATCGGCGAGCTGACGCTCAGCCCGGTGGGCCTGTCGGTGTCCACCAAACTCGCCCCCCACCACTTCAAGGGCCAGATCCTCGGCGTGTGGTTCCTGGCGGCCGCGCTCGGTGACGCCATCGGCGGCCAGACCTACCGGCTGACCGCCTTCCTGACGCTCCCGCAGTACTACCTGGTGCTGGGCGGCATCGCCCTGGCCGCCGGCCTGTTCCTGCTGATGTTCGTGGGCAGGCTGAAGGCGTTGATGGGTGACGAGGACGTGGCACCGGGGCAGGCACTGACACACTGACCTTTGTGTCTGAACTGCTCGATCTCGCCGGAATCTTTGTCTTCGCCCTGTCCGGCGCGCTCATGGGCGTCCGCAAGCGCCTCGACGTCGTCGGCATGGCGGTGCTGGCGTCGATGACCGCACTGGGCGGCGGGATCATGCGCGACCTGATCCTCAACGTCCCGCCCGCCGCCTTCCAGAGTCTCGGGTACGTGCTGGTGCCCATCGCCGCGACCGTGATCGTCTTCTTCTGGCATCCGCAGGTCACCCGGATCATGCCGGTCCTGCTGGTGCTCGACGCGGCGGGCCTCGGCCTGTTCTGCGCCGTCGGCACGGAGAAGGCGCTGCTGTACGACCTGTCGCCGCTGCACGCGACCCTGCTCGGCGTCACCACCGCCGTCGGCGGGGGCGTGCTGCGTGACATGCTGGCCGGCGAGATCCCCACCCTGCTCTACGACCGCCAGCTGTACGCCGTGCCCGCGACGCTCGGCTCGGCCGTGATGGCCGCGCTGTTCGAGCTCGACCTGCACGGCTGGCCCGCCGTGCTGGCCTCCGCCGTGCTGGCCTTCGGGCTGCGGATGCTGGCCATGAAGTACGGCTGGCGGGCCCCGCTGGCCAGCGGCGTCAAACCATCCGAATGAGCGGGTCCCTCGGACGGGCGCCGACCGGTCCCCTGGCCCTGGCCGTCGCCAGCCTGGCGACCGCCTCGGTGATCACCTGCGGCGGCTGGGTGTACGGCAGGCGCAGGTAGCCCTCGAGGGTGCCGCTCACGCCGAACCACGGGCCGGGCGCGAGCCTGACCCCGTGGCAGGCGGCGCTCTCGGCCAGCGGGGTGGCGCCCTCGCCGGCCAGCCGTACCCACAGGGTGCCGCCGCCGCGCGGCACGGTGAAGCTCCACTCGGGCAGATGCTCGCGCAGCGCGGTGACCAGCGCCGCGCGGGAGGCGCCGAGCGAGCGGCGGCGCTCGGCGCGGGCCTCCTCGATGCGGTCGAACAGCCGGGCGACGATGAGCTGCTCGAGGACGGGGCTGGCGATGTCGACGGCCGCGCGGTGCACGGCCAGGCCGCGCGCCAGGGCCGCGCTGGCGCGGATCCAGCCGATGCGCAGCCCGCCCCACCACAGCTTGGACGCGGAGCCGATGGTGATCACCCTGCTGTCGGTGTCGAAGGCGGCCATCGGCGCGGCTCTCGGCACCTCGTCGACCGCCAGCTCCGCCCATGTCTCGTCGACCAGCAGTGTGGTGTCCATACGCCTGGCGTGGCCGACGACGGCGGCACGGGTGGCGTCGTCCATGAGCGCGCCCGTCGGGTTGTGGAAGTCGGGCATGAGGTAGGCCAGCCGGGCCGCCGACTGCCGCATGGCGCCTGCCAGCAGGTCCACCTGCCAGCCCTCGGCCGAGACGCCGACGGGCACGATGCGGGCCGACCTGTGGCGGGCGGCGTCGATGGCGTGCGGGTAGGTGGGCGACTCGACCACGACCGGGTCGCCGGCACCGACCAGCAGGCTCATGACGAGCTGGAGGGCGTGCTGGGAGCCGGTCGTCACCAGGATCTGCTCGGGGCGGGTGGCCAGGCCGCGGGCGGTGTAGTGGGCGGCGATGCGCTCACGCAGCTCGGGCAGGCCCATCGGGTCGTAGCCGGTGCCCATGCCGTACCTGGGCAGGTCCTGGACGGCCTCGGCGACGGCCTCCGGCAGCAGCGTGGTGGCGGCGGGGGCGGCGCAGTGCAGCTGGAGCAGGCCGTCGTCGTCCACCGACAGCCAGGGGTTGTCGGCGCACACCGAGGGGTCGGGCAGCGCCGTCCAGCTGCCCGCGCCCTGGCGGCTGTCGAGGTAGCCCTGCTCGCGCAGCAGGTCGTAGGCGGCGGTCACGGTGGTACGGCTGACGCCGAGCTCCTGGGCCAGGTGCCGTTCGGCGGGCATCCGCATCCGCACCGGCACCCTGCCGTCCCGCACCAGGGCGCGCACCTCCTGGGCCAGCGCCCGGTAGTACGGCCGGGCCGACCGGTCGGCGTCGAGGAGGCGTCCGAGCTGATGGGCGGACAGGTGGCGATCCGACATAAGGCCACTTTCGCTGATTGGCCCTTTTGGCGCAAGCCATTGGCCTTGGAGGATAGCGGCCATTATGAGCGAGATATCCGTACCGTCCCTTGGCTCTCTTCCGTCCCGCCTGGTCCGCCTCTACGGCGGCCTGGCCCTGTACGGCATCGGCATCGGCCTGCAGGTCGAGTCGAACCTCGGCAACGACCCCTGGGACGTCTTCCACGAGGGCCTGGCGATCAGGACCGGCCTGACCATCGGCACCTGGATCATCGCGGTCGGCGCGCTGGTCATGCTGCTGTGGATCCCGCTGCGGCAGAAGCCCGGCATCGGCACGATCAGCAACATCGTCTTCCTGGGCCTGTTCGCCGACGCGGCGATGTTCGTGCTGCCGGCACCCGGCCACTGGGCCCTGGCGTGGACCTACCTGCTGGTGGCGATCGTGGCCGTCGCGCTGGCGACCGTCCTGTACATCGGCGCGGGGATGGGCCCGGGGCCGCGCGACGGCATCATGACCGGCCTGATCAGGCTCGGCCTGTCGGTCCGGCTGTCCCGCTTCCTCATCGAGATCACCGTCGTGGCCGTCGGCTGGCTGCTCGGCGGGACCGTCGGCATCGGCACGCTGCTCTTCGCCGTGGCGATCGGCCCGATCACGCAGTTGTTCACCCGGCGCTTCCCGCTGCCGTCCTGAGCGCGAAGCGGGCCGGCACCACGAAATCCACCTGTCCGCCCATGCCTGGCGGTCAAGGTCGCTGTACCGTCGGGTTCATGCGGATCGAGGACTACGCCCTCATCGGAGACATGCAGTCGGCGGCGCTGGTGGCTCGCGACGGGTCGATCGACTGGCTCTGCCTGCCCAGGTTCGACTCGCCGGCCTGCTTCGCGGCGCTGCTCGGCAAGGAGAGCAACGGGCACTGGTGGCTCGGACCCACCGGCCGGCCGGCGGCCGACCGGCGCCGCTACCGGGGCGAGACCCTGATCCTGGAATCGGAGTACGACACCCCCACCGGCACCGTCAGGGTGATCGACTTCATGCCGCCCCGCGACCGCAACCCCGACGTGGTGCGCATCGTCGAGGGTGTGTCCGGCACGGTGGAGATGTCCACCCAGATCAGGATCCGCTTCGACTACGGGAGGATCGTCCCGTGGGTGCGCCGCAGCGACGGCCACCTGCAGGCGATCGGCGGCCCCGACTCCATCTGGCTGCACTCCCCCGTCCCGCTCAAGGGCGGCGACTACGCCCACCGCGCCACCTTCCACGTCAAGGAGGGCGAGCGGCACGCCTGCGTCTTCACCTGGCACCCCTCCCACCAGCCGATGCCGCGGCTGATCTCGGCCGACGAGCACCTCACGCAGACCGAGGAGCTGTGGGCCGAGTGGGTGAGCCAGTGCACCTACAAGGGCCCGTGGCGCGACGCCGTGATCCGCTCGCTCATCACGCTGAAGGCGCTGACCTACGACCCCACCGGCGGCATCGTCGCCGCCCCCACGACCTCGCTGCCCGAGGACCTGGGCGGCGTGCGCAACTGGGACTACCGCTACTGCTGGCTGCGCGACGCCACCATGACGCTCGACGCGCTCATCGGCTCCGGGTACCTCGACGAGGCGGCCTCCTGGCGGGCCTGGCTGCTGCGGGCCATCGCGGGCAGGCCGCAGGACCTGCAGATCATGTACGGCGTGGCGGGCGAGCGCCGCCTGCCCGAGATGGAGCTCGGCTGGCTCGACGGCTACGAGGACTCCCGCCCGGTGCGCATCGGCAACGGCGCGGTCAACCAGCTGCAGCTCGACGTCTACGGCGAGGTGCTCAACTGCCTCTACCACTCGCGCACCTCAGGCCTGGCCCCCAGCGACAGGGCGTGGTCCATCCAGCGGGAGCTGCTCGACTACGTCGAGGAGCACTGGGACGAGCCCGACGAGGGCCTGTGGGAGGTGCGCGGCCCGCGCCGGCACTTCACGCACTCCAAGGTGATGTGCTGGGTGGCGATGGACCGGGCGATCAAGCAGGTGGAGAACTTCGGCCGCACCGGCCCCGTCGAGCGGTGGCGCGAGGTGCGACAGCGCATCCACGACGAGATCTGCTCCAAGGGTTACGACCCGGTCCGCAACACCTTCACCCAGTCCTACGGCTCCGTCGAGGTCGACGCGTCGCTGCTGCTGATCCCGGTCGTCGGCTTCCTGCCGGTCGACGACCCCAGGGTGAGCGGCACGGTGAGCGCGATCGAGCGGGAACTGCTGACGGACGGGTTCGTGCTGCGCTACCCGGTCGCCGCCGACAACGACATCGACGGCCTGCCGGGCGGCGAGGGCGCGTTCCTGGCGTGCAGCTTCTGGCTGGTGGAGGTCATGGCCATGCAGGGCCGTACCGAGGAGGCGCGCGAGCTGTTCGAACGGCTGCTGACCCTGCGCAACGACGTGGGGCTGCTGGCCGAGGAGTACGACCCGCGCTACGGCCGCCTGGTCGGCAACTTCCCCCAGGCCTTCTCCCACGTGCCCCTCGTCCACGCGGCCCGCGCCCTGTCATAGAGCCCGGTCGTGGGGTCGTCCCGGGCCTGCCCTGGGGGCCGTCCTGGGCTTGCCTGGGGCCGTCCTGAGGCCCGTTCTGGGTGCTGCCGGGCGCGCTCCCCCGGTCAGGCGGCCAGGCGGGCCAGCACCCTGGCGAACTCGGGTGGCGGGGCCACGACGAGCCGGGTCTGGCCGTCCTGCAGGACGATGTCGGCGCGGATCAGCGTCAGCATGCCGGCGTGCCACCAGTAGACCTGCTGGCTCAGCCCCCCGGCGCGCTCGGCGTGCAGGCGCAGCCGCTCGATGGCGCGCACGACGCCGATGCCGTCGACCGGGTAGAGCAGCAGCGTGGCGGGGTCGGGCAGGATGACCAGCACCCCGTCCTCCGGCACGGCGACGTACTGCTCGAGCCAGCGCAGGTGCGCGGCCGCGGCCACGGTACGGCCCGACAGCCGCCAGGCATGCAGCCCGGCGAGGTCGAGGTGCGAGAGCGTCAGCCGCTCGTCCTGCCGGACGTTGCCCAGCGCCAGGTCCAGCGCCTGGCCCGACGGGATGGGCCAGCATCCGGCCTCCTCGGGACGCACGAAGCGGGTCCCGACGGTCAGCAGCTCGACCAGGTCGCCGTTGAGCGAGCGGCCGACCACCCTGGTGAGGTCCTCGACCGCGTCGACCGACTCGACCCTGGTGCGCAGCAGCGGCCTGACCTGGTCGAGGTCGCACACGTCGAGCAGGTCGTCGGCGGCGGCCACCGCGTGGGTCAGGTGCTCGGAGACCAGCACGGGCCAGTCCTCGCGGGAGCGGCGGCCCGCCTCGCGGCGCAGGCCCGCCAGCCGTACCAGGATCTCCCTGCCGCCGCCGAGGGTGAGCGAGCCGCCGTCAGGGGCGAACGTGCAGGTGTAGCCGAGGGAGTCGGCGACGAGCGCGAGGAGGGAGTCGAGATCGATGTCCTCGACGGATCTCCGGGAGGGCTCCCGGTCGCGCCTGAAGAACTTCACGCGTCCCCGACCTCCGGAATCGTCGCTTTTCTCCCTATGCGTCTTACACTGCCTGCTCCATGCCACCATGCAGACCAGTAAGGGAGCACGATTCGGTATCGATAACACCAAGCGCTCCGAGCCACACAGACCTCTGTGGTGTGCCGTGCCCCACGGTCAACCCCGCGATGATCGGCACGCCCAGCGGCCCGAGCCGTTCGGCCAGCACCGGGTAGGGGTCGCCGCACTCCACCCACGAGCCGAGCGCGATTCCGCGCACGCCGTCGAAGGCGCCGGCCTGCAGCAGCTGGGTGAGCATCCGGTCGATCCGGTACGGCTGCTCGCCGACGTCCTCCAGCAGCACCAGCCTGCCCTCGAAGGACGGCTGGTAGCGGGTGCCGCACAGCGAGGCCAGCAGCGCCAGGTTCCCGCCCGCGAGCACGCCCTGGGCGCGGCCCTCGCGCAGGACCCTGTCGCCCGTGACGGGCGGCGGGGTCGTGGCGAAGAGCGCGGCCCGCAGGTGGTCCCACGTCACCGGCTCCGGCTCGGCCTCGAAGGAGAGCGGGCGGCAGGCGGGCATCGGACCGTGGAGCGTGGGCAGGCCGAGCTCGACGCCGAAGACGTGGTGCAGGGCGGTGATGTCGCTGGAGCCGAGCAGGATCTTGGGGCCCGCGGCGCGCATCTCCCGCCAGTCGAGCAGGTCGAGGATCCTGGCCGCGCCGTACCCTCCGCGCGAGCAGAACACCGCCGAGACGGCCGGGTCGCACCAGGCGGCCTGCAGGTCGGCGGCGCGGTCGGCGTCGGTGCCTGCCAGGTAGCCCTCGCGATCGAGCACGTGCCGGCCCAGGACGACCTTCAGCCCCAGCCCTTCCAGCAGCTTCACCCCCCGCTGCAGCAGCGTCGCGTTCGGCGGCCCTGACGGCGAGACGATGGCGACCGTGTCACCCGCGCCCAGGCGGAGCGGTCCTGATCCGGAGCCGGCGCCCGCTCCCGGGGTCGCCGTGGCCGATGTTGGCGTGGCCGGTTCGTTCACCCGGCAAACGGTGTCACACTTACCTGACGTATGCGACCTCCGCCCCACATTCTCGTGGTCAACGGCATCAAGGTCCGCAGGCCGGTCTTCCTGCTGGGAGCTCCTCATTCCGGCGCGGACCTGCTCGCGCGTGCCCTGAAGCGCTCCCCCGGCTTCCACATGACCATGGGCCGCCAGTCGGTGGCGCACGTGGTGCACGCCTTCGCCCGCCGCCCGTCCATCGGGCGCAGCTCGGGCGCGGTCAGGGTGCTGCGCGACTCGCTCGCCGAGTCGTGGCAGGTGCTGCCCGGCTCGTGCGGCCAGTGCGCGCTGCCGTGCCGGGAGGCGGGCGGCGTGACCGGCAGCGGTCCCTGCGTCGCCACCGCCACCGTGACACGCTTCGGCGACGCGAGCCCCGACCTGCTCTACAGCGCCGAGGTCCTGCTGCGGGCCTTCCCCGACGCCCGCTTCGTGCAGCTGATCCGCGACGGCCGCGACGTCGCCTGCGACATGGCCGCCGACCCCGACTGCCTGGCCTGGTTCAAGCCGCCGATGATGGCCGACGACACCGAGTTCCCCAACACCTTCCTCGGGATCAACCGCGACGAGCACCGCGACCGGTGGAAGACCATGCCGACGGCGGGCAAGTGCGCCCTCCGCTGGCGCAGCGCGGTGCGGCTCAGCGCCGCCCTGCGCCGGCAGCTGCCGGCCGAGCAGCTGCTCACCGTCCGCTACGAGGACCTGGTCCACTCCACCGGCGAGAGCGTCGCGTCGCTGTCGGGCTTCCTGGAGACGCGGGTGTCGAAGGTCGCGCTGTACGGCACGCGCATCCCGGAGGTGGGCGGGTGGCACACCCGGCTGCGTCCCGACGACCGCGAGCTGGTGGAGAAGGTCGCCCGCGAGGAGCTGACCAGGCTCGGCTACCTGTAGGGGCCGGGCTCGGCTGCCTGTAGGGGCCGGCTCGGCGCGGTGCGGGCGGCTCGACCGGTGGTCGCGGGGCGCGGGCTCAGGACCGCTCGCGCGCCTCGGCGGCGAACTGGGTGCGGTAGAGCTCGGCGTAGGCGCCGCCGCGGGCCAGCAGCTCCTCGTGCCTGCCGCGCTCGGCGATCGTGCCCTCCTGGACGACGAGGATCTCGTCGGCCTCGCGGATCGTCGACAGCCGGTGCGCGATGACCAGCGAGGTGCGCCCCGCCAGCGCCGTCTTCAGCGCCCGCTGCACCGCCGCCTCCGACTCGGAGTCGAGGTGGGCGGTGGCCTCGTCGAGCACGACCACGCTGGGCGCCTTCAGCAGCAGCCGGGCCAGGGCGAGCCGCTGCTTCTCCCCTCCCGACAGCCGGTAGCCGCGGTCGCCGACCACGGTGTCGAGCCGGTCGGGCAGGCCCTCGACCAGGTCGGCGATCTGCGCGGCGCGCAGCGCCTCCCAGATCTCCTCGTCGTCGGCGCCGGGCTTGGCGTAGCGCAGGTTGGCGCCGATGGTGTCGTGGAACAGGTGGGCGTCCTGCATGACGACGCCCACGGTGTCGCGGATGGAGGCGAGGGTGGCGTCACGCACGTCCAGCCCGTTGAGCCGGACCGCGCCCTCGCCGACGTCGTACAGGCGCGAGACCAGCGAGGTGATGGTGGTCTTGCCCGCCCCTGACGGCCCGACGAGCGCCACCAGCCGCCCCGGCCGGGCGGCGAACGAGACGCCCTTGAGGACGGGATTCGAGGGGCTCGTGTCCTGCCTGGCCACCGACTCCAGGGAGGCCAGCGAGACCTCCTCGGCGGCGGGGTAGCGGAAGTGCACGTCGTCGAACTCGATCGTCACCGGGCCGGCCGGCACCGGACGCGCTTCCTCCTTCTCGGCGACCATGGGCCGCAGGTCGAGCACCTCGAAGACGCGGTCGAAGCTGACCAGCGCGGTCATCACGTCGACGTGGACGTTCGACAGCGAGGTCAGCGGGCCGTACAGGCGCATCAGCAGCGCCGTGAGGGCGACCAGGGTGCCGAGCTCGAAGTAGTCGCCCACGGCCAGGACCCCGCCGATGCCGTAGACCAGGGCCGTGGCCAGGGCGGCGACCAGGCCGAGCGCGACCCTGAAGACGGTGCCGTACATGCCCACGGTGACGCCCACGTCGCGGACCCGGGCGGCGCGCCTGCCGAAGGTGTCGGCCTCCTCCTCCGGCCTGCCGTACAGCTTGGCGACCATGGCGCCGGCCACGTTGAAGCGCTCGGTCATCACCGAGCTCATCTCGGCGTCGAGCTGCATCTGCTCGCGCGTGAGCGCGGACATGCGCCGCCCCACCCACTTGGCGGGGAAGATGAAGATCGGCAGCAGGACCAGGGCGACCAGCGTGACCTGCCACGAGAGCACGAACATCGCGCCCAGCACGAGGACCAGGCTGATGACGTTGGAGACGACCGACGACAGCGTGCTGGTCAGCGCGCGCTGCGCGCCGATGACGTCGGTGTTGAGCCTGGAGACCAGCGCGCCCGTCTGGGCGCGCATGAAGAAGGCCACCGGCATGCGCTGGACGTGGTCGAAGACCTCGGTGCGCAGGTTGTATATGAGGCCCTCGCCGATGCGGGCGGAGAACCACCGCTGGGCCAGCGTCAGCCCGGCGTCCAGCGCGGCCAGCGCCGCGATCGCGACGGCGAGCCAGACGACGACGTCCGGCCGCTTGGGCAGGATGCCGTCGTCGATGATGGCCTTCATCAGTAGCGGGTTGGCGACCACGATGACCGCGCCGGCGACCACCAGCACCAGGAAGGCGGTGATCAGACCGCCGAAAGGCCGGGCATGGCCGGCTATCCGCCTGACCGTGCCAGGCCGGAGCCGCTGCTTCATGACCGACTCGTCACGGCGCAGCGATCGCATCGTCTGGGGCGCGAAGCCCCCACCCATCATCGTCATCGGCAATCTCAGCACCCGTTGGGCGGCACCGATTCCCTGATCAGCTCCCGGCGAACAGTGTCCTGATCCTGACCTGCTGCTCGGCCCGCTCGGCCGCCGCCTGCTCCTCCAGGGTGCGCCCCGCCGCGCCCTGGAGCAGCCGCTTGGTGGCCGTGGCCGCGTCGCGGTTGGTCGAAAGCAGCTCGGCCGCCTTGTCCTGTACGGCCTGCGCCAGCCCTTCCCTGCTGACGACCCGTTCGGCCAGCCCGATCCTGAACGCCTCCTCGGCGCCCACGACCCTGGCCGTGAGACAGATGTCGATCGCCTTGGCCGTGCCGACCAGATCGACAAGGGGCTTGGTCCCCGTCA
Source organism: Nonomuraea sp. NPDC003754 (assembly GCF_053605785.1). NCBI lineage: Bacteria > Bacillati > Actinomycetota > Actinomycetes > Streptosporangiales > Streptosporangiaceae > Nonomuraea > Nonomuraea sp. NPDC003754. The sequence continues at coordinate 115,618 of NZ_JBSGJX010000010.1, forward strand.
GGTCGGGCACGAGCCCGAGCGCGGGTTCCTTCATGCAGAACTTGACGTCTTCGGCCACGATCCGCAGGTCACAGGCGAGCGCCAGCTGGAATCCGGCGCCGATGGCGTGACCGTGAACCGCGGCGATGGAGACGATCTCCGGACGGCGCAGCCACAGGAAACCCTGCTGGGCCTGTTCGATCCGCTGCTCGAAAGACTTCTCGTCGAGTTGTGCCGTCGAGCTGAACGAGCCCTGTCCTGGCACCCCCTCGGGTGTGAACATCCGCAGGTCGATCCCTGCTGAGAAGGACGGTCCCTCACCTTGGACCACGACGATTCGAACCTGCTCGGGCAGGTCGTCACCGATCCGAGCCAGAGCCGACCAGGTAGCGAACGTCTGTGCGTTCCGCTTGTCCGGCCGATCCAGCGTGATCGTCGCGATCTCACCGTCCACCTCGTAGCGCAGACCGGCCTCCTCGAAGGAGACGTCCGCCGCACTCCCCCCAAGCGTCGCTTCCGCCATCGCTCACTCCCGCGTGGTCACGGGTAGCGTCCCGACCTGTGACGGTCGGGTCCGCTCCCTCGCTGGTCCGTCGCGCCCGAGCCTACCGATTCCCTAGAATGAGGTTCTAGTAGGGCCCGGGCGGGACGGCACGCTGACTGGGAGACGAGCGGCTGCGGTCGCGCGTATCCGAGGCGGCCTCAGCGCTTGGACTTGCCTCGGGTGGCCCCGCCGCGTCCGCGCAGAGTCACACCGGACTCGCTGAGGATGCGGTGGATGAACCCGTATGACCGGCCGGTCGAAGCGGCCAGGGCGCGGATGCTCTCACCCGCGGCGTAGCGCTTCTTCAGATCGCCGGCCAGTTTCTCACGGTCGGCCCCGGTGACCCGGGTGCCTTTCTTCAGAGTCTCGGCCACGAGTACCTCCTGTAGTGCCAGACTTCCGCAGCGTTACTCCGCCATGATCAGTCATTTCAGCGGGATCGGCTACCTACTCCAGGGGAAAAGATCCCTACCCGCTCAAATTAAGATCAGGCAAGTGCCACAAGATCGGAAAATTCAGCGCTCCAAGCGTCTTCAGTTCCGTCAGGTAGCAAGATCACCCTATCGGGTTGCAGCGCCTCAACAGCACCCTCGTCGTGCGTAACCAGGACGATCGCCCCAGAATAGGACCTAAGTGCCGAAAGTACCTGCTCTCTGCTGACGGGGTCGAGGTTGTTCGTGGGCTCGTCGAGAAGGAGGACGTTGGCGCTCGAGAGCACCAGGATGGCCAGGGCGAGACGGGTCTTCTCGCCGCCCGACAGCACGCCGGCCGGCTTGTCGACGTCGTCGCCGGTGAACAGGAACGAGCCGAGCACCTTGCGCAACTCGGTGTCGGTGAACGTGCCGCCCGCCGACTGCATGTTCTCCAGCAGCGTGCGATCGCCGTCGAGGGTCTCGTGCTCCTGGGCGTAGTAGCCGACCTTGAGGCCGTGACCCGGCTTGACCTCGCCGGTGTCGGGCTTCTCGATGCCGCCGAGCAGCCGTAGCAGCGTGGTCTTGCCGGCGCCGTTCAGGCCGAGGATGACGACCCTGCTGCCCCGGTCGACGGCCATGCTGACATCGGTGAAGATCTCCAGCGAGCCGTACGACTTGGACAGGTCCTCGGCCGTCAGCGGCGTCTTGCCGCAGGGCAGCGGGTCGGGGAAGCGCAGCTTGGCGACCTTGTCGCTCTTGCGCACCTCCTCGGTGCCCGACAGCAGCCGGTTGGCGCGGCGCATCATGTCCTGGGCGGCCTTGGCCTTGGTGGCCTTGGCGCGCATCTTGTCGGCCTGCGACAGCAGGGCGTTGGCCTGCTTCTCGGCGTTGGCGCGCTCGCGCTTGCGACGCTTCTCGTCGGTCTCGCGCTGGGCGAGATAGGCCGTCCAGCCGACGTTGTAGATGTCGATCACGCTGCGGTTGGCGTCGAGGTGGAGGACCTTGTTGACCGTCGCTTCAAGTAGACCAACGTCGTGGCTGATGATCACCAAGCCTCCCTGATGGGAGCGCAAAAAATCCCGAAGCCACCCAATTGAGTCGGCATCTAGGTGGTTTGTCGGTTCGTCCAGAAGGAGAGTTTCTGCACCGCTGAAGAGAATTCGGGAGAGTTCGACCCTTCTGCGCTGGCCGCCGGACAGGGTCTCCAGCGGCTGCTTGAGCACCCGGTCGGGCAGCCCGAGGCTGGAGGCGATGGAGGCCGCCTCCGACTCGGCCGCGTAGCCGCCGAGGACGTGCATCTGGTCCTCGAGCCTGCCGTAGCGCTTGACCGCCCGGTCGCGCACCTTCGGGTCGTCGCTGGTCATGCCTTCCTCGGCGGCGCGCAGCTTGCGCAGCACCTCGTCGAGGCCGCGGGCCGACAGGATGCGGTCGCGGGCCAGCACCTGGAGGTCGCCCGCGCGGGGGTCCTGGGGGAGGTAGCCGATGCTGCCGGAGGCGGTGACCGTGCCCGCGGCGGGGACGCCCTCACCCGCGAGCACCTTGGTCAGGGTGGTCTTGCCCGCACCGTTGCGGCCGACGAGGCCGATCTTGTCACCGGGGTTGACGCGGAACGTCGCGTTCTCGATGAGCAGGCGCGCTCCCGCGCGCAGCTCGATATCACTGGCGATGATCATGGTTAGGAGGACACTCCCGGGCTAGGAAAGTCGGTCAGGCGGCGGGGGCCGGTCAATCGGGAGTGTGCATGGGGATCAGTGTACGGGCCGGGGCACGCCTCCTCCCCTTGTTAACGGGCTGGGCGGGGCAGGGCTTCCCGTGACGGCGAGAAGGGCGGCCCGCGGGCCGCCCTTCTCCTCGATCTTCGGTTCTCCCCTGAGGGGACTCAGCGGGCCGGACCGGCCGCCCGTCCATGGACCGGAGACAGGTCCGGATCCCCGCCACCCGGCTTCCGCCGCTTCGCGGTCCGGTGACCTGGGACACAGCGCCCCGTGAGCCGGGTCAGGGTCCGGGGTTGGGGTCCGGGGGCGGGGCAGCCGGGTCCGGGTCCGGGTCCGGGGCAGCCGGGCCGGGGGCGTTTCGGTGGTGATCGGTCAGAGGCGGGTGATGCGGACGGCGTCGGCTATGACGTAGCCGGTGCCGGAGGTCCAGCGGCTGACGCCGACGACGTCGCGATCACCGGCGTTGAGCGTGAAGGTGCCGATGCTGCGCCAGCCGCCGCCGCCCGACCGCTGGTCGACGTAGACCGTCTGGTTGCCGCTGGAGGTGGCCACGATGTAGGGGGCCGAGCTGTTGTAGCCCGGGTCGGAGGGGTACCAGACCTCGACCCGGTAGCTGCCCGCGCTGGGCAGGTTGGCCCGGTACCAGGCGGGGTCGCTGGCCGCCACGGGGTTGGCGAAGCGGTAGTCGGCGCCGTAGCGCTGGGCGGAGTAGCTGGAGGTGCCCCAGTTGCCGCTGGCCGTGAACGCGCCGGTGTTGTCGATCGTGGTGGACCACGAGCCGCCGCCACCGCCGGTCACGTACGACATGTAGGTGGTCCAGTTCCAGTACTGGCCCGGGTCGGTGTGCGTGGCGCCGGGGACCTCGTTGTGGCCGATGATGTGGGCGCGGTCCTTGGGGATGCCGTACTTGTCGCAGATGTTGCGGGTCAGGGCGGCCGAGGCCCGGTACATCGCGTCGGTGAACCACGAGGCGTCGCTGATGAAGCCCTCGTGCTCGATGCCGATGGAGCGGGTGTTGTAGGACCAGTTGCCCGCGTGCCAGGCGACGTCCTTCTCGCGGACCATCTGGGTGATGGCGCCGTCGGAGGAGCGGACCACGTAGTGCGCCGAGACCTGGGCGCTCGGGTTCTGGAACCAGGAGATCGTCCCCGCGTAGGAGCCCTGGGTCACGTGGATGACCACCCGGTCGATGGCGTAGCTCGACGGACGGCTCGACGCGGTGTAGTTGCTGGAGCTGGCGGGCACCCAACTGGCGTTCGGGTAGTCGGGGCTGGCGGCGGCCACGGCGTTCGTGTCCTTGGCGTTCAGGTCCTTGACCGTGGCGTACCGTCCACGCTCGGCGGTGACCTCCCGGGGGGCCACGCGCAGGCCCTTGGCCTTGAAGCCGAGGCCGAGCATCTCGTAGACGGCGTCGGCGTAGAGGCGGGCGAGCTCGGGCGAGGTGGCGTTGCCGTACGCGGCGACGGCCTCGTACCAGCGACCCTCCTCCTTCCTGGCGGCCTCGTCGAGGCCGAGGCCGTCGGCGAGGGAGCGCAGGACCGCGGCGCCGCCGAGGATGTTGGCCTCGGTGTCGGCGCGCAGCTTCTCCACCGGCAGGCCGGTGAGTTCGGCGGCCTTCTCCAGCGTGTGCGTGGTGGGGTTGCTGACCAGGTGCATCACGCCGTAGCCGCCGCTGGCGCTCGGCTCGCCGTTGTGGCCGTCGAGGTGGGTCTCGGCGTAGGCGATGGCGGCGAGCAGGTCGCGGGGGACGTCGTGGGCGGCGGCGGCCTTGTCGAAGGCGGCGCCGAGGGGTGTCGCCCGGTCGGCGACGGCAGGCTGACCGGTAAGGACGAGGAGGGCGGAGAGGGCAGAGGCGACAAGAGCGGCTAATCGGGTCATGAGCGCTCCTCGAGCAGGGGGTGTGGCTGCACATTAAGGGCTCTTCATGACAGATGTCGATAATTGACATTACCGCGATTGTGGATGAAAATTTCCGTCCTTCGCCGAGGAGGGGATGACCGCCGGGCGCCGGCCACGCGCCACCCGTCGCCGCGTCGCCCGGCGATCGGGATGAAGACTATTGCGTTCGTCGGCATCTTGGATGAAAAATTCCTTCTGTGACCCGATTAGCGGCGCTCTTCGCCCTCGTGCTCACCTTCCTCGTCAACCCAGCCGCCGTCCCGACAGCCGCCTCCGCAGCCGCCGCTCCCGCCACGGCGGCCTGCGTCCCCGATCCCGCCACGCCCAAGCGGCAGCTCAGGGCCATGTGGATCTCCTCGGTCGCCAACATCGACTGGCCCAGCAGGACGGGCCTGTCCGTCTCCGCCCAGCAGGCCGAGTTCCGCTCGTGGCTCGACCTGGCCGTCCAGAAGCGCCTGAACGCCGTCGTCGTCCAGGTGCGCCCGACCGCCGACGCGTTCTGGCCCTCGCCGTACGAGCCGTGGTCGCAGTGGCTGACCGGCACCCAGGGCACCGACCCCGGCTACGACCCGCTCGCGTTCATGGTCGCCGAGGCGCACGCCCGCAACCTGGAGTTCCACGCGTGGTTCAACCCCTACCGGGTGGCCAACCACGACGACCCCACCAAGCTCGTCGCGACCCATCCCGCCCGCCAGAACCCCGGCTGGCGCTTCGCCTACGGCGGCAAGCTGTACTACAACCCGGGCATTCCCGCCGTCCGCGCCTTCATCCAGGACGCCATCATGGACGCCGTCACCCGCTACGACGTGGACGGCGTGCACCTCGACGACTACTTCTACCCCTATCCGGTCAGCGGCCAGACCATCCCCGACGCGGCCACCTTCGCCCAGTACGGCGGCGCCTTCACCGACATCGCCGACTGGCGCCGCGACAACGTCAACCTCCTGGTGCGCGAGCTCGGCCAGCGCATCCACGCCGCCAAGGCGCACGTCGCCTTCGGCATCAGCCCGTTCGGCATCTGGCGCAACGCCTCCACCGACCCGCTCGGCTCGCGCACGTCGGGCCTGCAGTCCTACGACGCCATCTACGCCGACAGCCGGCGCTGGGTGAAGCAGGGCTGGATCGACTACCTGACGCCGCAGCTCTACTGGCACATCGGCTTCGCCGCCGCCGACTACGCGGTGCTCACCGCCTGGTGGTCGGAGGTGGTGCGAGGCACGAACGTGCAGCTCTCCGTCGGACAGGCCGCCTACCGCGCGGGCGCCTCCGGCCAGGATCCCGCCTGGCAGGACCCCGCCGAGCTCAGCGACCACCTGCGCGACAACCGCGGCCACCCCGAGGTGCAGGGCGACGTCTACTTCAGCGCCAAGGACGTGCGGGCCGACAGGATCGGCTCCTTCTCCCTGGTCGTCTCCGACCACTACCGCAGGCCCGCCCTGATCCCGCCCAGAGGTACGGCGCCCGCCCCGCCGTCCCCGACCGGCGTCTCGGCGACGCCGGTGTCCGGCGGGGTGAAGGTGTCGTGGCAGGGCAGCGGCGCCGCCTACGCCGTCTACCGGGGCGACCCCGCCGACCCCTGCCTGTTCACCGACGCCCGCAACCTGATCGGCACCACCCGGGGCACCTCCTTCATCGACACCTCGCCCGGGCCCGGCACGTACCACGTGACCGCGCTCGGCAGAACCCACCAGGAGAGCGCCGCGAGCTCGGGCGGCGGCGGCGGCCCGTTCAGCGTGATCGTCGACGGGCCGGCCGCCGGGTCGGCGTGGGGCACCTCGGCGTACTCCACGCAGCGCTACGGGGCCGACTACCGGTTCGCCGACCCCGTCGCCGCCAGTGACCCGGCCTGGTTCAGGACCACCGTCCCCCAGGCGGGCGCCTACCGGGTGGAGGTCTGGTACCCGGCCAACGCCGGGTACAACAGCGCGACCCCGCACCTCGTGGCCGCCGCGAGCGGAACCCAGACCGTGACGGTCGACCAGCGCACGGGCGGCGGGCAATGGCGCTCGCTGGGCACCTTCACGCTGAACGCGGGCACGTACAACGTGGTCGGGGTGAGCAGATGGACCTCGGCCACCGGCTACGTCATCGCCGACGCCGTCCGGATCACGGCGACCGGCTGAGGCGGCCGTGCGGAGTGGCCCGCATCTCCGGACGGCGGGTCACTCCGGATCGGCGACATGGATCCGGACGGCAGGTCACTCCGGATCATGAATCCGGACGGCGGGTCACTCCGGATCGGTGACGTGGATCCGGACGGCGCGGAACAGCGCGGGCGTCTCCCGCAGGACGGCGAGTCTGGGGTCGGGCACGGTGAGGAACGGCTCGGTCTCCAGCGCGAACAACGGCGCGAGGCGCCGGTCGGCACGCATCGCGTCGACCGCCTTCCTGTCGCCGCCGAACACCACCCCCGCCAGCGCCTCCAGGTGCGGCGACAGCACCTGGAGCGCGGTGTCGGCGGCGGCCTGCCAGACCTGGTCGGCCTGGTTCTGCCTGCGCCTGGCGAAGCGCTGCTGGGACCAGCCGCCGGCCGCCGTGCGGCCCTGCACGTAGCGGGAGCCGACCTTGGAGGCGACCAGTTCCGAGCCGTGGAAGACGCCCGCCGCGTAGCCGCCCAGGCGGACGAGCACCACCCCGACGAGCCGGTCGGCGCGGGCGTGCGTCACCAGCCGGGCCACCCTCGGCGGGCCCTGCGGCAGCGGCGGGAACGGGGCGTGGCACGCCGCGATCGCGCCGTCGGCGGCGGCCAGCCGTACGACATGGGTGTCACCTGTCGCCTCGAAGGGGCCGTGCCGGTCGGCGAAGCCGTCGATCCAGCGCTGGACGCGCTCGGGGGGCACCGACACCCACCGTCCCCCGCCCTTCGCCGGTCGCGCCTTCACCCTGGCAGCGTACCGGTGCCGGGGTGAAGATCCGCGAAGTCGGCCGGCGAAGATCATCCAGTGGCTACGCTGGTTGGCTTCACGACCCAGGGGGACGCATGGCAACAGTCGTGGCATTCCACGCGCATCCGGACGACGAGGCCATCCTGACCGGCGGCACGCTGGCCCGTGCCGCCGCCGAAGGCCACCGCGTGGTGATCGTCGTCGCCACCGACCACATGGGGGCCGCCGCCGACGGCGACACGACGCGCATGGACGAGCTGCGCGCGAGCGCCGCCGTCCTGGGCGTCCACCGCGTCGTCCACCTCGGCTACGCCGACAGCGGCCACGGCGCGATCCTCTACCCCGATCCGCCGGACCGCGCCCGTTTCGTCGCCGCCGACCCGGCCGAGGCCGCGGGCAGGCTCGCGGCGATCCTCACCGAGGAGCGGGCCGACATCCTGCTCAGCTACGACGCCAACGGCGGGTACGGCCACCGCGACCACGTCAGGGTGCACGAGGTCGGCAAGCTCGCCGCCGCCGAGGCGGGGGTGCCGCGCCTGCTGGAGGCGACCCTCCCCCGCGACATCGTCGCCCGGCTCATGACCGCGGCGCGCGTCCTGCGGCTGCCGCTCCGCTACGACCCCGACGCGCTCAGCCGCGCCTACAGCCCCCGCGAGGCCATCACCCACCGCATCGACGTACGCCGCTTCGCCCGGCAGAAGCGCGACGCGATCGCCGCCCACCATTCGCAGGTGGCGGGCCGCGGCAGGCCGGCGCCCGTCATGCGGGCGCTCCTCCGGCTTCCTGTCCCCGTCTTCGGGTGGGTGCTCGGCAGGGAGTGGTACGCCGAACCCGCCGCGGGAGCGGGACCGGGGCGCGTCCTCGACGACCTGTTCACCCCGGCCGCGCCGCGCTGACCCTTCGGCGGCCGCAAACCCCTGCTTCGGATGTGACCGGCGGAAACACGATCTCCGTCACCCGTGCGGATGAGGGCGGGGATCATCCGCCCGCGCGACGCGCCGGGCGCGGTCCCCGGCCGACCATGGCGGGCATGAATCGTCTTCTTCTCCTGATGCTCACCGCGCTGTCGGCCGTCCTGCTCGCGTTCGGGACGGGGCTCACGCCCGTGTGGTGGTGCGCGTGGATCGCGGCCCTTCCCGTGCTGGCCGTGGCCGTCAGATCGGGCCCATGGACCCGCACGGCCGCGGGCACGGCCGCCTGGCTCGGCGGCCAGACGCCGATGTGGGGCTACTACCTCGATGTGCTCGAGCTGCCGCCCGCGCTCGGGGCGGCGCTGATCGCCGGGACCTCGCTGCTGTTCGGTCTGGCGGTGCTCGCCTTCGGGGCGATCGCACGGCGCGGCAGGCCGCTCGTCGCCGCGCTGGCGTTCGGCTCGTCCTGGGTGGCGGCGGAGTTCGCCGTGTCGCTCACGCTGCCGCACGGCGCCTGGTGGAGCATGGTCTACTCGCAGGCCGACGTCCTGCCGGTGCTCCAGCTGGTGTCGCTGACCGGCCCGTGGGGCGTCACCTTCCTGCTGCTGGGCGTCCAGGCCGTCCTGGCCGGCCTGCCGTGGACGGCGGGCGGGCTGCTGCGGGCCGCCGGAGCGGCGGTCGTCGTGGCACTCGTGACCGGCTACGGCGCCGCACGGCTGGCCGCCGCGCCCGGCGCGGCCGGCGGTACGACGCGGGTGGCGCTGCTGGCCACCGACGAGCCGAACGACACCGTCCCCGTCGGCACCCCGCAGGGCAGGACGCTGGTCGCGCGCTACGTCGGCGCGCTGCGCAAGCTGCGCGCCGACGTCGTCGTCCTGCCCGAGAACACCTTCGCCGCCGACGCCGCCACCCTGCCGGCGCTCGCCCGGCCGCTGGGCGCGCTGGCCGCCGAGCGCCACGCCACCATCCTGGTCGGCCTCACCCTCGCCGACGGCGACGTACGCGGCAACAGCGCGCTCGCCTTCTCCGGCAAGGCCGCCCCGGTCCGCTACGACAAGCGACATCTCATCCCCGGCATCGAGTCGGCGTACGAGCCGGGACCCGCGGACGCGGTGGCCTTCCTCCCGGGATCAGGCGGCCGGTGGGCCATCGCCATCTGCAAGGACCTCGACTTCACCGCGCTCGTGCGCGACTACCGGCGGCGCGGCGCGACCGCCGTCTTCGCCCCCGCGTGGGACTTCCCCGGCGACGCGTGGATCCACAGCAGGATGGCGCTGGTGCGCGGGGTGGAGAACGGCATGACCGTCGTGCGCGCGCCCAGGGCGGGCATCCTGCTGGCCAGCGACGCCTACGGGCGGGTGCTCGCCGAGGCCCGCACCGGGCCGGGCTTCGCCTCCGCCGTCTTCACGCTGCCCGCGCCCGTGGCGGCCACGCCGTACAGCGTGCTCGGCGATTGGCTAGGCTGGGCCGGCCTCCTGCTGCTGCCCCCGACCCTGCTCGTCGGGCTGCGGGCCGCAGGGAACGGAAGGGATGGCGATGGTGCGCGCGGCCGGCTCGGCTCCGACCGTTCCGCGAAGCGGGCTCATGCGGTTCGCCCGTAGCCTGCCCACACCGCCCGCCGGGCTGGTCGACGCCGTGCTGGCAGGGGCGGTCACCGTCGCGACCGTGGCGCCCACGCTCCTGCCCACGCCCACGCCCGCGCCGTGGTGGGTGGTCCTGTCCGCGGTGGCCTCCGGCGTGCCGCTGCTATGGCGGCGACGCGCCCCCGTGCCGGTCTCCGTCGTCTCCGGACTGGCCATGACCGCGATGGTGCTGTGGGAGAAGCCGTTCCTGCCGTGGGGGCCGCTGCTGGGCGTCTACACCGTCGCCGAGCTGAGCGGCACCACCGTACGGCTGCTCGCCGCGCCCGTCGTCGGGATCGCCGTCTACGTGTCGCTGGCCGTACCGCACGAGGAGAGCGAGGTCTACCGGATGGTCGGCACCGCGTTCGTGGCCGCCTGGGCGCTCGGCGCCGGGGCGCGGGCGCGGGCCGCGCGGCTGGCCGAGCGGGCCGAGCGCGGCAGGAGGGTGAAGCTGGAGCGCGCCGCCGCGGCCGCGCTGGAGCGCACCCGCATCGCCCGCGACGTGCACGACGTCGTCACCCACTCGGTCGGGCTCATGGTCGTGCAGGCCGAGGCGGGCTCAGCCGTCCTCGGCTCGGACCCGCGGCAGGCGCAGGCGGCGCTCGACGCGGTCGCCGACACCGGCAGGACCGCGCTGGTCCAGCTGCGCGGCCTGCTCGACACGCTGCGCCGCGACGACCGCCACGACGCCGACCCGCCGGGACACCCGCCCCCCGGCCTCGACACCCTTCCCGGCCTGATCGACAGGACCCGCCGGGCGGGCCTCGAGGTGACGCTGGAGACCGGCGCCGGTCCTCACCCGGTGCCCCGCGAGACGGCCGTCGCCGCCTACCGGATCGTCCAGGAGGCGCTGACCAACGTCATCAGGCACGCCCGAGCCCGCCATGCCCACGTGGCGGTGACCTGCGCGGACGACCTGCTGACCGTCACCGTCACCGACGACGGCGCGGGCGCGGGCCCCGGCGGGCCCGGCGGCCACGGCCTGGCAGGGATGCGGGAGCGGGTCGCCGCCTGCGGCGGCACGCTGCGGGCGGGAACCGCGCCCGGCGGTACCGGGTTCGTCGTCCACGCCGAGCTTCCCCTCCCCTAGGAGTCGCGTGATCAGCGTCCTCATCGCCGACGACCAGGATCTGTTCCGCGCCGGCTTCGCCATGATCCTGGGCGTCCACCCCGACATCACCGTGGTCGGCGAGGCCGCCGACGGCGCCGCCGCCGTCGCGGCGGCCGAACGGCTGCGGCCCGACGTGGTGCTCATGGACGTGCGGATGCCCGGCATGGACGGCCTGGAGGCCACCGCGCGCATCTGCGCCGCCACGAGCGCCAAGGTCCTCGTGCTGACCATGTTCGACCTGGACGACTACGTCTACGACGCGCTGCGGGCCGGGGCGAGCGGATTCCTGCTGAAGGACATCCGCCGCCAGGAGCTGGCCGAGGCGGTCAGGGTCGTGGCCGCCGGCGAGGCGCTGCTGGCGCCCTCCGTGACCCGACGGCTGGTGGAGAGCCTGGTCCGCCGCCCTGGGCACGGCGTCGCCCCGCGGCTGGCGGCCAGGCTGGAGCGGCTGACCGACCGCGAGAGCCAGACGCTGAGACTGCTGGCGCGGGGGCTGTCCAACGTGGAGCTGGCCGCCGAGCTCGTCGTCAGCGAGAACACCGCCAAGACGCACGTCAGCCGGATCCTCACCAAGCTGGGGCTGCGCGACCGGGCCCAGGCCGTGGTGTTCGCCTACGAGTCGGGGCTGGTCGTCCCCGGCGCCCCTGCCGACGGCGGCGGGTGGCCGCTCTAGACGGGCCCAGGGCCGCGCCGGGCTGGAGACCCGGTGTGGCGTCCCAGGAACCGGGAGCGAAATGTCGGTGAATTTCCCCGCACCGGGCTTCTGGGCTGCCAGGAGCGGCCCCAGAATTTGGACGTGTCTCCCCAGACTCCCCTGCTTCCCCAGTACGACCAGGAAGCTTCCGCCGCGATCTCCCCTGTGGTCGACCTCGAGACCGGCGGTGTCATCGCGTTGCACGTGTCCCCTGACGCCGCCGAGATCGGCGCAGGAACCCTTCCCGTCATCCTCGATCTTCCCACCCACATGGTCATCGGCGGCTCGGCCGCGCTCTCGCCGCTGCACGAGGCCCTCAGGAGGTCCGGCAGGCGGCCGAGGGAGGTGATCCTCCAGGTGCACGGCCCGTGCGTGGACGCGGACAGGAAGGCGCTGCTCGTCGGGCTGGACGGCCTGCGGGCGATCGGCTACCTGGTCGCCTTCGGCGGCCTGGGCGTCGGCAGCCTCCCGATGGAGCTGATCATCGAGGCCGCGCCGTACCTCATCGTGCTCGCCCCCGAGCTGGTCGCCCGCGTTCCGCAGGATCCCAGGAGGTCGGCGGCGGGCGAGGCGCTGGCGACGCTGGCGCGCGGCATCGGCGCGCACGTGCTGGCCCCCGCCATCGCGCAGGAGGCACAGCTGGCGGCCGTGCGCTCGTGGGGCACCCGGCTGGCGGAGGGACCGCTGCTGCGGCCGGGACCGGACGGCCGGGTGCGGGTGCCGCTACCGGTGCGCAAGCCGTCGCAGGCCGACCTGATGCTCGGACCGCGCGTGCACGAGCTGCTGATGCCGGCCGTGTCGCTGCCCGCCGGGGCGACGGCCGAGGAGGCGGTGGAGGCGTTCGGCACCGAGCCCTCGATCACCAGCGTCATCCTGGTGGACGAGTACCAGCGTCCCGAGGGCAGCCTGGACCGCAGCAGGTTCCTGCTGTCGATCGCGGGGAGGTACGGCCACGCCCTGCACGCCAAGAAACCGGCGCTGCGGCTGGCCGACCCGCCCAGGACCGTTCCCAAGACCACCCCTGCCATCGCCGCGATGCAGGTCGCGGGGCGCGACACCGCCCGCGTCTACGACGACCTGGTGGTGACCGACGAGGTGGGCAGGTGCATGGGGATCGTCAGGGTCAGCGACCTCATGCGGGTGGCCAGCGGGCCGTACCGGTGACCCGCGCGGGGCCGGCCGCGCTCGTCTCAGAGATCCTTCTCCAGGATGACGGCCAGGGCGGCCACCTCGGCCAGCCGTACGGCCGCATCCGGTACGGCCCGCCCCTCGAGCACGTGCCGCCGCGCGGCAGCCACGGGCACGTCGACGAGCGCGAACGTGACCCGCTCCAGCCCGTCGGCGCCCGGCACCCGCTCCGCCAGCTCGCGCAGCGCCGCCATGACGTCGGTGTTGAGCGCGTCGAGCTGCGCCCCCAGCTCGGCCGGCCAGCGCTCGCGCAGTTCGGCCACGTTGTGCGCGAGCAGCAGCCGCGCCTCGTCGGGGTGCTCGGCCGACCAGCGCACCACGTGCGCGGCCGCGGCGCGCACCGCCTCGGCCAGGTCGGGCCTGCGCACGGCGCGCAGGAAGCCCTCCTGGAAACGCCGCACGGCCCTGATCCACAGGTGTGCCAGCAGCAGGTCGCGCGAGCCGTAGCGGTGGTAGATGGATCCGCTCGGCGCGCCCAGGCGCGCGGCGACGGCGGTGACGGTGACGGCCTCGTGGCCGCCCTCCGCGGCGAGCGCCGCGGCGGTGTCGAGGATCTGGTCGGCGCCGAACTTGGCTGGTCTTCCCACATCGGCACGTTAGCGTGCTAGGAAGGAAGTCGTGCTGAACAGGCGGACGTTGCTGGTGGGCGGAGCGGGCGCGACGCTGGCGGGCTGCACCGCGCCCGCCGAGGGCCCGAGGCCGGTGACGGACGACTGGGCCTCGGTGCGCGCGCAGTTCGCCCTCGACGCGAAGGTGGCCAACTTCGCCGCGTACGTGCTGGCCGCCCACCCGGCCGTGGTGCGCGCGGCGATCCAGCGCCACCGCGACGGGCTCGACGGCGACACCGCCGGATACCTGGAGGCCGATGACCGCGACGCCGCGGTCCGGGCGGCCGCCGAGCGCTACCTCGGCGCCGAGGCGGGCCAGGTCGCGCTCACCGACAGCACGACGATGGGCCTGAGCGTGATCTACTCGGGCTTCCGCCTGCGCCCAGGCCAGCACGTGCTGACCACCGAGCACGACTTCTACGCCACGCACGAGAACCTCAGGATGCTGGCCGAGCGCACCGGCGCCCGGGTCACGCGCGTGCGGCTGTACGACGACCCGGCCAAGGCCGACGCCGGGCGGATCGTGGCGGCGCTGAAGGCGGGGCTCACCCCGCGCACCCGGATCGTCGCGGTCACCTGGGTCCACTCCGGCACCGGCGTCAGGCTGCCGATCCGCGCCATCGCCGACATGCTCGCCGAGGCCAACCGCGACCGCGACGAGGCCGACAGGGCGCTGCTGTGCGTCGACGGCGTCCACGGCTTCGGCGCGCTGGCCGACTCCGTCGCCGACCTCGGCTGCGACTTCCTGGCCTCCGGCACCCACAAGTGGCTGTTCGGCCCGCGCGGCACCGGCATCGTGTACGGCAGGGCCTGGGAGCACGTCGCCCCCATCATCCCGAGCTTCAGCGGCCCGGGTTTCAGGGCCTGGTTCGGCCGTACCGCGCCCACCGGGCCTGGCGGTCTGGTCAACACCCCCGGCGGCTACCAGACCTTCGAGCATCGCTGGGCGATGGCCGAGGCCTTCGCCTTCCAGACCTCGATCGGCAAGCAGCGCGTGCACGAACGGACGATCGAGCTGGCCACCCGCCTCAAGCAGGGCCTGGCCGCCGACCGGCGGGTGCGGCTCATCACGCCGATGGATCCGGCGCTGTCGGCGGGGCTGGTGTGCTGCGAGATCGACGGCGTGACGCCCTTCCAGGCGACGGAACGCCTGCGCGCCCGGCGCATCCTGACCAGCACCACCCCCTACCAGCAGGTCTACCTGCGCTTCGGCACCTCGATCCTGGTCAGCCCCGAGCAGGTCGACCAGGCCGTCAAGGCGGTCGCCGCGCTCTAGCGCGGCCTCACAGCCACCCCTGCTCCCTGGCCCGCCGGACGGCCTCCATGCGGTTGCGGGCGTGGGTCTTGCCGATGGCCGACGACAGGTAGTTGCGCACCGTGCCCTCCGACAGGTGCAGGCGGCGGGCGATGTCGCCGATCGTGGCGCCGTCGACGGCCGCCGCCAGGACGTCGCGTTCGCGGGGCGACAGCGGGTTGGGCCCCGCGCTGAGCGCGGCGGCGGCCAGAGCCGGGTCGATGACCCGCTCCCCCTCGTGGACCCGGCGGATGGCGGCCGCCAGCTCGCGCGCGGGGCTGTCCTTCACCAGGAACGCCACGGCGCCCGCCTCCATGGCCCTGCGCAGGTAACCCGGCCTGCCGAAGGTGGTCAGGATCATCACCCTGCATCCGGTGGCGGCGATGGTCGCGCCCGCGGTGATGCCATCCACACCGCCAGGCATCTCGATGTCCAGCAGGGCGATGTCGGGCCGTACGGCTGCCGCCACGGCGACGGCCTCCTGCCCGTTGGCCGCCTCCCCCACCACCTCGATGTCGGGCTCCAGGTTGAGCAGCGAGGCCAGGGCGCCGCGGACCATGCTCTGGTCCTCCGCCAGCACGACCCTGATCATGCGGGTACCGCCACCCACAGCCGGAAGCCGCCCGCCTCGCGGGGGCCCGCCTCGATCGAGCCGCCCGCCGCCCTGACCCGTTCGGCCAGGCCGGCCAGGCCGCTGCCGGTCGACTCGGGCGGACCGCCACGCCCGTTGTCCACGATCTCCAGCGTGGCCGCCGTCCCGTCGTAGGTGACGTCGATCTGGCAGCGGGTGGCGTCCGCGTGCCGTACGACGTTGGTGACGCCCTCGCGGGCCGCCCACCCGAGCAGGCCGTCCAGGGCCTCGGGCAGCGGGGTGCCCGTGACGCGCACCACCGGCTCGGCCCCCGCGGCCCGCAGCACGGCGCGCGCGTTGTCCAGCTCCTCCGACAGCTCACGCTGGCGGTACCCGGTGACGGCCTCGCGCACCTCCGTGAGCGCCTGCCTGGCCACCTTCTCGATGTCGCCCACCTCCTCCTGGACCCGGCCCTCGGCCAGACGCCCCGCCAGCTCGCTCTTGAGCACGATCAGCGACAGGCTGTGGCCGAGCAGGTCGTGCAGGTCGCGGGCGATGCGCAGCCGCTCGTCGGCCGCGGCCAGCCTGGCCACCTCGTCCTGCGCGGTGCGCAGGCGCTGGGCCAGCAGCCGGGTCCTGCGCACGCCCATGAACAGGATGCCGAGCGTGACGACCTGCAGGCCGAGGATCACGATGGTGGCGGCGTCGCTGCCGGACAGCAGGCCGCAGCCGACGACGGCCGCCAGCATGCCCGCGATGCCCGCCGCGGCGGGACGCGGGGACAGGATGAAGGAGTACAGGACGGTCGTGTAGACGGGCAGGGTCAGCCAGCCCTCGCCGAAGACGGCCGCTCCGGCGACCGCGACGACGGTGGTGAGCGCGAGCAGCGGGTAGGTCCAGGGGCTGCGCTCCTCGAAGGTGCGGGGACCCACCGTGGTGGCGATGTAGGAGGCGGCGAAGACGACGAGGGTCACGCCGCCCCACGCCGCCCTGGCGCCGGTCACCGCGCCGGTCGCGATCTCCGAGGCGGGGAAGAAGAGGTAGACGAGCCCGACCGACATGCCCGCCAGGCGCCTGCCGCGGGAGGGGACGTCGCCGGCGCCGAAGGTCATCAACGACTGGCCCGAGGTCATCCCCGTACGGTAGCCCTCCGGTACGACCATGTCGCCACCAGACCCAGGGCCACCGCCCAGCCGAGCACGACCAGCGCGTCCCCGAGAGGCAGGCCGTGGCCCTCGGTGATGCTCCACCCCATCTCGGCGTAGTGGTAGGAGGGCATGAGATGGGCGATGGTCCGCATCGCGCCGCCCATGACGTCGGCGGGGAACCACAGGCCGCCGAGGATCGCGAAGGCGAACATGCCGATCATGGAGGCGGGCTGG
The DNA here is from genome assembly GCF_053605785.1 of Nonomuraea sp. NPDC003754. Taxonomy (NCBI): domain Bacteria; kingdom Bacillati; phylum Actinomycetota; class Actinomycetes; order Streptosporangiales; family Streptosporangiaceae; genus Nonomuraea; species Nonomuraea sp. NPDC003754. The sequence continues at coordinate 132,434 of NZ_JBSGJX010000010.1, forward strand.
GCCACCTCGGGCGGCAGCAGCGAGCCGATGGTCAGGCCGAGCGCCACGAACGGAACCGCGCCGAGCCACAGCGACAGCACGAGCGGGATCCACTGCCCGGGGGGCAGCGACACGTGCCTGACCAGGATCGCCGCGAGAGCCACCAGGGTGAGCGCGGGAAGGACCAGGGTCATGGCGGCGGCCAGCTTGGTCACGATGATCATCCAGCCGGGCAGCGGGGTGATCTGCAGCTGGCGCAGCCAGCCCGACTGCCGCTCCTGCGCCCACGGCATCGCGGTGCTGACCAGGGCGGCGGCCATCGCGCCGTAGGCGGCCATCGAGACCATCAGGTAGACGTTGGCAGTGACCCCGCCGCTCGCCACCTGGTCGCCGTAGATGCCGGCGTTGATCAGGTAGATCACCACGGGGAAGGCGACGACGAAGATGATGTAGCGCCGGTTGCGCAGCATCCTGACGATGTCGGTTCTGGCGTAGTGGAGCATGCTCAGGACTCCTTGGTGAGGGCCAGGAAGGCGTCTTCGAGGTCGGCACCGTCGAGCCGGAGGTCGCGGACGTCGAGCGTGGTGCCCCGGTAGAGCGCCGCCACCGTCGCGTCGGCGTCGGTGGTGCGCAGCGTGGCCGTGCCGTACGCGATCTCCACGGCGGTGACGCCGGGCAGCGCCGCCAGGCCCGCCGCCGGCTGGGCGCCGATCGAGAAGCGCACGCTCTGGCCGCCCACGGCGGCCTTGATCTGGGCCGCGGTCCCGTCGGCCACCACCCTGCCCCTGGCCACGACGACCACCCGGTCGGCGTGCTCGTCGGCCTCCTCCAGGTAGTGGGTGGCGAACAGCACGGTACGGCCACCGGCCGCGTAGTCGCGCATCCCGGCCCAGAAGCGCAGCCGCGACTCCACGTCCATGGCCGCCGTGGGCTCGTCGAGCAGCAGGACCCTGGGCGCCCCTGCGATGGCCAGGGCGAACCTGACGCGCTGCGTCTGCCCGCCGGACAGCCGGTCCGCGCGCCGCTTCGCCAGGTCGGTGAGGTCGGCGAGCTCGAGGGTCTCCTCGAGCCCCATGGGGTCGGGGTACAGCCGCCTGACGAGGTCGACCAGCTCTCTGACGGTCAGCTCGGGGATGAGCGCGCCGTCCTGGAGCATCGCGCCGAGCTCGCCCGCGGCCACGGCCGCGTCGGGGGTCCGGCCTAAGATCCCGATCGTGCCCGAGGTGGGGCGCAGCAGGCCGAGCAGCATGCCGATGGTGGTCGACTTGCCCGCCCCGTTGGGGCCGAGCAGCGCGACCGTCGTGCCCTGCCCGATGGTGAGGGACAGCTCCTCGACGGCGCGGACGTCCCCGTACGCCTTGCTGACCTGGTGGAATTCGATGGCGTTCATGGAGACGACGCTAGAGGCGGCTCCGGCGCGGGGGCAGTGCCGTCTGTCCGGCGCTCGCCATGACATTTGTCAGACGCCACCGGCGCCGCCGCTTCGCCCGCTTTCCGGAGCCACCCCCGGCCGTCGGCCACGGGTCTCCTCAGCGCGGTGACGTCACGGGCCGGATCTCCCGGACGACCAGGAGATCGGCGTCGTGGCCTGGCCTGATGCGGCCTTCCTTGCCCGCCAGGCCGCACACGTCGGCGGCGACCGAGGTGGCGGCGCTCAGCGCGGACCTCCCCGTGACGGATGGCGGCGCCGCCGGATCCCGCCGCGCGGCTTCGTCGTGAATCCGCGCGGCGGCGGCCTGTCGCCGGTCAGCCGGCCGTCACCGGCGCCGTGACCGATCCCGCCAGATCCGTGACCGATCCCGCCAGGCCCGTGACCGATCCCGCCAGGCCCGTGACCGATCCCGCTTGATCCGTGACCTGTTCCGCTAGATGCGGCAGGCGTAGATGTCGGTGACCAGGATGGCGCGCGCGCCGATCTGCCAGAGCTGGTCCATCACCTGCTGGTGGCCCTTGCGCGGCACCATCGTGCGGACGGCGACCCAGCCCTCGCGGTGCAGCGGCGAGATGGTGGGCCCCTCCATGCCGGGCGTGATCGCGCTGGCCTGCTCGATCTGCTCGGCGCGGATGTCGTAGTCCATCATCACGTAGTCGCGGGCGTGGATGACGCCCTGCAGCCGGCGCACGAGCTGCTGCATGCCCTGCGTCTCCGCCGAGCCCTCGCGCCTGATCAGCACCGCCTCCGAGCGCATGATCGGCTCGCCGAAGACCTCGAGGCCGACGTTGCGCAGCGTGGTGCCGGTCTCGACCACGTCGGCGACGGCGTCGGCGACGCCCAGCCGGATGGCGGTCTCGACGGCGCCGTCGAGCTTGATGACGCGGGCGTCGACGCCGCTGTCGGACAGGTACTTCTCCAGCAACCCCGCGTAGGAGGTGGCGATGCGCAGGCCGTTGAGGTCCTGCACGGCCGCCATGGTGCCCGACTTCGCCGCCAGGCGGAAGGTCGAGCCGCCGAAGCCCAGCGGCAGCACCTCCTCCACCGGCGCGCCCGAGTCGAACAGCATGTCGCGACCGGTGATCCCGGCGTCGAGCGTGCCCTCGCCGACGTAGACGGCGATGTCGCGCGGACGCAGGAAGAACAGCTCGCAGGAGTTGTCGGCGTCGACGACGACCAGCTCCTTGCTGTCCTTCCTGGTGCGGTATCCGGCTTCCTTCAGCATGGTGGCGGCGGCCTCGTTGAGGGCGCCCTTGTTGGGTACGGCCAGCCGTAGCATCGTGGACGAACCTTTCAGAGGTACTTGTAGACCTGGTCAAGCCCGATGCCGCGGGCGATCATGAGGCACTGCACGTGGTAGAGCAGCTGCGAGATCTCCTCGGCGGCACGGTCGTCGGATTCGTGCTCGGCGGCCATCCAGCTCTCGGCGGCCTCCTCGACGACCTTCTTGCCGATGGCATGGACCCCGGCGTCCAGCGCGGCCACGGTCCCCGACCCCGCGGGCCGGGTGCGCGCCTTCTCGGACAGCTCGGCGAACAGCTCATCGAAGGTCTTCATGATCTCTCTCGGTGCTCGGTCGATGTGGTCTTCCAGCCTATCGGCCCTCAGACACCGGTAGCGGGGGCGTCCGCCTCCCGAGACGGCTGCGCCCAGAAGACGGTGCCGGAGCCTCGCACCTGGACGGCGGCCTGCGAACCCGGCACGAACGCGGACTCGCCCGGCCGCAGCGTCCGCCCGTCGACGGCGACCTCGCCCTCGACGCAGACGAACACGCGCGGCACACCGCCCTCTAGCGTGACGTCGGGCGCCTGCGCGCGGCCCAGCGCGAACTCGGGGACGGGCACGGTGTAGAGCCCGTCCACCGGCTCGACCCGCAGCGGCTGGGCGGCGAAGTCGGTGATGCGCAGCAGCTCGTCGACGTCGATCGGCTTGGGGGTCAGCCCCGCGCGCAGCACGTTGTCCGAGCCGCCCATGATCTCCACCCCGAACCCGCTCAGGTAGCAGTGGAGCACCCCCGCACCAAGGAACAGCGCCTCGCCCGGCATCAGGTCGTGCCGGTTCATCAGCAGCGGCGCCAGCACGGCGGGGTCGTCGGGATACTGCTCGGCCAGGCGCGTGACGAGGTCGTGGCCACGCCGCCCGGCCGCCGCCGCGACGGCCTCGACCAGCGCCTTGCGCTCCGGCCACTCCAGCAGCAGCCGCAGCGCGCCCGCCGAGTCGCCCGCCTCCAGCAGGCCGACGACCGGCCTGAGCTCCGGCAGTTCGAGCTCGGCCAGCAGCCGCGCCGCCTCACCCGGCGCCCGGAAGCCCGCCAGGCCGCTGAACGGGGTCAGCGCGCAGACCAGCTCCGGCTTGGGGTGGGCGTCGACGTAGGCGCCGCGCGCGTGGCCCGCCTCGGCCTGCTCGGCCGAGGGATGCACCTGCAGCGACAGCACCCGCTCGACCGCGATCAGCTTCAGCAGGTACGGCAGGCGCGCCCCGAACCTGGCCACCGTCCCGGCGCCGAGCTCCGCCTGTGGGTCGGCGGCGATCGCCTGGTCGAGGGTGATGCCGCGCTCCACGAGCAGGGAGGGCCCTGACGGGTGGGCGCCGAGCCACATCTCCGCCTCGGGGTCGGGCGAGGGCGACGGCCGGCCCGTCAGCGTGGCGATGGCGGTGCGGGAACCCCAGTCGTAGTGCTTGACGGGGTTGGAAAGCAGCTCAGTCACGAGATCTCCGATGATGCCCAGAATGCGGCCTGATCGAGACTATCGCGCCCGTGTGAACGGCGACGGAACCCCAGGAAACGGCACCACTCGCGCACGTCGCCCACCTCGCGGAACGACACCGCGGGCACTCCTGCGCGTCCCACCGGCCCTCCCCCGTGCTTCCGGACGAGGGTGCCGCTGTACTCCCGAACGAGCGCGCCGCCCTCCGGACGAGACTGCCGCCGTGCCCCTCAACGAAGGTGGCGTCGTGCTTCTGGACGGGGTGCCGCGGTGCTCCTCTACGAAGGTGGCGTCGTGCTTCTGGACGGGGGTTCCGTCGTCATTTGGGGACCTGGTGAACGTCACAGGGGACCGCGTGAAACGGCGCTGCCCGCCGTACCGCGCCAGCAGGCGGGTACGGCGGGCAGCCGGGAAGGTGGGTCAGCGGCCGAAGCGACGGCCCGGGTTGCCGCGGTCGGAGCGGTAGCCGCCGTTGCCGCGCTCGTCGGAACGGTAGCCGCCGGAGCGGGGGCCCCGGTCGTCACGTCCGGCCGAGAACGGGCGGCCCCGGTGCTCGCCGCGGTCGTCCGAGCGGTAGCCGCCGGAGCGGGGACCCCGGTCGCCGGAGAAGGGACGGCCGCGGTCGTCCGAGCGGAAACCGCCGCGGGAGCCCCTTTCGTCGCGGTAGCCGCCGGAACGGGGCGCGCGGTCGTCGGTGCCGAAGCCGCCGGAACGGGGCGCGCGGTCGTCGGTGCCGAAGCCGCCGGAACGGGGCGCGCGGTCGTCGGAGCCGAAGCCGCCGGAGCGGAACCCGCCACGGGCACCACGGTCGTCGGAGCGGAACCCGCCGCGCGGCCCGCGGTCGTCCGACCGGTTGCCGCCGCGCTCGCCGGAGCGGAAGTCGCCGCGGTCGTCGGAGCGGTAGCCGCCCTGGCGCCGGTCGCGGTAGGGCGCCCTGTCCTCGCCGAACGTGCGCGGCTCGGTCGAGCCGCCCTCGTGCTGGCGGGACCGGCGCTCGCCGTCGAAGGAGCGGTGCGGGCGCCGCTCGCCACCGAAGTCGCCACGCGAACCGCGGTCGCCGCCGAAGTCGCCACGGGAGCCGCGGTCGCCACCGAAGTCACGCTGGGGGCGGCGGTCCTCGTCGTCGTGGCGGCGGGGGCGGCGGTCGTCGCCGAACCCGTCGGCCGTACGGCGCGGGCGCCGGTCGTCGCCGAAGTCGCGGCGGCGGCCACGGCGCTCACCGCCGTGTCCCGCGCCCTCGCGGCGCGGACGCAGCGGCTTGCGCACGTCGGGCTCCCACACCGGGATGGACTCGCCGCTGGGGGCGCGGGCGCCCGTCACCTCGGCGACACGGTCGTTGCCCGGCGCGGCCTTGAGCCGGAACGGGTGGATGCCCGCCCGGCGGGTCAGCGCGTCGGTGGAGCGGCGCTCGTTCGGCAGGACCAGGGTCACCACGGTGCCCTTCTCCCCCGCGCGGGCCGTGCGGCCGCCCCTGTGCAGGTAGCTCTTGTGGTCCTGCGGCGGGTCGACGTGCAGCACCAGGCTGATGCCGTCGACGTGGATGCCGCGGGCCGCGACGTCGGTGCAGACCAGGACGTCGACCTGACCCTCCTTGAACTCCGACAGGATGCGGGTGCGCTGGTTCTGGCGCTTGCCGCCGTGCAGGCCGCCGGCCTTGACGCCGACGCGGGCCAGCTGCTTGCACAGCCGGTCGACGCCGTGCTGGGTGCGCACGAAGATGATCGTGCGGCCCTCGCGGTTGGCGATCTCGGCGGTGACGTCGAACTTGTCGTCCCGGCTGACCTGGATCACGTGGTGCTCCATCGTGTCGACCGGCGAGGTCGCGGGCGCGATGGAGTGGGTGATCGGGTCCTTGAGGAAGCGCTGCACCAGCTTGTCGACGTCGCCGTCGAGGGTGGCGGAGAAGAGAAGCCGCTGGCCGTCGGCGGGGGTCTGGGCGAGCAGGTCCGACACGACGGGGAAGAAGCCGAGGTCACACATGTGGTCGGCCTCGTCGAGCACGCTGACCTCGACGGCGTCCAGCGAGCACTCGCCCTGGCGCATCAGGTCGCCCAGGCGGCCGGGCGTGGCGATGATGACGTCGACGCCGCGGCGCAGCGCCTCGATCTGCTTGCCCATGGACATGCCGCCGACGACGACCTTCATGCGCAGGCCGAGGCCGCGGCCGAGGGGCTCGAGCGCGTCGTGCACCTGCAGGGCCAGCTCGCGGGTGGGGACGAGGATCATCGCGCGCGGGCGCTTGGGGGCCGGCTTGACGCCGGCGATGCGCGCCATCGTGGGCAGGCCGAAGGCGAGGGTCTTGCCGGAGCCGGTCTGGCCGCGGCCGAGAACGTCAGCGCCGGTCAGCACGTCGGGGATGGTGGCGCGCTGGATGGGGAACGGGCTGTCGATGCCCTGCCGGGACAGGCCGGTCACGAGCGGCTTGGGCAGGCCAAGCAGTTCGAACTCCGGAATGCCGTGCTCCTCGGTGGAGGTTTCGGGCATGGCAGCGTCGAGCATGGTCACGAAGTCGTGCCTTTCAGTCAGAGTGGCCGCGTCACTTCTGCGAAAGGACGAGCCATGTGCGCGGGCGTCTCTCACGCCCGCCTGGGAAGGACGGGGCCGCTGTGTCCGGCCCGTCTGCGCGCATCCCATCTGCCGGCCGCAGGCGGCGTTCACGCACAGTGGTGCGTCAGATGCACGTGTTGCCTAACACGCGAGAGGATTGGGGTATTCCCGCGCGGGACGCCGGACCTTCCGGAGCCCTGGCATGCTGAAACGGCCGGCGCCGATATTCGCCGACCGTCGCAGCAAAAAAGATCAGACGTTGAATCCTAGCATACGCAGCTGGTCACGCCCGTCGTCGGTGATCTTGTCGGGGCCCCATGGCGGCAGCCACACCCAGTTGATCTTCACGTCGGAGACCATGCCGTCGAGGGCCGAGTGAGCCTGGTCCTCGATGACGTCGGTCAGCGGGCAGGCCGCGCTGGTCAGCGTCATATCGATGGTGGCCACCGGCTGGCCGCCCTCGACCGGGTCGAGGTTGAGGCCGTAGACCAGGCCCAGGTCGACGACGTTGATCCCGAGCTCGGGGTCGACGACGTCCCTGAGCGCCTCCATGACCTCCTCGACGGTCGCCTCGCCGTCGAACGCCGACGTAGGCGTCTCCACCGGCTTGCTCATATCTATGCGCTCCTCACAACAGCGTCCTTGTAGGCCATCCAGGACAGCAGCGCGCACTTGACACGCGCGGGGAACTTGGCCACGCCCGCGAAGGCCACCGCGTCGCCGAGCACGTCCTCGTCGGCCTCCACCTGGCCCCTGCCCTGCATCAGCCGGGTGAACTCGTCCACCACCGACAGCGACTCCTCGACCGTCGAGCCGGTGGCCAGCTCGTGGAGCACCGAGGCCGCGGCCTGGCTGATGGAGCAGCCCTGCCCGTCGTAGGAGACGTCCTCGATCTTGCCGCCGTCGCCGAGCTTGACCCTGAGCGTGATCTCGTCGCCACAGGTCGGGTTCACGTGGTGGACCTCGGCGTCGTACGGCTCACGCAGCCCCCGCCCCTGCGGGTGCTTGTAGTGCTCCAGGATCAGCTCCTGGTACATCGACTCGGCGATCATCTCAGGCGAACACCTTCTGCACGTGGTGGAGACCCCTGACCAGGGCGTCTATCTCGCTCGTGGTGTTGTACAGGTAGAACGACGCCCGCGTGGTCGCGGGTATTCCGAACCTCAGGTGGAGCGGCCGCGCGCAGTGGTGCCCCACCCGGACGGCGACGCCGAACCGGTCGTCAAGGATCTGCCCCACGTCGTGCGGATGTATGCCGTCGAGGGTGAACGACACCGTCGCGCCCCTGCCCTCGGTGGAGGCGGGACCGATGATCCGCAGCGTCGGCACCTCGGCGAGGGCCTGCAGCGCGTAGGCCGCCAGCTCCCGCTCGTGCGCCTCGATGGCCGCCATGCCGACGCCCTCGAGGTAGTCGACCGCCGCGCCGAGCCCGATGGCCTCGACGATCGGCGGCGTGCCCGCCTCGAACTTGTGCGGGATGGGCGCGTAGGTCGAGCGGTCCATCCAGACCGCCTCGATCATCTCGCCGCCGCCGAGGAACGGCGGCATGGCCTCGAGCAGCTCCGCGCGCCCCCACAGCACGCCGATCCCCGAAGGGCCGAGCATCTTGTGGCCGGTGAAGGCCACGAAGTCGGCCCCGAGCCCGGCCAGGTCGACCGGGTGGTGCGGCACCGACTGGGAGGCGTCGAGCATCAGCAGCGCCCCGGCCGCGTGGGCGCGGCGGGCGATCTCGGCGACCGGGTTGACGGTGCCGAGCACGTTCGACTGGTGGGCGACGGAGACGATCTTCGTGCGCTCGGTGATGACGTCGTCGGCCAGGTCGAGCCGGCCGTCGTCGGTGACGCCGAACCACTTGAGCGTCGCGCCCGTCCGCTGCACCAGCATCTGCCACGGCACGATGTTGGAGTGGTGCTCCATCTCCGAGATGACGATCTCGTCGCCGGGGCCGAGCGTGAAACGGGGGTCGGTGTTGGTGCGGTTGCCGAAGGAGTAGGCCACCAGGTTGAGCGCCTCGGAGGCGTTCTTGGTGAACACGATCTCGTCACGGCTCGGCGCCCTGACGAAGGCGGCGACCTTGTCACGCGCCGCCTCGTACGCCTCGGTCGACTCGGTGCCGAGCGCGTGGTGAGCCCGCCCCACGTTGCTGTAGTGCATCGCGAAGTGCTCACGCATGGTCTCGATGACCTGCGCCGGCTTCTGCGAGGAGTTGCCCGAGTCGAGGTAGACGAGCGGGCGCCCGCCGGACAGCTCGCGGGACAGGACAGGGAAGTCTTTCCTGACCCTCTCCACGTCGAATGCTCCGTTCATCGGTCGCTCACCCCTCTCCGCTCACTACGCCGGGCTCGCTCCGTGCCCATCGGTCGCTCACCACTTCTCAGGCCGAGGCCTTGGTGTACTGCTCGTAGCCCTCGGCTTCGAGCTTCTCGGCCAGCTCAGGGCCACCCTCCTCGACGATCCTGCCGCCCGCGAAGACGTGCACGAAGTCAGGCTTCACGTAGCGCAGGATGCGGGTGTAGTGGGTGATCAGCAGGACGCCGGTCTCGCCCGAGGCCCGGAAGCGGTTGATGCCCTCGGAGACGACGCGCAGGGCGTCGACGTCGAGGCCGGAGTCGGTCTCGTCGAGGACGGCGATCTTCGGCTTGAGCAGCTCGAGCTGGAGGATCTCGTGGCGCTTCTTCTCACCGCCGGAGAAGCCCTCGTTGACGTTGCGGGTGGCGAAGGCCGGGTCGATGGCCAGGGAGTCCATGCCCGTCTTGAGGTCCTTGCTGAACTCGCGCAGCTTCGGCGCCTCGCCGCGGACGGCGGTGACGGCCGAGCGCAGGAAGTTGGAGACGCTGACGCCCGGCACCTCGACCGGGTACTGCATGGCGAGGAACAGACCGGCGCGGGCGCGCTCGTCGACCGACATCTCCAGCAGGTCGACGCCGTCGAGCAGGACCTGCCCGCCGGTGATCGTGTACTTGGGGTGACCGGCGATCGCGTAGGCGAGGGTGGACTTGCCCGAGCCGTTCGGACCCATGATGGCGTGGGTCTCGCCGGCCTTCACGGTCAGGTTGACCCCGCGCAGGATCTCCTTGTCGGCGACGGAGACCTGCAGGTCACGAATCTCAAGGGTGGACACTGTTATGACTCCTTCGAGAGCGAGACGAGGACGTCGTCGCCGTCGATCTTCACTCGGTAAACGTTCACGGGCTTGGTGGCGGGCGGGCCGGTGGGCTTGCCCGAGCGCACGTCGAAGCACGAGCCGTGCAGCCAGCACTCGAGGGTCCCGTCGTAGACCTCACCCTCGCTGAGCCTGACTTCCGCGTGCGAGCAGACGTCGTGCAGGGCGAAGACCTCCTCGCCCTTGCGGACCAGCGCCACGGGGGTCTCGTCGACCTCGAGGCCGACGACCCCGCCGTCGGGGATGTCGCTGACCTTGCAGACCTTCTGGAATGTCACTTCTCGAGCTCCGCCTCCACCTTGGCGAACACGCGCTCGCGCAGCTCGGGCACGGAGATCTTCTCCACCAGCTGGCCGAGGAAGCCCCTGATGACCAGGCGGCGGGCCTCGTCGTAGGGGATGCCGCGAGCCTGGAGGTAGAAGATGTGCTCGTCGTCCAGGCGGCCCGAGGCGGAGGCGTGGCCCGCGCCGGCCACCTCGCCGGTGAGGATCTCGAGGTTGGGCACCGAGTCGGCGCGCGCGCCGTCGGTGAGGATGAGGTTGCGGTTGAGCTCGTAGGTATCGGTGCCCTCGGCCTCGACCCTGATGATCACGTCGCCGATCCAGACGGCGTGCCCGTCCTCGCCCTGCAGCGCGCCGCGGTAGTCGACGTTGCTCTTGCAGTTGGGCTGCGAGTGGTCGACCAGCAGGCGGTGCTCCAGGTGCTGGCCGGCGTCGACGAAGTAGATACCCGACAGGTCGGCGTCGCCGCCGGGGGCGGTGTAGGCGACGCTGGGCGACAGCCGGACGAGGTCGCCGCCCAGGGTGACCACGAAGCTGCGGAAGGTCGCGTCCTTGGCGAGCTGGGCGTGGTGGTGGGAGACGTGGACGGCGTCGTCGGCCCAGTCCTGCAGGCTGATGACCTTGAGGGTGGCGCCGTCGCCCACGACGAACTCGACGTTGTCGGCGTAGACCGCGCTGCCCTGGTGGTCGATGACGACCACGGCCTCGGCCATCGGCTCGACCTTGACCACGATGTGGCCGTAGGCCGCGCCCGCCAGGCCGCCGCCACGGACCTCGATCTGGATCGGCTCGCCGGGGACGGCCTCCTGCGGCACGGTGACGACCAGCGCCTTCTCGAAGGAGGTGTAGGCCTGGGCGCTGACCCTGTCGACGGGCGCGTAGGCCTTGCCGACCCGCGCGTCGTCACGGCCGACCCACTCGACGGTGACGCCGGCGGGCGTGTAGGCCTGGGTGACGACCTGCCCGGTCACCTCGGCGGCGCCGTTGTGCAGGCCCTTCAGCCGCGAGATCGGCGTGAAGCGCCAGGCCTCCTCGCGCCCGGTCGGCACCGGGAAGTCGGCCAGGTCGTAGGACGACTTCTCGTGCAGGGTCGACAGGGGCTTCTCGTTCAGGCCCATCAGCCGACGGCTCCTTCCATCTGCAGCTCGATCAGGCGGTTCAGCTCGAGGGCGTACTCCATGGGCAGCTCGCGCGCGATCGGCTCGACGAAGCCGCGCACGATCATCGCCATCGCCTCGTCCTCGTCGAGCCCGCGGCTCATGAGGTAGAACAGCTGGTCCTCGCTGACCTTGGAGACCGTGGCCTCGTGACCCATCGAGACGTCGTCCTCGCGGACGTCGACGTAGGGGTAGGTGTCGGACCGGCTGATCTGGTCGACCAGGAGCGCGTCGCACTTGACGGTCGAGGCCGAGCCGTGGGCGCCCTCCTCGATCTGGACCAGGCCGCGGTAGGAGGTGCGGCCGCCGCCGCGCGCCACCGACTTGGAGATGACGCTGGAGGAGGTGTTGGGCGCCAGGTGGACCATCTTGGACCCGGCGTCCTGGTGCTGGCCCTCGCCGGCGAAGGCGACGCTCAGCGTCTCGCCCTTGGCGTGCTCGCCCATCAGGTAGACGGCCGGGTACTTCATCGTGACCTTGGAGCCGATGTTGCCGTCGATCCACTCCATGGTCGCGCCCTCGTAGGCCACGGCGCGCTTGGTGACCAGGTTGTAGACGTTGTTCGACCAGTTCTGGATGGTCGTGTAACGGCAGCGGGCGTTCTTCTTCACGATGATCTCGACGACCGCCGAGTGGAGCGAGTCGCTGGAGTAGATCGGCGCGGTACAGCCCTCGACGTAGTGGACGTAGCTGTTCTCGTCCACGACGATCAGGGTCCGCTCGAACTGGCCCATGTTCTCGGTGTTGATCCGGAAGTAGGCCTGCAGCGGGATCTCGACCTCGACGTTCGGCGGCACGTAGATGAACGAGCCACCGGACCACACGGCGGTGTTGAGCGCGGCGAACTTGTTGTCGCCCACGGGGATGACCGAGCCGAAGTACTCCTTGAAGAGCTCCTCGTGCTCCTTCAGGCCCGTGTCGGTGTCGACGAAGATGACGCCCTTCTCCTCGAGGTCCTCACGGATCTTGTGGTAGACGACCTCGGACTCGTACTGGGCGGCGACACCGGCGATGAGGCGCTGCTTCTCCGCCTCCGGGATGCCGAGCTTGTCGTAGGTGTTCTTGATGTCGGCGGGCAGCTCGTCCCAGGAAGCGGCCTGCTTCTCGGTCGAGCGCACGAAGTACTTGATGTTGTCGAAGTCGATGCCCGAGAGGTCGGAACCCCAGGTGGGCAGCGGCTTCTTGGCGAACAGCCGGAGGCCCTTCAGGCGAAGGTCGAGCATCCACTCCGGCTCGTTCTTGAGCGCGGAGATGTTGCGGACGACCTCCTCGGACAGGCCGCGCTTGGCCGCCGCTCCCGCGGCGTCAGGGTCGGACCAGCCGAACTTGTAATTCCCGAGGCCTTCCAGCTCCGGGCGGTCGGTGACAGTCACCTTCCGGTCTCCTTGCTTTCTCTTATCCGAACGGGGCTCACGTGGGTGGTACAGACCCCGTCGCCGTGTGCGATGGTGGCCAGGCGTTGCACGGGGACGCCGAGCAGTTGCCCGAAGGCCTCTGTCTCGGCTTCGCACAGCTGCGGGAACTCCGCCGCCGCGTGTGCCACCGGGCAGTGATGCTGGCAGAGCTGGTCGCCGCCGGACTTGGCCTTGCTGGCCGAGGCGGCGTAACCGTCCGCCGACAGCGCCTCGGCCAGCACCTGGACGCGCTGGTCTTCGGGCACTGTCCGCATGACCGGCTCGAGCCGCTGCAACAGGCCCTTGACCTGCGAGCGGGCGAACTCGGTCACCGCTTCCTCGCCCATGCGCTCGGCCAGGAAGCGCAGCGCGCTGCCCGCGAGATCGTCATAGGCGTGCTCGAAAGCACTGCGCCCCGCATCGGTGATGGCGAACAGCTTGGCCGGTCGTCCACGGCCGCGCTGACCCCGGGGCCGGGTCGTGCGCGGCTCGATCATCCCGTCGGCCAGCAGCGCGTCGAGGTGACGGCGGACGGCTGCGGGGGTGAGCCCGAGCCGCTCGCCGAGAGCCGCGGCCGCGACGGGACCGTGCTCCAGGATCAGCCGGGCCACGCGGGCGCGGGTGCTGCGCTCGTGTCCAGGCTCAATCGAAGGGGGCACGTTTTTCACAACATCAGTGTGCCGTAATTCCTTCCCGGTTCTCAAATGAACGGGGATGCAATTTCTCACGCAGGCAAGGCTTACCTAACTGCGAAGACGCGTCCCCGGCCGAGGAGCACGAAGACCAGGAAGGAGGTGATGACGAGCGCCAGCATGACGACGGCCATCGGCACCGCCGTACCGGAGCCGGCCAGGCCCACGAGAGGCGCGGCGACCGCGCCGAAGGCGAACTGCAGGACGCCGAGCAACGCCGAGGCGCTTCCGGCCACCTGCGGGGGCTGCCCGGCCAGCGCCAGCGCGCCGGTGCCCGGCAGGACCAGACCCGCGCCGCACATCATGACGAACAGCGCGGCCACCACGCCGCCCAGGCCCGCGCCCGTGCCGGGCGAGCCGGCGGTCGTGGCGGTGACCAGCAGCGCCGCGCCCACGAGGCTGACGAGCATGCCGGCCAGCACCAGGCGGGCGGGCGAGACGCGACCCGAGAGCCTGCCGCCGAGCTGGGCCATGACCGTGAGGCCGAGGGCGTTGAGCCCGAAGATGAGCGAGAACTGCTGCGGCGAGGCGCCGTACACCTCCTGCAGCACGAACGGCGAGCCGGAGATGTAGGCGAACATGCCGGCGAAGGCCAGCCCCGCGGCCAGCGAGCAGGCCATGAACGACCGGTCGCCGAGCAGCCGCCAGAAGGTGGCGACGGTGTTCCCGAGCCCGCCGCGCTCCCTCTGGTCGGCGGGGAGGGTCTCCTTGACGCCCGGCAGGACGGCCAGCAGCAGCACCACGCCCGCCACGCTGAGCGCGACGAAGATGCCGCGCCAGGAGGTGAAGGACAGCAGCTGGGCGCCCGCGATGGGGGCCAGGATCGGCGCCAGACCGCTGACCAGCATGAGTGTGGCGAAGATGCGGGCGATGGCGGCGCCTTCGTACAGGTCGCGGACCACCGCCCGGACGATCACCAGCGCGGCGCCGCCCATGACGCCCTGGGCCAGCCGCGTGGCGATGAGCGCGGGAACGGAGGGCGCGAAGGCGCACAGCAGTGAGGCCAGCGCGTAGCCGGCGACGCCGACGATGAGCGGGAACCTGCGTCCTCTGACGTCGCTCAGCGGGCCCGCCAGGACCTGGCCGAGGCTGATGCCGACGAGACACGCGGTCAGCGTGAGCTGGACCTGCGCGGGCGCCGAGAGCATCTCCCCGGTGATGGCGGGCAGCGCGGGCAGGTACATGTCGATCGAGAGCGGACCGATGGCCGAGAGCGCGCCCAGGATCAGCAGCAACAGCCCGCGGCGGCCGCTCCCGGTCCCCCCTGCCTCCCCGGCGACGTCCGGCGCGGCGGCTGCCACGGACATGGTGAAACCCCTCTCCCTCGTAGGCCGTGGCCCACGAGGGCCGAGGGGTCAAACCACGATCTGGTACGCCGAATTCCCAAATTTCGGCCTAATTTTCACGCAGCTTGGTTCAGCTGGATCACCGAGAACGCGGCGCCCTGCGGGTCGACGAGCATCCCGAACCTGCCGGGCGGGGCGTCCATCGACTCGACCAGGACCGTGGCGCCCAGCGACCTGGCCGTGGCGACCGTGGCGTCGAGGTCGGCGACCGCGAAGTAGATCCCCCAGTGGGAGGGGGTGCCCTCGGGGTACTGGGGCGGCATCTCCATCATGCCCGCGACGCTCCTGTCGCCGACCAGCCATTCGGTGTAGGCCATGCCGTCCATCTGCTGGGTCCTGGGGGTCCAGGGCAGGACGGTGCCGTAGAAGCTCGTGGCCGCCTGCGGATCCCTGGTCACCAGCTCGTTCCAGCAGAACGCGCCGGGCTCGTTGACCAGCTCGGCGCCCTTGTGGTTGCCGGCCTGCCAGACCGAGAAGAAGGAGCCGTCCGTGGCCTGGAAGACGGCCATCGAGCCTTCCTCGAAGATCCGCATGGGCTCGACGACCACGGTCCCGCCCGCGTTCTTGACCCGGTCGGCGGTGACGGCCGCGTCGTCGGTGGCCACGTACGTGTTCCAGACCGGCGGCATGCCCTCCGCCATGATGGGGCCGACGCCCGCGACCCGCTTGCCGTCGCGGACGAACTGCCCGTATCCCCCCGCGGCCGGGTCGTCGATCATCTCGGCCGTCCAGCCGAAGATCTCGCCGTAGAAGCGGACCGACGCCCGCACGTCAGGAGTCGACAGATCAACCCAGCACGGGACGCCCGCCTCGTAACCACTTCGAACCGACATCGCGCTACCTCCTGTCGGTACACCACACAATCACGTGACCAACCTCACATCCCTGGAGTTGGCTGCCTTTTTAGCTTTTTGTCGCCCACGGGTGTCGCCGGCGCCGCCTGGCGCGCTGACCGCGCGTAGGGGTCCCTAAACTCGTGGCCATGAGCTCCCCTGCCGTCGAGGTCGTCGATCTGGTGAAACGCTACGGCGGCACCACCGCCGTCGACGGGCTGACCCTTGCCGCCGAGCGCGGCGCCGTCACCGCGATCCTCGGCCCCAACGGCGCGGGCAAGACCTCCACCATCGAGATCTGCGAGGGGTTCCGCGACGCCGACGGCGGCACCGTGCGGGTGCTCGACCGCGCGCCCGCCGACCCCGCTCTGCGCGCCAGGGTGGGCGTGATGCCGCAGGCGGGGGGCGTGCCGCCGGCGATGCGCTGCGGGGAGTGGCTGCGGCTGATGTCGCGCTTCCACGCCCGTCCCCTCGACCCCCAGGCCCTTCTGGTACGGCTCGGCCTGGCCGAGCACGCGCGCACGCCGTACCGGAGGATGTCGGGCGGGCAGCAGCAGCGGCTCTCGCTGGCCGGTGCCGTCATCGGCCGGCCCGAGCTGGTCTTCCTCGACGAGCCGACGGCGGGCCTCGACCCGCAGGCCAGGCGGGCCTGCTGGGAGCTGGTCGCGGACCTGCGGACGGCGGGCGTGGCGGTCGTGCTGACCACCCACTACATGGACGAGGCCGAGCGGCTGGCCGATCACGTGGTGATCATCGACAGGGGCCGGGTGGTGGCCGAGGGCACCCCCTCCTCGCTCACCGGCGCCGAGCGGCAGCTGCGCTTCCGGGCCCGGCCTGGCCTCGGGCTCGAGGAGCTGCTGAGCGCGCTGCCCTCCGGATCGGCGGCCAAGGAGTCGCCGGCCGGCCATTACATCATCGAAGGGTATGTCGGGCCGGAGATGCTGGCCACCGTGACGGCCTGGTGCGCCGCCGAGGGCGTCATGGCCGACGATCTGTCCATCGAGCGCAGGACGCTGGAGGATGTCTTCCTCGAGCTGACCGGCAGGGAGCTGCGATGACCGCCCTCGACCTCACCCCCGCGCCCGGGGCGGCGCCCTTCCACCGGATGGTGCTGGCGCAGGCGGGCGCCGAGGCCAAGGCCATCCTGCGCAACGGCGAGCAGCTGCTGCTCACGCTGATCATCCCGGTGCTGCTGCTGGTCGGCTTCTCGCTGGCGCCGCTGGTGGACGTCGGCGGGGGCTCGCGCGTCGGCTTCCTGGCCCCCGGCGTGCTCGCGCTGGCGGTCATGTCGACGGCCTTCACCGGCCAGGCGATCGCGACGGGTTTCGAGCGCCGCTACGGCGTGCTGAAGCGCCTGGGCGCCACCCCGCTGTCGAGGGCCGGGCTGTTGCTGGCCAAGACCGCGGCCGTCGTCGCGGTGGAGCTGCTGCAGGCCGTGGCCATCGTGGTGGTGGCGCTCCTGCTCGGCTGGCAGCCGCGCGGCTCGCTGGCCGCGGCCGTGCTGCTGGTGCTGCTCGGCACGGCCGCCTTCAGCGGGCTCGGGCTGCTCATGGCCGGGCTGCTGCGCGCCGAGGCGACGCTGGCCGCGGCCAACCTGGTCTACCTGGTGCTGCTGGGCTGCGGCGGCGTGGTGTTCCCGCTGGCCGCCTTCCCCGACGCCGTCGAGCCGGTGCTGGCCATGCTGCCGATCTCGGCGCTGACCGGCGGCCTGCGCGCGGTGCTGACCGAGGGCGCGGCGCTGCCGCTCGGCGCGGTGGCGGTGCTGGTGGCGTGGGCCGCGCTCACGCTGGGACTGGCCTCCAGGACGTTCCGCTGGGAGTAGGCCGCCCACCGCCGGGGGATGTCGGACCCGCCCAGTAGGCTCGGGGCTTGCCGTACGTTTTCTCCCCGAGGAGCCCTGTTGACCGCCTTTGCCCTTGACGGGCCCGCCGACCGCTTCAAGTCAGCCCTGCCGCGCACGGGCGGTCTGTTCCGCACGGCCGCCGACTCGATGCCGCCGTCGGGGTTGATCATGCTGGCCATCGTCTCGGTGCAGCTGGGCGCGGGCTTCGCCAAGGAGCTGTTCGCGGCGCTGCCTCCGGCCGCCGTGGTGTTCATGCGCATCGTGGCGGGCGCGCTGATCCTGGGTGCGTTCGCGCGGCCGAAGCTCAAGGGGCTGTCGTGGCGTGACTGGGCGGTCGGCATCGGCTTCGGCCTCACGCTGGCCGTGATGAACCTGTCGTTCTACGAGGCGCTGGCCAGGCTGCCGATCGGCATCGCGGTGGCGATCGAGTTCCTCGGCCCGCTCGGCGTGGCCATCGCCGCTTCGCGCCGGCGCCTCGACCTGCTGTGGGCGCTGCTGGCCGCGGTGGGCATCGCGCTCATCGCGCCCTGGACCGAGTCTGCCGCCGTCAGCTGGCTGGGCATCGGCTTCGCGCTGGTGGCGGGGGTCTGCTGGGCGGCCTACATCCTGCTGTCGGCCGCCGCGGGCAGCCGGTTCCCCGGGACCACGGGGCTGTCGTTCGCCATGATCGTCTCGGCGGTGGCCATCGCGCCGGTGGGCGTGATGACGGGCGGCGCCGACCTGCTGCAGCCCTCGGTGATCCTCATCGGGCTCGGGGTGGGGCTGCTGTCGTCGGTGATCCCCTACTCGCTCGAGCTGCAGGCGCTGCGGCGGATGCCCAAGCACGTGTTCGGCATCCTGATGAGCCTGGAGCCCGCGGTGGCGGCGATGATCGGGCTGGTGCTGCTGGGCGAGATCCTGCACGTGCAGCAGTGGGCGGCCATCATCTGCATCGTGGCCGCCAGCCTGGGCGCCACCCGCGCCGCCAGGGCCTGACCTCCGCGAGACAGCCGCTCACCCGGTGACCTGGGATGAGCGGCTTTCGTCTTGCGGCGGACCCGAAGCCTCGCGGGGCTCAGGTCGGGGGCTCGGCCCAGATGTCGCGGACGTGGTGGATGTGCTCGCCCATGATGCGCTCGGCCGCCTGCCTGTCGCCCGCCTTGAGCGCGTCGAGCAGCGCCAGGTGCTCGCGCGCCGAGTCGGGCAGCATGCCGCGCTCCGACAGCTGCGACAACCCGTACAGCCTGGCCCTGTTGCGCAGGTCGCGCACCACCTCGACCAGGTGCGCGTTGCCCGACAGCGACAGCAGCTCGATGTGGAAGCGCAGGTCGGCGTCGATGTAGGCGAGCAGGTCGGCGCGCTCGGCGGCGTCGACGATCTGCTGGGCGATCGGCCGCAGCCGCTCGAACTCCTCGGCCCTCGACGCGTCGGCCAGCCGGGCGATCGTCGGCACCTCGATCAGCTGGCGGATCTCGGTCAGCTCGTCGAGGTCGCGGTCGGACAGCTCCGTGACCCGGAAGCCCTTGTTGCGCACCGCCTCGACCAGGCCCTCCTTGGCCAGGTCGAGCATGGCCTCGCGGACCGGCGTGGCCGAGACGCCGAACTGGGCGGCGAGCACGGGCGCGGAGTAGACCACGCCAGGGCGCATCTCGCCGGTGACGAGCGCGGCGCGCAACGCGTGCGCGACCTGCTCGCGCAGGCTCTGCCGCTCTCCCACCATCGGAAGGTCGAGCCGATCCTCCGCAGCCATCCCGGCTTCCCTACTTTCGTCCGTTCATGTGAGCCCACGCCTCGTATGCGGCCGCCGCGACCACCAGGTCCTCCCACGCCATGCCGACACTTTTGAAGACCCGCGGCCCCTCGCCCACGTCGACGCGACCGTTGACCAGGTCGGCGAGGTTGCCGGCGAGATGACCACTGGTGATCGTACCGCCGCGCAAAGGGAGGATCACATCTCCAGCCTCGGACAATGCCGCCTTCCTCGCCTCGACGACCAGGGTGGCGCGGGCGACGAGATCATCGTCGATCTCTCTGGCGTCGGGCTCGTGCGACCCGACGGCAGTCACGGTGACGTTGTTGCCGGTGAGCTTACCGGGGAACAAGGGATCCCTGGCGGTGGTACAGCAGGCGACCAGGTCGGCCTGCTCGAGCGGCACCAGCGCGTCGGACGGCGGCGCGCCGACGGCGGCCGAGGCGGCCACGCCGATGTCGGCGCAGCGCAGGGCCAGCGCGGCGGCCCGCTCGTGGTCCCGGCCGACGATCGTGACCCTGTCCACGGGACGCACCTCGCGCAGCGCCCGCACGTGGCCCCACGCCTGCGGCCCGGTGCCGTACACCAGCAGGCTGCGGGCGTCGGGCGGCGCCAGATGCCTGACGGCGAGGGCGGAGACGGCGGGCGTGCGCAGCGCGGTGAGCGCCAGGCCGTCCATGGCCGCCAGCGGCGCCATGGTGTCGCCGTCGAACAGCAGGTAGGTGCCCTGGATGCGGGGCAGCCCGCGGGCGGGGTTGCCCGGCGCGACGGTGACCACCTTGACGCCCGCGTACCGGCCCGCCGAGGCGGGCATGAGCAGGAACTCCCCCTGCCCGGCCGGCACGGCGGCACGGGCGGGCGCGGTCTCGGGGTCGAACCCCGAGACCAGCGTCTCTTCCAGGACCGCGACGGCCCGTGCCATCGGCACCAGCCTCTCCAGGTCCTCGATGTACGGCAGGCCGCTCATCGGCGCGCTCCGGCCAGAGGGTGGCCGGCCGGGACCGGAGGCGCGGATCCAGCCCCGGCCGACATGCTCGCGAGGCGGCTCATCGCAGCGTGAACCCCGTTCCGATCGGGTCCCGCGGATCGAGTTCGAAGCTGTGCCGCCCGGTACGGTAGGCCATGCCCTCGATCTCCGGAATCACGCCTTCCGGGGTGGATTCGGCCACCCAGGCGCGGAACGACGAGCCGACGATGCTGTCGTGCGTGAGCGTGAACCCGGCCGGCAGTTCCTCGGCCAGCAGCGCCAGCCTGGCCGCGGTGCCCGAGCCGCACGGCGACCGGTCCACCTCCCCGTCGGCGAAGACGGTGACGTTGCGCTGGTGGGCGGGCCCGACCTCGTCGTAGAAGATCACGCCGTAGATGCCCGACAGCCGCTCGTCCGACGGGTGCCTGGCGGCGGGGTGGTCGGCGAGCGCCGCCTTGATCCGCCGCCCGTGGGCGATCAGCTCGGTCAGGTCCTCGGGCCGCACCGACAGCCCCAGCGAGGCGGCGGGCAGCGAGGCGTAGATGGCCCCGCCGTACGACACGTCGACCTGGACGCCGTCCGCGGGCACGGACCGGGCGATCACGTAGGACGGGACGTTCCTGAAGGTCACCGAGGTGATCTCACCGCCGGTCATGGCCACCCTGGCCGTCACCCTCCCGGAGGGCACGTCGATGACCACGTCGGTGGTGCCGTCGGGGTCGGCCTCGACCAGCCCCTCCTGGACGGCGTGCACGCCGAGCGCGATCGTCCCGTGCCCGCAGGCGGTGGAGTAGCCGTCCTTGTGCCAGAACAGCACGCCCAGGTCGGCGCCGGGAGAGTCAGGCGGCACCAGGAAGCAGCCGTACATGTCGGCGTGCCCGCGCGGCTCGTGGCACAGCAGCCGCCGCACCCTGTCGATCTCCTCGTCCGCGAAGGCCGTGGCACGGCGTTCGAGGACGGACGAGCCCTTGATCTCGCCGACCCCGCCGACGACGATCCTGAACGGCTCGCCGCCGGTGTGGTAGTCGATGGTCTGGATCATGCCCCTCCCAGGTAGGCCTCGACGACGCGCGGGTCGGAGCGGAGCGCGTCCGCGCTGCCCGACAGCGTCCCTTGTCCGCTCTCCAGCACGTAACCCCGGTGCGCGATCTTCAGCGCGGCTGAGGCGTTCTGCTCGACGAGCAGCACGGCGGTGCCGGAGGCGTTGATGTCGGCGATGAGGTCCATGACCTGGGCGACGATCAGCGGCGCCAGGCCCATGGACGGCTCGTCGAGCAGCAGCAGGCGCGGCCCGGTCACCAGCGCGCGGCCGATGGCGAGCATCTGCTGCTCGCCGCCGGACAGCGTGCCGCCCTGCTGGGCGCGACGCTCGGCCAGACGGGGCAGCAGGCTGTACACGTGGTCGACCCGCCGCCTGATCTCCGCCTGGTCGCGCACGAGGTAGCCGCCGAGCAGCAGATTGTCGTGCACGGTCAGGGTGCTGAAGACCCTGCGCCCCTCGGGGCAGTGGACCAGGCCGAGGTTGGTGATCTTGTGCGCGGCCACGCCGGTGATGTCCTGGCCCTCGAAGACGACCTTGCCGCCGCTGGGCCGTACCAGGCCCGAGATGGCCGACATGGTGGTCGTCTTGCCCGCGCCGTTGTTGCCGAGCAGGGTGACGATCTCGCCCTCGCCGACGGTCAGCGACAGGCCGCGCAGCGCGTGCACGCCGTCGTAGTGGACGTCGAGGTCGCTGATCTCAAGCATGGGCGTCGCTCCCCAGGTAGGCCTCGATGACGGCGGGGTCGCGGCGCACCTCTTCGGGGCGGCCGTCGGCGATCTCCTTGCCGAAGTTGAGGACCACGATGCGTTCGGAGACCTGCATGACCAGGCCCATGTCGTGCTCGATCAGCACGATCGCGATGCCCAGCTCGCGGATACGCCTGATCAGGTCGAGCATCTCGGCCTTCTCGGCGTGGTTGAGACCGGCGGCGGGCTCGTCGAGCAGCAGCAGGCGCGGCTTGCGGGCGAGGGCACGGGCGATCTCGACGCGGCGCTGCTCGCCGTAGGGCAGGTTGCGGGCGGCCGAGTAGCGGTCGCCGCGCAGGCCCACGAAGTCGAGCCAGTGGTTGGCCGCGTCGGTGCACTCGCGCTCGGTGCGGCGGTAGCGCGGGGTGTGCAGCAGCGCGTCGAACACGTTCTGCTTGAGCCACAGGTGGCTGCCCGCGCGGACGTTCTCCAGCACCGACAGCTCGCCGAACAGCCGCAGGTTCTGGAAGGTACGGCTGATGCCCGCCCCCGCCACGGCCGAGGGCCGCAGGCCCAGCAGCGAACGCCCGTCGAAGGTGATCTGGCCGGCCGTGGGCCGGTAGAAGCCGGTCACGCAGTTGAAGGCGGAGGTCTTGCCGGCACCGTTCGGGCCGATGACCGAGACGATCTCGGCCTCGTTCACCGAGAAACTGAGCCCGTCGATGGCCACCAGGCCGCCGAAGGCCAGGCGCAGCTCGCTCACCTGGAGGAGTGTCACTTGAGCGCCTCCCTCGAACGGGCGGGCCACAGACCCTGCGGCCGGACGATCATCACGATGATCAGCAGCACGCCGAAGATGAAGAACCGGTAGTCGGCGGCGTCGCGCAGCAGCTCGGGCAGCAGGCTGATGATGATCGCGCCGAGCACGACGCCGGGCACCGAGCCCATGCCGCCGAGCACCACGGCCATCAGGACCGTCGCCGAGTACAGGAAGGTGAAGCTGTTGGGCGAGATGGCCGACACCTGGCCGGCGAACAGCACGCCCGCCAGCCCGCCCCACACCGCGCCCGCGATGTAGGCGGCCAGCTTGACCCGGTAGGTGTGCACGCCGGTCGCCTCGGCGGCGTCCTCGTCCTCGCGCACGAAGCGCATGGCCCGGCCGAGCCGTGACCTGCCCAGGCGGGAGGCGCCGATCACGGCGATCGCGACGATCAGCACCGTGACGAAGTACAGGCTCACCGGTCCGTCGGTCAGACCGGGGATGCCGTAGATGCCCGAGGGGCCGCCGGTGATGGGCAGGTTGTTGGCGGTGATACGGATGATCTCGCCGAAGCCCAGCGTGACGATGGCCAGGTAGTCGCTGCGCAGCCGCAGCGTCGGCGCGCCGATGATGACGCCGGCGATGACGGTGACCACGATGACGGCGGGCACGGTGGCGACCAGCGGCAGGTCGAACCGGGTCGACAGGATGCCGCTGGTGTAGGCGCCCACCGCGAAGAAGGCGGCGTAGCCCAGGTCGAGCAGGCCGGTGAACCCGACCACGATGTTCAGTCCCGAGGCCAGCATCACGAAGATGGCGGCCGTGGTCATGATGGACATCGTGTAGTCGGTCGCGTTGACGAACGGCACGAGCAACGCGATCAGCAGGCCCGCCAGGCCGACCCAGCGGTTGTCGAACAGCTTGGACAGGCGCGTCTGCGGTTGCTTGGCGCCGATCTTGCGAGGGGCTTCGGGGGCTTTGGTCTGGTTCACACCCGCTCCGTCACACGTTCGCCGAGCAGACCGGTGGGTCTCACGGTCAGGAACAGGATCAGCACGCCGAAGGCGAACACGTCACGCCACTCACCCCCGAGCCAGTAGGTGCCGAACGACTCCAGCAGGCCGAGCACGAGGCCGCCGAGCATGGTGCCGGGGATGTTGCCGATGCCGCCGATGACGGCCGCGGTGAAGGCCTTCAGCCCGATGAGGAAGCCCATCAGGAAGTCGATCTTCCCGTAGTACGCGCCGGCCATCACGCCGGCGGCGCCGGCCAGGGCCGAGCCCAGGAAGAAGGTCCTGGAGATGACGGCGTTGACGTCGATGCCCATCAGCGAGCTGGTGCTCGGGTCGAGGGCGATGGCCCGCATGGCCCTGCCCTCGCGCGTCTTGGTCACCAGCAGGTTGAGGCCGACCATGAGGACCACGGCGACCCCGATGAGCACGAGCTGCTGCAGGGTGAGCCGGGCGCCGAACACCTCCAGCGTGGTGCCGCTGAGCCGGACGGGGTAGACCCGGGGGTCGGGACCGGAGACGGCCCGCATGCCGTACTCGATGGCGAAGGACGCGCCGACGGCGGTGATGAGCAGCGACAGGCGGGGGGCGCCGCGGAGCGGGCGGTAGGCCACCCGCTCCAGGACCACGCCCGCCAGGCCGGTGCTCACCATGGTCAGCAGCAGGACGGCCAGCAGCACCGGCAGCGTCATCGCCGCGGAGACCCCGCCCAGCGCGGACAGGACGGCGAAGCCGCTGAACGCGCCGAGCATGTAGAGGTCACCGTGGGCGAAGTTGAGCAGCTTGATGATGCCGTAGACCATGCTGTAGCCCAGCGCCACCAGAGCGTAGAACGAGCCGACGAACAGGCCGTTCCAGACGAGCTGTGTCATGAGAGAGCATCCTGTAGGGCGAACTTGTCACCCTTCCACACGAGGATCTGGAAACCGCCGGTGGACAGGGTGTGCTCGGGGGTGAACTTCAGCGGGCCGGAGAACATCTGGAACCCGTTGATGCCCTCGAGCGCGGTGATGACCTTGGCGCCGTCGGTGGAGCCCGCCTTGGTGATCGCCTCGGCGGCCAGGCGCACGGCGTCGTAGGCCTGGTTGGAGTAGGGGCCGGGAGCGGACCCGAACTTCTTGGTGTAGTTGTCGATCCAGCCCTTGGCGTTGGGCAGCGTGTCGGGGATCGGGGTCATGGTGGCGAAGACGCCCTCGGCCTCGGCGCCGGCGATCTCGCCGAGCTTGGCGGAGACCGAACCGTCGGCGACCATGATCGCGCCCTTGTAGCCCGCCTGGCGCAGCTGCCTGGTGATCAGGCCGCCCTCCTGGAAGTAGCCCGTCCAGTAGACGAAGTCGGGCTTCTTCTCCAGGACGTTGTGGATGTTGGCGCTGTAGTCGCTCTCCTTGGGCGTGACCGCCTCGGTGATGACCGCCTTGTCGCCCAGCAGCGGCTGGGTGCGGACCGCGATGTCCTTGGAGTAGCTGGTGTTGTCGTGCATCAGCGCGACCCTGGTGGCACCCTGCTTGGTGATCCACTGGCTGGCCGACTCGGCCTGCTGGGTGCCGGTGCCGTTGATCAGGAAGACGTGCTTGAGCTTCTGGTCGACCAGTTCCTGCGAGTTGGCGGCAGGGATGATCATGGGTATGTTCGACTTGCCGAACACCGGCAGCGTGGGCAGCGTGGCGCCAGAGCAGTAGCCGCCGATGGACACCTCGACGCCCTCGGTGACCACCTTGTTGGCGGCGGCGACGGCCGTCTGGGCGTCACAGGCGTCGTCGGCGGCCTTGAGCTCGAGCTGCCGGCCGAGGACGCCACCCTTGGCGTTGATCTCGTCGATGGCGAGCTGGGCCGCGTTGGTCATGTAGGGGCCGATCGCGGCCTCGCTGCCCGACTGGGGGACGAGCATGCCCAGGCGGATGGGGCCCTTGGCCTCCTGCTGGGCGCCACCTCCATCGCCAAGGAGGCCCTGTCCGCAACCCGCCAGCATCATTGCGGTCGCGACCAGGGAGACGACGTGCGTCTTGCGCATTGAGACTCTCCTCACGTGAGTGATGTGTGACATCACACCGACGCGCTCAGGGGCAGGTCAAGCGCCGAGACCAGACCGTTAGCGTCCTAACACGCAGGTGGAACGTCAAGAGAGATCGCGGTGTGCATCCCGGACCTCACATCGAAGAGGCGGTGATTTCGGGCGCGCCGAAACCGCCTTTCAGTTGTACGGCTGACCGCCGCGGGAAGGCCGCGCCCCGGCCACACGCGCAGCGGGACGGAAAGGGCGCGCGGTACCGCTCCCGGCCGAAAATCGGGCGGAAGGCCACGCGACGCCACCCGGGCGGAAACCGGGCGCAAGGCCGCGCGACGCCACCCCGGCTGGAATCCGGGCGGAAGGCCGCGTGGCGCCGCCCCGGGCGGAAACCGGGCGCAAGGCCACGCGACGCCACCCGGGCGGAAACCGGGCGGAAGGCCGCGCGACGCCGCTCCCCTGCGGAAACGGGCGAAGGGCGCGTGGCGCCGCTCCCCCCACCGGGAAGCGGCGCGGCGGGCGCGTCAGAGGATGAAACCCTCGGGGAACGGGTCACGAGGGTCGAGGAAGTACTGCGCGGTCCCGGTGACCCACGCTCTGCCGGTGATGGTCGGCACCACGGCGGGCCGCCCGCCGACGCTCGTCTCCTCCACCAGCCGCCCCACGAAGCGCGTGCCGATGAAGGACTCGTTGACGAAGTCGGCGCCCAGCGCCAGCTCGCCTCTGGCGTGCAGCTGGGCCATCCTGGCGCTGGTACCGGTACCGCACGGCGACCGGTCGAACCAGCCGGGGTAGATCGCCATGGCGTGCCTGGAGTGGGCGGCCGTCGAGCCGGGAGCCGCGAAGTACACGTGGTGGCAGCCCCTGATCCGGTCGTCCTCCCGGTGCACCGGCTCGTCGGACTCGTTGATCGCCGCCATCGTGGCCAGGCCCGCGGCCAGGATCTCGTTCTTCGCGGCCCGGTCGAAGGGCAGCTTGTAGGAGTCGAGGTCGACGACGGCGTAGAAGTTGCCGCCGTAGGCCAGGTCGTAGCGGACCTCGCCGAAGCCAGGTACCTCCACCACCGCGTCCAGCCGTTCGCTGTAGGCCGGCACGTTGCGCAGCGTCACCGACTCGGCGGCGCCGTCCTTGACGGCCACGTCCACGACGACCAGGCCCGCGGGCACCTCGAGGCGGACGGTGGTCACCGGTTCGACGACCTCCACCATCCCCGTCTCCACCAGCACGGTGGCCACGCCGATCGTGCCGTGGCCGCACATCGGCAGGTAGCCGGAGACCTCGATGAACAGCACCCCCCAGTCCGCGTCGGGCCTGGTGGGCGGCTGCAGGATGGCGCCACTCATGGCCGAGTGGCCGCGCGGCTCGTTCATCAGCAGCTGCTTGATCGGGTCGAGATGCTCGCGGAAGTACACGCGCCGCTCGGCCATGCTGTTGCCGGGGATCACGCCGACGCCGCCGACGATGACCCTGGTCGGCATGCCCTCGGTGTGGGAGTCGACGGCGTGGAAGACGCGCTTGGATCTCATGGTGGTCCAGCCTCTCTCATCGCACCTTCTCTCTCAGCGCAGGCCCTCGGCGAGCGCCTTTTCGGTGGCGGCCCTGATCACGGCGGCCTGCTCGTCGGTCAGCGGCAGCCTGGGCGCCCTGCAGGGACCGCCGTGGCGGCCCGCCACGTCCATGGACAGCTTGATGGCCTGCACGAACTCGGTCTTGGAGTCCCAGCGCAGCAGCGGGTGCAGCTGGCGGTACAGCGGCAGCGCGGTCTCCAGGTCGTGGGCCATGGCGGCGCGGTAGAGGGCGACGCTGGCGACGGGCAGCGCGTTGGGGTAGCCGGCGACCCAGCCCTTCGCGCCGGCCAGCGCCAGCTCGAGCACCACGTCGTCGGAGCCGATGAGCACGTCGAGCTCCGGCGCGAGCTCGGCGATCTCGTAGGCGCGCCGCACGTCGCCGGTGAACTCCTTGACGCCCACGATCAGGCCCTCGTCGAACAGCTTCGCCAGCAGCGCGGGCGTGAGGTCGACCTTGGTGTCGTAGGGGTTGTTGTAGGCCACGATCGGCAGGCCGGCCTTGGCGACCTCCCGGTAGTGGTCGATCACGATCCGCTCGTCGGCCCGGTAGGCGTTGGGCGGCAGCAGCATCACGCTCTCGCAGCCGGCCTCACGCGCCTGCTCGGCCCACCGGCGCGACTCGGCGGCGCCGTAGGCGGCGATGCCGGGCATCACGTTCCGGCCGCCGATGGCCTTCACCGCCGTCTCGACGGCCTTGGCACGCTCCTCCGCCGTCAGCGTCTGGTACTCGCCGAGCGAGCCGTTGACGGCCACGCCGTCACAGCCGTTCTCGACCAGCCAGCGGCAGTGCTCGGCGAACCCGTCGAAGTCGACCGACAGGTCCTCGCGCAGGGGCAGGGCCGTGGCGACCATGATTCCGTGCCAAGGCTCAACGCGGTTGCTCATCATCAATCCTCTCCAGACAGCCGAGGGGGATCGGCTGGGCAATGGGACGGCGGGGGGCTTGGGTGGTCGGCTCGCCCGACAGGCATGAGACGGCGTAGCCGCAGACGCGGCCCTGGCACCAGCCCATGCCCGGGCGGGCGAGCAGCTTGACCGACCGCGCGTCGGTCGCCCCCAGCGTCATGGCCTCGCGGACCGCGGCCAGGGGCACCTCCTCGCAGCGGCAGATGAGGGTGTCGTCGGCCAGCCAGTCCTGCCAGCCGGGTTGGACGGGATAGGCGTGCTGGAGCGCCTCGCCGAAGGCCCGCAGGCGTTCGGCGCGCCGACGCAGCACGCCCGGCACATGGTCGAGGGACCCGCCGGGGGCGGTCAGGTCGCGGGCGATGGTGAGGCCGGCGATGCGGCCCTCCAGCTCCGACAGGGCGGCGCCGCCGACGCCGGTGGGCTCGCCCGCGGCGTACACGCCTGCGACGGTGGTGCGCTGGGCGGCGTCGACGGCCACGACGGGGCTGCCGTCGGGCGAGTGGGCCGTGGCGCAGCCGAGCTGGACGGCCAGCTCGATCTGCGGGACGAAGCCGTAACCCGCCGCGACGGCGTCGCACTCGACGGTACGGGTCGACAGGATCCGCCAGGCGGGGTCCAGGCGGGCGACCGTCACGTGCGTGACGGAGGTGGTGCCGTGCGCGGCCACGACCGCGTGCCGCGTCCGGTACGGCACGCGCCGCCTGGCCAGCGCGGCCCCGTAGCCCACCGCCTCCCCCGCCTTGCCGGCCGCCAGCAGCGGGTGGCGGGCCAGCCCGAACAGGCCGTTGGCCTCGAAGACCCCGGCGACCGAGGCGCCCGCCCCGGCCAGCCCCGCGGCCACGGGCAGCAGGAAGGGCCCGGTGCCGGAGACCACCACGCGCCGCCCCGCCGTCACACCGTTGCCCTTGAGCAGCGCCTGCGCGCCACCGGCGGTGAAGACGCCCGGCAGGTCCCATCCGGGGAAGGGCAGCGGCCTGTCGTGGGCGCCGGTGGCGACGAGCACGGCGCGGGCGGTGACGGAGACGGGCCGCTCGTCCCGCCCCTCCAGGCAGTGGACGGTGATCGAGCCGTCGCCGTCCTGCTCGACGGCCCACACCTTGTGGCCGAGCAGGAGGGTGGCCCTGGACTCCAGGGCACGGCACTGCCGGGCGAACCGGTCGGCGCCATGGCCGGTGGGCCGCCCGCCCGCCTGGTGGCGGAAGTACTGGCCGCCCAGGCGCGCGGCCGCGTCGATCAGGACGACGGACGCTCCGGCCTGGGCGGCGCTCAGCGCGCCGGCGACGCCCGCGGGGCCGCCGCCGATCACGACGACGTCGTAGCCGGAGTCGTGACGGGTGTCGTGAGCGGTGTCGTGGGTGGTCTCGTGGGTCATGAGGTCGTCACCTCGTCTCCCGGCATGGCCTCGACCAGGCAGGCGCGCTGGGATTCGCGTCCGTTGACGGTGACGAGGCAGTCGAAGCACACCCCGATCCCGCAGAACAGGCCGCGCGGCCGCCCGCCGTGCCTGGTGGTGCGCCAGGAGGTGATCCCGGCCGCGTGCAGGGCGGCGCCGACGGACTGGCCGGGGGTGACCCTCACCGGCCTGCCGTCGACGGTGATCTCGAAGCTCACGCGAATCTCCCTGGGCTGAACGGGGTGAGGTCGAGGTCGGTGCGCTCGCCGGCCAGCAGCTGGGCGAGCAGGTGTCCGGTGGCCGGCGCCAGTCCGATGCCCGCGCCCTCGTGACCGCAGGCGTGCAGCAGGCCGGGCACGCGCGGGTCGGCGCCGATGACGGGCAGGTGGTCCGGGCAGTACGGCCGGAAGCCGCAGTAGGACCTGATCACCCGCTTGTCCCGCAGCACGGGGAAGAGCGCGGTGGCCTGGGCGGCCAGCCTGCGCAGCACGGGGATCGAGATGGTGCGGTCGAAGCCGACGCGCTCCCTGCTGGCCCCGATGAGGACGGTGCCCGACGGCGTGCCCTCGACCACGCCTGAGGTCTCCAGGTCGGCCGAGTCGCTAGCGACGTTCGTCACGTAGGCGGCCGTGTAGACCTTGTGCCTGATCAGCGGCTCGGCGATGGGCTCGGTGACCAGGATGAATCCGCGCCTGGGCAGGATCGGCAGCTCGATGCCCGCCATGGCGGCGATCTCACCGCCCCACGTGCCCGCCGCGTTGACCACCGCGCCGCCGATGATGTCGCCGTGGTCGGTGCGCACGCCCGTGACCCTGCCGCCGTCGCCGCCCTCGCGCAGGAAGCCGGTGACGGTGACGCCCGTGCGCAGGCGCAGCGCTCCGTGCCCGAAGCTCTCGGCGCCGTGCCTGATGAGACGGGCGGCGGCCAGCATGGGCTGCACCTGGGCGTCCTGCGGGTAGAACACGCCGCCGGCCAGGCCCTGGGCCAGGTGCGGCTCGTAGTCGTGCAGCGCGCCGCCGGGCACCACCGTGTGCTCCACGCCCTGCTTGCCGGCCAGCGCGACCAGCTGCCGCTGGATCTGCTCGGTCTCGGCGACGACGAGGCCGCCCTTGGCCTCGTACTCGAACCCGCCGTGCGCGGCCAGTTCCCGCCACAGGCGGTTGGACAGCAGCGCCAGGTCGAGCTCGGGGCCCGGCTCCTTGTCGGAGACCAGCACGTTCCCCTCGCCCGCGCCCGTGGTGCCGCCCGCCACGGGGCCGCGGTCCAGGACTGTCACGTCCATGCCCGCGGCGGCCGCGTAGTAGGCGCACGCCGCGCCGACGACGCCGGCGCCGATGACGATCACGTCGGACATCGTCCGCTCTCACCTCCGGTCAGTAATATGTCACATAGCTATTAGCGCCGTCCAGCGGCCCCTCCAGTGGATCACTACCCCGACCTGCGCGTCGACTCGATGGAGGGACCGCGCACCCCGCCCCATACCATCGATGGCGTGAAATCTCTCTGGCCGCCGACCGCCCGCTCCATGACCCTGTGGGCCCTGCTCGGCGTGATCGCCAACGCCGGCATCACCGTCACGGGCGTGGCCGTGCGGGTCACGGGCTCCGGGCTCGGCTGCCCGACCTGGCCCAGGTGCACGCCGGACAGCTTCATCCCCGTCGCGCATCCCGAGCACAACTGGTTCAACATGTCGGTGGAGTTCGGCAACCGGCTGTTCACCTTCGCCGTGCTCGCGGTGGGCGCCATGTGCCTGGTGACAGCCTGGCGGCTGCGGCCGCACCGCCCCGACCTGGTGAAGCTGGCGTGGCTGCAGCCCGCCGGGGTCCTCGCCCAGGCGCTGTGGGGCGGCCTGGTGGTGCGCAGCATGCTCCACCCCGTCACGGTCAGCGTGCACTTCCTGATCTCCGTCGGCCTGATGGCGGGCTGCTGGGCCCTCTACGCCCGCTCCCGCGAGGGCCGGGGCCCGGCCAGGACCGTGGTGCACCGCGACATCCGCAGGCTCGGCAACGTGCTGGTGGCCGCCGTGGCCGTGCTGCTGGTGGCCGGCGTCGTGGTCACGGGCACCGGCCCCCACTCGGGCGACGAGCTGGCCAGCCGCTTCGCCTTCGACATCGAGGCCGTGGCGCGGCTGCACGCCGACGTCGTCTACGTCGTCGTCGGCCTCACCTTCGCCCTGCTGTTCGCGCTCCACGTCACCCGCGCGCCCCAGCCGGCCCGCAGGGCGGCGCTCGCGTTGCTGCTGATCGAGCTGGCCCAGGGCGCGATCGGCTACATCCAGTACTTCCTCGCCGTGCCCGCCGCCCTCGTCGCCCTCCACGTGCTCGGCTCGACGCTGGTGTGGATCGGCGCGCTGCGGGTGGTCACCAGCCTCCGCGTCCGCGAGGAGCTGCCCGCCGGTGTCCCGGCGCGGCCGGTCCCCCTCCCCCACTGACCACCCGCCCCCGACGTGAGGCGTATGGCACGATAAGTCCGCCACTCCCCCACCGGTGGAAGGTGGACTTTCGTGCCGTTTGCCAGGAACATCCGCTTCTCCCGTACGGCGCTGCGCCGCGCCTACCAGGTCGCGGTGGCGCTGAGCGTGCTGGCGATCACCCCCTTGACGTGGGTGTGGCTGAGCAGCGACCACCGCCGCGTGGTCGCCGGCCCGCCCGGATGGCTCGACGAGGTGCCCTCCTCCGGCACCGCGCTGGTCCTGGGCGCCGGCCTCTTCTCCGGCCGGCCCAGCCCGTTCCTGGCCAAGCGGCTGGACATCGCCGCCGAGCTCTACCGGGCGGGCAAGGTCAAGGCGCTGCTGCTGTCGGGCGACAACAGCCGCAAGGACTACGACGAGCCCTCGGCGATGCGCGACTACCTGCTGGCCAGGGGCGTGCCCGACGCCGTCATCGTGCGCGACTACGCCGGCTTCGACACCTGGGACTCCTGCGTGCGGGCCCGCGAGGTCTTCGGCGCGAGGGACGTCACCGTGGTCACGCAGGTCTTCCACCTGCCGCGGGCCGTCACGCTGTGCCGTACGGCCGGCCTGGAGACCTTCGGCGTGGGCGACGACTCCTCCCGGCAGTGGGCGGTGACCACCTACGCCTCGGCCGGCCGGGAGTTCTTCGCCGCGGCGAAGGCGCTCGGCGACGTCGTGCTCGGCACGAAGCCGGTCTTCCCCGGGCCGCGGGAGACCTCACTCCACGAGGCTCAGAGCGGCCACTGACCCTCGCTGGACGGAGCGGGCGCGCCGGGCGCGTAGCCGGGCGGCGGGGTGCCCTGGGCGGCGGCCCTGGCGTGACGCTCGGGGATCGGGAACCGCGCCCTGGCCGCGCTCATGCATTCCAGCAGCGCCCGCTGCTCCTCGTGGAAGGTCTGGTCGTCGACGATGTGGCGGGCCGCCCGCTCGTGCAGCAGCCCCAGCTCGGTGGCGGCCAGCTGGTAGTCGCTCATCGCGCGCAGCCCCTCCTTGCCGCCGTGCGCCTTGGCCCACTGCCGGGCCTGCCTGCGCCGCGACAGCGCCGACAGCATGTAGATGTCGGCCACGTCGACCAGCCTGGTCGGCTCGTAGGGCGGAAGGTAGCGCTGCAGCAGCGCCACGATGCGGCGCCGGTCGCGGACCACCACCCCGATGAGGACCAGCAGCACGACCATCAGCACCAGGTAGGCGGTCACCAGCCCGGCGAAGCCGCCGTAGGAGGCCAGGCCGTTCCACATGCCGTGCAGGAGCATGGCGGCGATCCAGCCGGCCAGGATGACCAGGGCCCGGTCGGGACCCGTCCGGCGGGCGGCGTAGGCGACGGCCACGCCCGTCATCGAGGTGAACAGCGGGTGGGCGAACGGCGACAGGATGCCGCGCAGCACGACCGTCACGGCCAGCCCCTGCACGCCGAGCTGGTCCTGGGCGGCGATGTAGTAGCTGACGTTCTCGGACATCGCGAAGCCGAGCCCGACCATGCTGGCGTAGATGACGCCGTCGGTGGGCCCGTCGAGCTCGGCGCGCCTGAACCTGAGCAGGCCGAGCAGCACCAGGCCCTTCATGGTCTCCTCGACCACGGGCGCGCCGAAGGTGGCGGCGATGTTGCGCGCGCTGGCCGCCGACAGGCCGACGGTGTCGGTGATGTAGTGCAGGTTGAGCGAGTTGATCACGCCGGCCACCAGCACGGCGATGCCCGCGCCCCAGGCGTAGGCGAAGATCAGGTTGCTGCGCGGCTCCGGCTCCATCCGGTCGAGGGCGAGCACGGCCGCCAGCAGCAGCGGCACCGGCGCCATGGCCAGGACGAGCGCCACGAGGAACTGCACGGGCGCGCCGTTGAGCACATCGAAGGAGAACGACACCAGGGCGCAGATGCCCGCCAGCACCAGGCCCGCGATCAACGCGAAGGACGGCCGGTCCTTGAACACCCAGCGTGGATCACGGGTCTTCATACGGTGACTGTAACGGATGCCCATGGCGCTGTCCTTCCCCCGCGGGGAGCGGGTCAGGCCAGCAGCGGATCGATCGCGACCGCGAGGAACAGCAGCGCCAGGTAGGCGTTGGACCAGTGGAAGAAGCGCATCGGCCGCAGGTCGACGCCGCTCTTGCCGGCGTTGAGCCGGCCGAGCAGACGGTAGATCTCCACCAGGCAGAACGCGCCGAGCACCACCGCGACGATCGGGTAGAGCAGCGTGGTGTCCGCCACCGGCCACAGCAGCAGCGAGCAGGCCACCGTCGCCCAGGTGTAGGCGATGGACTCCAGCACGACCCTGCGCTCGGTGGCCACGACGGGCAGCATGGGGATCGAGGCCGCCGCGTAGTCCTCCTTGTAGCGCATCGCCAGCGTCCAGGTGTGCGGCGGCGTCCAGAAGAACACCACGCCGAACAGGACCAGCGGCGTCCAGTCGAGGCCGCCGGTGATGCCGGCCCAGCCGATGACGACGGGCATGCAGCCGGCCAGGCCGCCCCACACGATGTTCTGCGACGTGCGCCGCTTGAGGATCATCGAGTAGACGAAGACGTAGAACAGGATCGCCGACAGGTTGAGCGCCGCCGCCACCAGGTTGGTGGTGATCCACATGCCCGCGACGGACAGGACGCCGAGGACGATGCCGAAGACGAGCGCGGCGCGTGGCGTGACCTGGTGCCTGGCCAGCGGCCGCTTGCGTGTGCGGCGCATCTTCACGTCGATGTCGCGGTCGATGTAGCAGTTGAGCGCGTTGGCGCTGCCCGCCGACAGCGTGCCGAACACCATGACCGACAGGGCCTTCCACAGCGGCGGCAGGCCGTCGGCGGCCAGGAACATGACCGGCAGCGTCGTGATCAGGAGCAGCTCGATGACCCGCGGCTTGGTCAGCGCGACGTACGCCTTGACGACCGCGGCGAAGGAGCGCGTCCCCCGTTGCGGCGCCGCGGCCGCCACGGGGGCCGCGGCCGGCGATTGCCTGTTCGTGAGCACCGTCAAGGCGCTTCCAGCGAGTGCGGAGTCAACGCGTAACCTCTGAAGAGAGCGGAACCGTGGACGCCGGGCACCAGACGTCCTTGCGAACAAACAAACTGTAGTCGCAGGGTGAGCCGGTCCGGCCAATGGGGGCACCGGGGGGCGGGTTGGTCCTCTTCACCAAGGTCCACTCAGTTAGGGTCGGTGTGGGCGGAAAAAGCCACCAGCACCGCCATGACAACGAGATTCCGGAGATCGAGCAGTTGAGCACCTTTGAATGGACCGACCTCGACAAGAAGGCGGTCGACGTCGTCCGAGCTTTGGCCATGGACGCGGTCGAGAAGGCGGGCTCCGGGCACCCGGGCACCGCGATGAGCCTTGCGCCGGCGGCGTACCTGCTCTTCCAGCGGACGATGCGCCACGACCCGACGGACGCGACCTGGGTGGGCCGTGACCGTTTCGTCCTGTCGTGCGGCCACTCCAGCCTGACGCTCTACATCCAGCTCTTCCTGTCGGGCTACGGCCTGACCCTCGAGGACATCGAGCGGCTGCGCAGCTGGGGCAGCCGCACGCCCGGTCACCCCGAGCACGGCCACACCGTCGGCGTGGAGACCACCACCGGCCCGCTCGGCCAGGGCGTCGGCAACGCGGTCGGCATGGCGATGGCCGCCCGCCGCGAGCGCGGCCTGTTCGACCCGGACGCCGCGCCCGGCACCAGCCCCTTCGACCACCACATCTGGTGCTTCGCCTCCGAGGGCGACATCGAGGAGGGCATCAGCCACGAGGTCAGCGCCCTGGCCGCGCACCAGAAGCTGGGCAACCTGACGGTGCTGTTCGACTCCAACCACATCTCCATCGAGGACGACACCCAGATCGCCCTGTCGGAGGACGTGGTCAGGCGCTACGAGGCCTACGGCTGGCACGTCCAGACCGTCGACTGGACCCAGACCGGCGAGTACGTCGAGGACGTCAAGGCGCTGCACGAGGCGCTCGAGGCGACCCGCGCCGAGACCGAGCGGCCGTCGTTCATCAGGCTGCGCACGATCATCGGCTGGCCGGCGCCCAACAAGCAGAACACCGGCAAGATCCACGGGGCCGCCCTCGGCGAGGCGGAGGTGGCCGCCACCAAGACGATCCTCGGGATGGATCCCTCCAGGACCTTCGACGTGCCCGCCGAGGTGCTGGAGCACGCCCGCCAGGTGGCCGAGCGCGGCCGCGCCACCCACGCCGAGTGGGAGAAGTCCTACGTCGACTGGCGCCAGGCCAACCCGGAGCGGGCCGCCGAGTTCGACCGCATCTCCGAGCGGGAGCTGCCCAACGGCTGGGCCCAGGCGCTGCCGACCTTCGAGACCGGCGCGTCGATCTCGACCCGCAAGGCCTCGGGCGAGGTGCTCGGCGCGCTGGCCAGGGTGCTGCCGGAGCTGTGGGGCGGCTCGGCCGACCTGGCCGAGTCGAACAACACCACGATGAAGGGCGAGCCGTCCTTCATCCCGGAGGAGTACCAGACCAAGGAGTTCCCCGGTAACCCCTACGGCCGCACGCTCCACTTCGGCATCCGCGAGCACGGCATGGGCGCCATCCTCAACGGCATCGCCCTGCACGGCGGCACCCGCCCCTACGGCGGCACCTTCCTGGTGTTCTCCGACTACATGCGGCCCGCCGTACGGCTGGCGGCGCTGATGAAGCTGCCGGTCATCTACGTCTGGACGCACGACTCCATCGGCCTGGGCGAGGACGGCCCCACGCACCAGCCGGTCGAGCACCTGTGGTCGCTGCGTGCCATCCCCGGCCTCGACATCGTCCGGCCCGCCGACGCCAACGAGACCGCGGCGGCCTGGAAGACGGTGCTCAAGCACACCGACCGCCCGGCCGGGCTGGCCCTGACGCGGCAGAACCTGCCGGTGTTCGAGGGCACCAGCGCCGAGGGCGTGGCCAGGGGCGGCTACGTGCTGCGGGAGGCCTCCACCCGGCAGCCGCAGGCGGTGCTGATCGCCACCGGCAGCGAGGTCGAGATCGCCGTCGCGGCGCGCGACTTGCTGGAGTCCGAGGGAATTCCGACGCGGGTTGTCTCGATGCCGTGTGTCGAATGGTTCAACGGGCAGGATTCCGCTTACCGGGAGCGGGTGCTGCCGCCGACGGTCAAGGCCCGCGTCGCCGTCGAAGCGGGAATCGCGCTGGGCTGGCGGGAGTTCGTTGGAGAGGCAGGCGAAGTGGTCAGCCTTGAGCACTTCGGCGCGTCGGCGCCGTACCGGACGCTGTACCAGCAGTTCGGACTCACCGCCGAGCGGGTCGCGGCCGCGGCCAAGGCCAGCCTCGCCAAGCTGGGGTACGACAAGGGCGAGACGACGGGAAACTAGGAAATGTCGGAAATCCTGAAGAAGCTCACGAGCCAGGGCGTCTCCATCTGGCTCGATGACATCAGCCGCGAGCGCCTGCGCAGCGGCAACCTGGAGCAGCTGATCCGCGAGAAGAGCGTCGTGGGTGTGACCTCCAACCCGACGATCTTCGCCAACGCGCTCAGCAAGGGCGACGCCTACGACGCCCAGCTGCACGACCTCGCCGTGCGCGGGGTCGACGTCGGCGAGGCCGTACGCGCCATCACCACCTACGACATCCGCTGGGCCGCCGACGTGCTGCGCCCGATCTACGACGCCACGGGCGGCGTGGACGGCCGGGTGTCGCTCGAGGTCGACCCGCGCCTGGCGCGGGAGACGGACAAGACGGTCGCCGAGGCTCGCTTCCTGTGGTGGGCGGTCGACCGGCCCAACCTGCTTATCAAGATCCCCGCGACGGTCGAGGGCCTGCCCGCGATCACGCAGGCGATCTCCGAGGGCATCAGCGTCAACGTCACGCTGATCTTCTCCCTCGAGCGCTACCGCGCGGTCATGGACGCCTGGCTGGCCGGCCTCGAGGCCGCACAGGCCAAGGGCCTGGACCTGGCGGGCATCGAGTCGGTGGCCTCCTTCTTCGTCAGCCGCGTCGACACCGAGATCGACAAGCGGCTCGACAAGCTGGGCAGGCCGGAGCTCAAGGGCAAGGCGGGCGTGGCCAACGCGCGCCTGGCCTACGCCGCCTTCGAGGAGGTCACGAGCTCCGAGCGCTGGCAGCGGCT
This sequence comes from Nonomuraea sp. NPDC003754, assembly GCF_053605785.1. NCBI lineage: Bacteria > Bacillati > Actinomycetota > Actinomycetes > Streptosporangiales > Streptosporangiaceae > Nonomuraea > Nonomuraea sp. NPDC003754. The sequence continues at coordinate 170,377 of NZ_JBSGJX010000010.1, forward strand.
GCGCGCCGCGGGCGCCCGCCCGCAGCGCCCGCTGTGGGCCTCCACCGGCGTCAAGGACCCCAACTACGCCGACACGATGTACGTCGACGAGCTGGTGGCCCCCGGCACGGTCAACACCATGCCGGAGAAGACGCTCGACGCCGTCGCCGACCACGGCCGCATCACGGGTGACACCATCCGTCCCTTCTACGAGCAGGCCTGGAACACCATGGCCGCGCTCAAGGACGCGGGCATCGACTACGACGACGTCGTGAAGGTGCTGGAGGACGAAGGCGTCGACAAGTTCGAGGCCTCCTGGAACGACCTGCTCGACAGCGTCAAGAAGAAGCTGGCCGGCTGACGATGGAGGTGACCTACCGCGAGGAGGGGGTGGCCGAGGCCGCCGCCTCCGTCGCGGAGCGGCTGGCCGGCGTGCCCGCCCGCCTCGCGGCGGGCGACGCCGCTCTGTGGGGGCCTGCGGCCGAGGCCGAGGCGGCCGCGCGCCTCGGCTGGCTCACCCTGCCGCGCACCTCGCGCGAGCTGCTCCCCGAGCTCGGCAAGCTCGTGGAGCGGGCTCGCGCGGAGGAGCTCGACCACGTGGTGCTGGCCGGCATGGGCGGCTCCTCGCTGGCCCCCGAAGTCATCTGCAACACCGCCGACGTGGCGCTGACCGTCCTCGACACCACCGACCCCCAGCAGGTACGGCGGGCGCTCGACGACCGGCTCGACCGCACGATCGTGGTGGTGGCCAGCAAGAGCGGCTCGACCGTCGAGACCGACAGCCACCGCAGGATCTACGAGGAGGCCTTCCGGGCGGCAGGCATCGACCCGGCCGGGCGGATCGTGGTCGTCACCGACCCCGGCTCGCCCCTTGAGCAGGCCGCGATCGAGGCGGGTTACCCGGTCTTCCTGGGCGATCCCGACGTCGGCGGCCGCTACTCGGCGCTGTCGGCCTTCGGCCTGGTGCCGAGCGCGCTGGCGGGAGCCGACGTCGAGTACCTGCTCGACGAGGCCGAGGACGTGCTGCCCCTGCTGGGGCGGGTGGAGGGCAATCCCGGCCTCGCGCTGGGCGCCGCGCTCGGCGGCGCCGCCCTGGCCGGGCAGGACAAGCTGATCCTCGAGGACCAGCTCAGCGAGATCAACGGCCTGCCCGACTGGATCGAGCAGCTGGTGGCCGAGTCCACCGGCAAGCACGGCAAGGGCATCCTGCCGGTCGTCGCCGAGCCGACGGGCGCGCGCGACGAGCTGGTCGTCACGATCGCCTCCGACGACGGCGACATCAGGGTCGACGGTTCGCTCGGCGCGCAGTTCCTGGTGTGGGAGTACGCCACTGCCGTGGCCGGGCTGCTGCTGGAGGTCAACCCCTTCGACCAGCCCGACGTGGCCGAGGCGAAGGACAACACCGCGCGCGTCCTGGCCGAGGGGCCGGCCCTCGCCGCCCCGGCGCTGGTCGACGGGCCCGTCGAGGTGTACGGCGAGACCCACGCCAAGGACCTGTCGGGGGTGTTCACCGAGCTGCTGCACGCCGTCCCCGCCGACGGCTACCTGGCCGTCATGGCCTACCTCGACCGGCTGGCCGCCTTCGACGCGCCGGTGCCCGAGAACGCCGACTTCGAGCAGATGACCGAGGCGTGGATGGCGGCCGACGCCCACACGCTGCGGGCGCAGCTGGCCGTACGGACCGAGCGGCCCGTGACGTTCGGCTGGGGCCCCCGCTTCCTGCACTCGACGGGGCAGTACCACAAGGGCGGCCCGCCGAACGGGGTGTTCCTGCAGATCACCGGCGCCGTGACGGCCGACGTCCAGGTCCCCGGCAAGCCGTACACGCTGGGTGAGCTGCAGCTCGCCCAGGCACTGGGCGACCAGCGGGCCCTCGCCGGGCGAGGACGGCCCGCCATACGACTGCATTTGACCGACCGCGTAGCGGGAATCGCCCACCTGCTCGCGGCCGCACAGGAGGTCTGAGATGACTGATCCGGCAGCGCCCGTGGAGGAGGCCGCCACCGCGGCGGCCGCCGCCGCGAGCACGGCCACCACCCTCGAGGCGGCCGCCGCCAACCCGCTGCGTGACCTGCGGGACAAGCGGCTGCCCAGGGTCGCGGGCCCATGCGTGCTGGTACTTTTCGGCGTGACCGGAGACCTGGCCAAGCGCAAGCTGCTGCCGGCGATTTACGACCTGGGCAACAGGGGGCTGCTGCCACCCGGTTTCTCCCTCGTCGGTTTCGCCCGCCGCGACTGGGCAAACCAGGATTTCGCGCAGCTCACCCATGACGCGGTGAAGGAGCACGCGCGCACGCCGTTCCGTGAGGAGGTCTGGAAGCAGCTGGCCGAGGGCATCCACTTCGTGCCCGGCGAGTTCTCCGACGACGGCGCCTTCGACGCGCTGGCGATGGCGTTGAAGGAGATCGACCAGACCAGGGGCACCGGGGGCAACTACGCGTTCTACCTGTCGGTGCCGCCGAAGTTCTTCCCCACCGTGGTGAAGCAGCTCAAGCGCACGGGCCTGGCCGAGGCGCCCGAGGGCTCGTGGCGGCGCGTGGTGATCGAGAAGCCGTTCGGGCACGACCTGCGCAGCGCCCACGAGCTGAACGAGATCACCACCGAGGCCTTCCCGGAGAGCTCGATCTTCAGGATCGACCACTACCTGGGCAAGGAGACGGTCCAGAACATCATGGCGCTGAGGTTCGCCAACAACCTCTACGAGCCGATCTGGAACCGCGGCTACGTCGACCACGTGCAGATCACCATGGCCGAGGACATCGGCCTGGCCGGCCGCGCCGGCTACTACGACGGCATCGGCGCGGCCCGCGACGTGATCCAGAACCACCTGCTCCAGCTGCTGGCGCTGGTGGCGATGGAGGACCCGACCTCCTTCGAGGCCAACTCCCTGCGCAGGGAGAAGGAGAAGGTCCTCAAGGCGGTACGGCTGCCCGCCGACCTGGCCCACTACACCGCGCGCGGCCAGTACGCGGCCGGCTGGCAGGGCGGCGAGAAGGTGGTCGGATACCTCGAGGAGGACGGCATCTCGCCGACCTCGACGACCGAGACCTACGCGGCCATCAAGCTGGAGATCGCCAACAGGCGCTGGGCGGGCGTGCCGTTCTACCTGCGCACGGGCAAGCGGCTGGGCCGCCGCGTCACCGAGGTGGCGGTCGTCTTCCAGAAGGCGCCGCACCTGCCCTTCAGCAAGGACGACACCGAGATCCTCGGCCACAACGCCCTGGTCATCAGGGTGCAGCCGGACGAGGGCATCACCGTGCGGTTCGGCTCGAAGGTGCCGGGCACCGCGATGGAGGTGCGCGACGTGTCCATGGACTTCGCCTACGGCGAGTCGTTCCTGGAGTCGTCGCCCGAGGCGTACGAGCGGTTGCTGCTGGACGTGATGATCGGCGACCCGCCGCTCTTCCCGCACCAGCGCGAGGTGGAGCTGTCGTGGATGATCCTCGACCCGATCGAGGAGCACTGGGCCACCCAGGGCCAGCCCGAGCCGTATCCGTCCGGCACCTGGGGCCCGCCGTCGGCGGACGAGATGATGGCCCGTGACGGCCGGGTGTGGAGGCGACTGTGAACGAGCGTAGGCGGGATGCCATGAGACCGGCGAAGGAGGGCTCATGACGTCGTTCATGCTGACGGACACCACGGCCGGGAAGATCTCAGGACAGCTCACCCGGCTGCGTCACCAGATGGGCGTGCCGGCGATCGGCATGGTGCTGACGCTGGTGGTGATCTGCGACGAGCGCGACCAGTACGACAGCGTACGGGCCGCCACCGAGGCCGCCCGCGAGCACCCCTCGCGGATCCTGGTGGTGATCAACCGGGAGCGCGACGAGTCCAACAGGCTCGACGCGGAGCTGCGCGTCGGTGAGTCGGCGCCCGGAGAGGTCGTGGTGCTGCGCCTGTACGGCGAGCTGACCGAGCACGCCGACTCGGTGGTCAGCCCGCTGCTGCTGCCCGACACCCCGGTGGTGGCCTGGTGGCCGGGTGAGGCGCCCGACGTGCCCGCCGAGGACTCGATCGGGACGCTGGCCCAGCGCCGGATCACCGACGCCAAGGCGGCCCGCGAGGGCATCAGGGCGCTGGCCGGCCGGGCCAAGGGCTACGCGCCGGGCGACACCGACCTGGCGTGGGCGCGGCTGACGCCGTGGCGCAGCCTGCTGGCCGCCGCCTTCGACCAGCCGGTGGGCAGGGTGAAGAAGGGCTTCGTCGACGGGGCCGCCGGCAACACCAGCGCGCCGCTGCTGGCGGCGTGGCTGGCCGACCGGCTCGGCGCGCCGGTGAAGACGGCCGACTCGGCGGGTCCCGGCCTGACCTCGGTACGGCTGTCGCTCGACGGCGGGGAGGTCGCCGTCACCCGCAGCGACGCCCGCCTGGCCACGCTCTCGCGCCCGGGGCAGCCGGACCGGCACGTGGCGCTGGCCCGGCGGAGCACGGCCGAGCTGCTGGCCGAGGAGCTGCGCAGGCTCGACCCCGACGAGATCTACGAGGCGGCGCTGAAGCGGCTGGCCCGCACGCACAAGGGCTGAGGCCGCCGTCCGAGGGCCCCGGGTTCTAGGCACCCCGGGGCCCTCGGCGTCGGCGTCCCTTCGGGGATCTCCCCCGGCCGGGCCCGCCGGGAGCCGGTCGGCGGCCGGAGGCCCGCGCCTCGATAGGGTGTGATCGTGAGCGTTCCCAACGTAGTCGTGCACCGCAACGCCGACGTGCTGGCCAAGGCCGTCGCCGCGCGGATCATCACCCGCCTGGTCGACGTGCAGTCGGCGCGGGGTTCCGCGTCGCTGGTCCTGACCGGCGGCACGGTCGGCATCGCCACCCTGGCCGCGATCGCCGAGACGCCCGCGCGTGACGCGGTCGACTGGCGCAGGCTGGACATCTGGTGGGGTGACGAGCGTTTCCTGCCCACCGGTGACGACGAGCGCAACGAGACCGGTGCCCGCAAGGCGCTGCTCGACCAGGTCGACGTCGACCCCGAGCGGGTCCATGTCATGCGGGGGCCCGACTCCGGCATGTCGCCGGAGGAGTCGGCCGCGGCCTACGCCGAGGAGCTGCGCCAGGCGGCCCGCCCCGAGGATCACGGTCCCGTCCCGTCGTTCGACGTGATGCTGCTCGGCATGGGGCCCGACTCCCACGTCGCCTCGCTGTTCCCCGGCAACCCGGCCGTGTACGACACCCGCTCGGTGGTGGCCGTGCACGGCTCGCCGAAGCCGCCGCCGGTGCGGATCTCGCTCACCTTCCCGTCGATCCGGTCCGCGCGCGAGGTGTGGGTGGTGGCGGCCGGCGAGGAGAAGGCGGGTGCCGTACGGCTGGCGCTGGCCGAGGACTCGGGCCCGGTGCAGGTGCCCGCGGCGGGTGCCAGAGGGCGGCAGCGCACGCTCTTCCTGCTCGACAGGGCGGCCGCGGCGAAGATCCCGCCGGAGCTGGGCAGGATCGCTTCACCCTGACGCGGGCGGTCATCCCGGGGATCCACCGGTCCATAAGCGGATTTGACACCAAATCTTAGGCCTTGTCAGCCCGGGGTGTGTTTTTTACCTTCTTGGTCATCGACCTACGAAGGGACAACCCCCCATGGCCTTACGCCGCTGGGCCGCGGTCATCGCCGCGGCCGTCGCCGTAGTCGCGAGCTCCACTCCCGCCCTCGCCGACCCCGAGCCGTCCGGCAAGCTGATCATCCCCACCGCCGAGCCGCAGGATCTCGTCCCCGGCACCTACATCGTGGTGCTGAAGAACCGGCCCGAGGTGTCGCGGGCCGCCACCGACCTGACCGCCAGGCACGGCGGCACGACGTTCAGGGAGTACCGGCACGCGCTGCGCGGCTTCGCCGTCCACGCCAGCGAACGGCAGGCCAGGCGGCTGGCCGGCGACCCGTCGGTCGAGTACGTGCAGCAGGTGGTGGTGCACCGCGCCTCCGACACCCAGCCGAACCCGCCCTCGTGGGGCCTTGACCGCATCGACCAGCGCAACCTGCCGCTGAACAGCTCCTACACCTACGGGCCCACCGGTGCGGGCGTGCACGCCTACATCGTCGACACCGGCATCAGGCCCTCCCACAGCGACTTCGGCGGGCGCGCCTCCATCGGGTTCGACGCGATCGGCGACGGCCAGAACGGCAACGACTGCCACGGCCACGGCACGCACGTCGCCGGGACCACCGGCGGCACGGCCCACGGCGTGGCCAAGGGCGTGACGCTGGTGGGTGTCAGGGTGCTCAACTGCGAAGGGTCGGGCACCACCGACCAGGTCGTGGCGGGCATCGACTGGGTGACCGCGAATGCGGTCAAGCCGGCCGTCGCCAACATGAGCCTCGGCGGCAGCGCCGACGCCGCGCTCGACACCGCCGTCAAGAACTCCATCGCCTCGGGCGTCTCCTACGCGATCGCGGCGGGCAACGGCTTCCTCGGGCTGTTCGCGCTGGACGCCTGCACCCAGTCGCCGGCCCGCGTCCCCGAGGCGATCACCGTCTCGATCACCAACAACTCCGACGCCAAGCCGTCGTGGGGCAACCGCGGCCCCTGTGTCGACCTGTTCGCCCCCGGCTACAACATCACCTCGACCTGGAAGGACTCCGACACCTCGACGAACACCATCAGCGGCACGTCGATGTCCACCCCGCACGTGACCGGCGCCGCGGCCCTCTACCTGCAGGGCCACTCCGGTGCGACGCCGCAGCAGGTGCGCGACGCGATCGTGAACAACGCCACGACCGGCGTCGTCAAGAGCCCCGGCAGCGGCTCGCCCAACCGCCTGCTGTACATCCCGGGTCTGTAGCCTGCCCTGCATCTCCTGCCCCGCGGACGCTCTCCCCCGGTCCGCGGGGCGCCCCGGGCTCAGGCCAGGGCGTCGATCTCGGCCAGCAGCCCCCGCTTGCGGTCCTCGGCCAGGTACGAGGCCTGGACGGCGTTGCGCGCCAGCTGCGCCAGCTCGGCCTGCCCCATCCCGAACACGTGCGCGGCGACGCGGTACTCGGCGGCCAGCGTCGTGGCGAACATCGGCGGGTCGTCGCTGTTGAGCGTGACGAACAGCCCCTCCTCCAGCATGCGGGGCAGCGGGTGGTCCTCGATCCGCCCGACCTGCCCCGTGCAGACGTTGGAGGTCGGGCAGACGTCCAGCGGCAGCTGCGTCTCCCGCAGGTAGGCCACCAGGCGGGGGTCCTGGAGGGAGTTGATGCCGTGCCCGATCCGCTCGGCGCCGTAGCCCTCGATGACCTCCCACACCGTCTCGGGACCCGTCATCTCCCCGCCGTGCGGGACGCTGTGCAGCCCGGCCGCGCGGGCGGCGCTGAAGGCGTCACGGTAGGCGTCGCGGTAGGCGAGCCGATCCTGTTCGATGCCACCGATGCCGAAACCTACCAACGCGGCGGGAGGTTCTTTCAGCGCGTGGTCCACGGTGACGCGGGCAGCCTCCTCGCCGAACTCGCCGGGGATGTCGAAGATGTAGGCCATCTCGACGCCGTGCTCGTCGAGCGAGCGGCGGGCGGCCACGTCGAGCGCCTCGGTGACGGCGCGCATCGGCAGGCCGCGCATCCAGTGCGCGTAGGGGGTCACCTGCAGTTCGACGTAGCGGCAGTTCTGCGGGGCGAGGTCGCGGGCCAGCCCGACCACCAGGGAGGCGACGTCCTCGGGCTCGCGCACCAGCTCGTTGACCGCCTGGTAGACCTGGGCGAAGTGCGGGAAGTCGCGGAAGGTGTAGAAGGCCCGCAGCTCCTCCTCGCTGCTGGGCACGCCGCTGCCGGGATGGCGGCGGGACAGTTCGAGCACGGTCGGCACCGAGGCGGAGCCGACCAGGTGCACGTGCAGTTCGACCTTGGGCAGCCGGTCGATGAACTCGTCGATCGTCATGGCGACGACCCTAGGCGGGCGTCATGGCCGCCAGAAAGGCTTTGGCCGCGAATCTGACAACAACTGGTGAGATTCAGCCCGCCCAGGCATGGGTGAGCGGCAGGAGGACGCCATCGACGGCCTGCGCGGCGAAGGCGTCGTCCAGCGGCGGCCCGATGAAGATCAGGCGGTGCCAGACGAGCGCCTCCACGACCTCGAACAGCCGTCCGGCATCGACGGCGGACGGCAGCTCGCCCCGCGCCACCGCCCGTTCCACGAGCAGCGTGGCGCCCGCCAGGTCGCGCACGGGCATGCGTTCGCGCAGGGTCCTGGCCAGCTCCTGGTGGGAGACGAGGGTCGAGGACAGGCCCATGATGAGCCCGTGCTTGCGTTCGGCCGCCGCCGCCAGCCCCCTGACCACCTCGACGAGATCGCCGCGCAGCGACCCGGTGTCGGGGACGGCAGGCACCTCCATGTCGAAGCGACGGCAGATGACCTCGACGACGAGCTCGGGCTTGCCCGCCCAGCGCCGGTAGATCGTCGCCTTGCTGGCCTTGGCCCGCCGGGCGATCTGGTCGACGGACATCCGGTCGTAGCCCATCTCCGACAGCAGGTCGAAGGTGGCGTCGAGGATGGCCTTCTCCCTGCCGGGATCCATTGGTGCCACGCGGTGTCCTTACGTGTCGGCGAACTCACCGAATCGTACGCCGGTGAGCTCGGCCGAGACGTCCCACAACCGCGCGGCCAGCGCCTCGTCCCTCGCGTCCTTGCTGGGGGTCAGCGGCTGGGACCTGGGCCCGAGGTACTCCCCTCCCCTGATGAGCGGCGAGGTGGCGGCGTACAGGGAGGGCGCCGCGCCGTCCTCGGCACTGCGCAGGAACAGCTTCAGCAGCGGCTGGAAGGGGCCCACGGAGAAGAAGTTCGTGGCCGTGGCGCCCGGATGGGTGGCCACCGCGAGCAGGGCCGAGCCGGCCCGTCGGGCCCTGCGCTGCAGTTCGAAGGTGAACAGCAGGTTGGCCAGCTTGGAGCGGCCGTAGGAGCTCGTCTTGCCGTAGCCGCGTTCGAGGGCGAGATCGTCGAAGTCGAGCCTGCCGACCTTGTGGGCGTCGCTGGCGACGGTGACCACGCGCGGGGCGGGAGCGGCCAGCAGGCGCGGCAGCAGCAGGCCGGTGAGCGCGAAGTGGCCCAGGTGGTTGGTGCCGAACTGCAGCTCGAAGCCGTCCTTGGTGAGCGTGCGCGGGATCATGCCGACGCCCGCGTTGTTGATCAGCAGGTCGACGCGGTCGACGCCCGCGGCGAACTCCCGTACCGAGGACAGGTCGGCCAGATCCAGCCGGCGGAAGACCACGTCGGCGCCCGGCACGTCGCGCAGGATGCCCGCCACGGCGGCGCCGCCGCGTTCCGGGTCGCGGGCGGCGACGGTCACCCGCGCGCCGCGCCTGGCCAGTTCACGCGCCGTGGGCAGGCCGATCCCGCTGTTGGCGCCCGTGACGATCGCTGCGAGCTCGGGCATGGAGCCTCCAGGTGTACGAAACGGTTTCGTACACCAATCTAGCGCCCCGGTCCTGGGTCGCGGAACAGCGGTACCGCCCTCCTCGCCGAGAGCGACGGCAGGAGCTAGGCGGCGCCGGTCTGGGCGCGGACCATCCGCGCGTACCACCCGTGCCGGTCGCCGAGCAGGTCGAGGCGAGCCCCGTGCTCCGCCACGCGGCCCCCGTCCAGGGCCACGACGGTGTCGAAGGACTCGAACACGCCGAACCGGTGAGTGATCATCACCGTGGTCCGTCCCGCCCGTTCGGCCAGGATCGCCTCGACGACCTCCAGCTCGGTCAGCGGGTCGAGCGCGGAGGTCGCCTCGTCGAGCACGAGCACGGACGCGTCGGCCAGGAGCGCGCGGGCCAGGGCGACGCGCTGCCGCTCGCCACCGGACAGCAGCGCCCCCCGCTCTCCCACGAGCGAGTCGTAGCCGTCAGGGAGCGCCATGATCCGCTCGTGGATCCGGGTGATCCGGCAGGCGCGCACGAGATCGTCCAGCGACGCGTCGGAGGCGGCGTACCTGAGGTTGTCGGCGACCGACCCCTGGAAGAGGAAAGGCTCCTGCGTGGCGATGCAGACCCGCCCAGGAGACGGCTGCCCGACCTCCGCCCCGTCGATCCGTACCGATCCCTCGGTGGGCGCGTGCAGCCCGGCGAGCAGGTGGCCGAGCGTCGTCTTGCCCGAGCCGCTCGGGCCGACGACCAGCGTGGTGGACCCGGCCGGGATGGCGAGGCTCACGCCGGACAACGCCGGACGGTCCTGCCGCCCCGCGCCCGCGTACCTGAACGTGGCCCCGCGGACGGTGAGCGCGCCGGGCCCGGGGGCGGGACCCGGCCGCGGACCAGGCTCGGGCTCGGACTCCGGCTCCAGGTCGAGGTAGTCGAAGACCCTCTCGAAGGCTCCCTGGGCGGAGCGGAACTCGGTGGAGACGTGCAGGAGCTGCCACAGAGGCTGGTAGAGCCTCGCCTGCAGCACGGTGAAGGCGACCAGCGTGCCAGGGGTGATCCCGTCGGTCAGGCCCGCCGCCACGAACACCAGGTAGGGGGTCAGCACGAAGAAGACGTGTCCCGCGCTCAGCACCCCCTGGGCCACCAGCCCGGAGCGTACCCCCAGCCGGGCCAGCCGCTCGCTCTCGGCGCCGAACCTGGTGGCCTCCTCCGCGCCCCTGCCGTGGACCCGGGCCAGGATGACGCCGCCCAGGCACAGACGCTCCGCCACGATGGACGACAGTTCCGCGCGAGAGCGCTGGCTGACCTCCGACAGGTTCTTGAGCGCTCGCCCCGACCGGGAGGCCACCCAGACGACGATCGGCGCGAGGATCAGGGCGGCGCCCGCGAGCAGGGGTGACAGCATCACCATCGCACCGGCCGCCACCACGAATCCGATGACGCCGGAAAGCGTGCTGGGCAGGGTGTCCTTGACGGCGTGCTCGATCTGCGCGGTGTCGTTGGCCAGCCGCGACTGGATCTCACCGCCGCGCGTCGCGGCGAAGAAGGCCAGCGGCATGCGCTGGAGGCGGCCGAACAACTCCACGCGCAGCGCATGCACCACCCGCTGCGCGACGCGCGCCGACACCCACGTCTGCCCGAGGTCCACCACGCCCACCGCGCAGGCGGTGACCGCCGCCAGACCGGCGATCAGGGCGAGCAGCGGCAGGTCGGGGCCGCCGGCGCCGAACAGCGCCCGATCGAAGACCAGCTGGGTCAGCAGCGGGACGGCGGCGTTCAGCGCGGAGTAGGCCGCGACGAGCAGGACGACGAAGCAGATGGCGAGCCGGTGCGGCATGAACAGCCGCGCGACCCTGCGCCAGGTCCCGGGCGCGGGAGGCTCCTCCGAAGCGGAGAGGGGGCGATCGTGCACGGCCGGGCCTGTCCTTGTCTGGCGATCGGACGTCCGTCCTGGTGGTCGAACGCCTGTCCTGGGATCGAAAAGAGCCCCGCCCGCCCGGGAACGGGCGGGCGGGTTTCGCTATCAGTTGTCGGTGCAGCCGAAGTGCTTGATGCAGTGGGTCAGCCGGAGCGCCTCGTTGGCACCGGGCTCAAGCTCCTGGAGCGCCTGCAGGTCCTGAACGTCGAAGGACATGGTCGTTCACCTCCTTGTGAATGCCGGGGCCGCCTGTGCCGCGGCCGCCTGTCATCGCCGTCCCCATGTGGGTACGGCGAGCCTGGGGGTCTCCTCTTCCGGCATCCACAACCGGGCGGACCGGTCGCCTAGCCGGAGAAGGAAGGCGACGATCCCCGCCGTGCCGGCGAGGAAAGTCGGGGGGAAGTCTCCATGAGGGCCGGGGACCAGCAGGCGACCGCGGTGTTCGGTCGCGCGGGTCTCCAGGCAGCCGGCCAGGTCCCGCGCCCACCGCCGGTAGCGGTCGTCGCCGGTGAACTCGGCCATGTCGAGCAGGAACTCACCGTCGCCCGGCAGCCCGTGACACGGCACCGGTCCCGACTGCCATCGGGTACGGTGCACGGCCGCCGCAGCCTTGCGCGCCAGGTCCAGCGCGGTCGGGTCGCCGGTGACACGCCAGTACCTCACGAGGAAGGAGCCGATCCCGGAGGAGCCGCTGCACCAGTGCGGCCGGCGTGGGCGCACCGTCCCCAGGTCGCCGCGCAGGGTCGGCCACCAGGCGGTGTCCCCGTCCACCTCGGCGTGTTCGTGGAGGGCGCGGGCGATCTCGTGGACGGTCGCCGTCCAGTCCGGCCGGTCGAGGGCCTGGCCGGCGTGGAGCAACGCGGTCCCGATCCCGGCGATGCCGTGCGCGAAACCGAAGTGGTTGGCCCCTGCCAGGCCGGAGTCGAACGTCTCCGGCGTCGGCCACTGCGGGTGGCCGTCGCGGTACGAGCGCGCCTCGTGCAGGTTCTGGAAGATCCCGGCGGCGCGGTCTCGCAGCGCGAGGTCACCCGAGCCCAGCGCGATGTGCAGGACCGCCATGCCGCATCCGGCCAGCCCGTGCGTCACGTCGGAGCTGGGATGGTCCGTGGGCAGCAGCCGCGCCGCCCGCACCGCGAACCGTTCCAGGTCGGCGTCGCCCAAGACCGTCGCCGCATCGTACAGCGCCCACACCGCGCCGGAGCGCCCGAAGTGAAGGCCGGGCCGCCAGACATCCTCCGCCACCAGCCGCTCCCGCAGCGAGCGGGCGAGTTCGGCGACCGCCTTCGCCTGCGGCGCGGCCCGCGTCAGGACGCCGAGGATCCCCGGCGCGCCACCGTTCACCGAGCACGGATCGACCTCCATGCCGTCGGCGACGTTGGACCACGGCGACGGGGCGCCTTCGCCCGTGTCCGCCGTCTCCACCAGGTGGGCGATCCCGTCATCGATCAGCCGGTCGATCCGCTCCGGTGGCCGGTTCCCGCGGCTGGCGTCAGCACGCTCCGGTGACCTGACCTCCCGGTCGGCGGCGGCGCGCTCCGGCGGCGCGACCTCCCGGTCGACGGTGCGCTCCGGTGACCTGACCTCGAGGTGGGAGGCGGCGGGCTCCGGTGTGAGCGCGGCGAGGAACCGCTCGCACCTGCCCAGCGACCAGCGCCGCTCCGGTTCCTCCGCCAGCAGGCCTTCCACGAGCCGCCGCAGCAGCGCGAGCGTGGGGTTGGCCGCGGCCACCCCGGCCACGCCGGCCACCGCGGGGACCCGGCCGGGGCCCGCCGGGTCCAGGTGGGCGCCGACCGCCAGGAAGTACACCATCGCGCCGAGGCTGTAGAGGTCGGCGACCGCCTCCGGCGCGGTCAGGAACTCCCCTGTGTGGCCCGCCAGCTCCGGGGCCAGGTAGCCCGGGGTCCCGCCCACCATGACGGTGGTGCCCGGCACGGCCGTGTGCTCCAGGTCGATGAGCCGTAGGTCGCCGCCGGGCGAGACCATCACGTTGTTCGGCGAAAGGTCGCCGAACACGTAGCCTCGGCCGTGCAGCGCCTTCAGCACCGCGATCAGGCGGCTGACGAGGGGCAGGACCTCCGCCGCCCCGTTGCCGAACCCGTCCTCGCCCAGCGGCCCGGCGTTCCCGTCCGACCAGCGCTGCAGCGTGACACCCTGGACGAACTCCTCGACGAGGAAGGCGTGGCCGCCCTGCTCGAAGAAGTCCACCACGGCCGGCGCGATCCCGGCCGGCGCGAGAGCCTCCAGGCAGGAACGTTCCATCGCGATCCGATCCCGCGCGTCCCTGCCGCTCAGATCGGCGCACGCGTGCGGACGCCCCTCCTTGACGACCACGTCGTGACCGGTCTTGGTGTCCTCGGCGAGGTAGACGCCGCCACGGTTCGCGTGCCGTACGGCTTCGCGGACGACGAACCGGTCGTTCAGCATGACCGCGGCCGCCCCGGGACGCCGGCTCGCCGCCGGAACCTCGAACGGGCAGGTCGCGAACGGCGGCGGGGAGAAGCGCGGCCGCCGCTCGTCGGGAACGAGCCGGCCCTCCGGCGAACGCAGCCGGATCTCGTAGAACCCGTCGTTGCCGAGCACGCGATGCCCGCTGAAGGCGCCGTAGCGGTAGTGCACGATCCCGCCTTGCCGGTACGGACGGTCGGAAAGGATCAACGGCCCGGGAAGCCCACGGGTGGCCTCGTCGAGCAGGGCCGCCAGGCGCACCGACTCGGCGTCGTCCAGCGGATAGACGGTGACGAACTTCCCGGCCTGCGCGCGGCCGCAGTGCGGTTCGAGGAACTTCCAGTAGTCGCCCAGCCGGGAGGGGAACTTGAAGGCGCAACCGGCCTCGGCGAGCACCCGCGAGACGCGGGAGAGCACCACCGGCGCGGAGAGCATCGTCGCGGAGACGTGCAGCTTCCATCCCTGGTCGGGCATCGCGTACGCGTCCGGCGTGACCTTGCACCAGAGGTCGTCCTCGGCGATCGACCAGTCCTGCGCGCCCGCTCGCCCGAGTTCGGCGCTCACGATGTCGCGCAGGACAGCCGGGTCTCCCGAACGCCCACCCACGTGATCCCCCTTCCAGCCGTCGCCGCTCTTCCCTGCGGAACCGACAGTGGTGGAGGGCTCTTGCAAATGAATGGGAAATCAATTGAATGCGAGGTTAACGCCGGTTTCCCACCCAGAAATGGCCACCATCCTCTTTATCGGCCATGTTTCACCGTGTTTTTGTCCCACCCGTTGAATGGCCAGGACATCGGAACCACCTCACCTCCGGGCTCACCCTCGACGGACACGCGCCTGACGTGCACAGGCGCGTCTCGCAGGGATGTCATGGCGAGCCAAGCGGAAGGCACGAGGGTCAGGCGACGCCGTGGAATTATCGAAATCTGTCGCGCAAGGGGATTGTGTCGACACGGAAGACAGCCTGGAACAACGCGACGCCGACACAAATCCCCGTTAATCCCGATGCCCGGCATGGAAGGTGAGACCAGCGCCCGAACGTCAACGCCGAATGACGGCCGCGCCGGCCGACAGGCGGAGTTCCAGGATGTCCTCCTCGCCGAAGGTCTGCCCGGTGGGGACGAATCCGGCGGAGAGGTAGAGGGCCTTGGCCGCGACGTTGTCGGCGCGTACGCCCAGCCGCAGCACAGGGGCGCCGAGCTCGTCCCGCACATGTGTGACGACCTGCTCGAGAGCGGCCCGGCCCAGACCCTTGCCCTGGTGAGCCTGGTCGATCATCAACCGGTACAGCCACATCTGACCGTCGTCGGGATCGGGACCGTACATCGCGAAGCCCACGGGGCGCTCGTCGTGCACCACCGCCCGGGTCATGAAGCCCGGCAAGAAGCGACTCTCCGCGATCGAGTACAGGTTCGACGCGATGAGGTCACGCTGGTCGTCGGCCACCGTCAGGTCGGCCACCTCCTCCCAGGTCTCCGGGCACAGGTCGTCGAGGCGCACATGAATCGGCATGAGACATCCCTAGCCGATCTTCATGCGGGCCGTCATGCGAATATTCGCGCGACCATCTGGGAGCCATGCGCGCGACGGTTCCGCTCAGCGTCGCCGGCCGCTGTTCCTCAATCCCGCAGTCGCGCCCGCGCGTGCGCCTCCTCCCGCCGGGCCACCTCGGCCCGCTGGTCGGCCTCGGCGAGCTTCCGGCGGGCCTTGGCCAGCTTCTTCTCCAGCGTCGCCACCTTGGCGGCCCGCTCGTCCCTCTCCCGTACGGCCTGCGCCAGCGTCTCGCGCCACTCCTCGTAGACCGCGGTCGCCTCGGCCAGCTGCCTGGCCTTGCGCTCCTCCGCCGCCCGCTGCTCCTCCTGCGAGGGTTTGCGCGCGGGAGGCGCCTTGGGCGCGGGCGCGGGGGCGAAGCCGCTGTAGCTGAGCGGCTTGGCCAGACGGCCGCGCCGTACCTGCTCGGCAGCCTCGGCGTTCACCGTCGCGGCGTCGAGCGTCTGCTCCACCTCGGGCCCCGCCGAGGGGACCAGCCGCAGCAGCCGCTGGGAGAGCCTGGCGCGCCGGTCGGTGAGCTCGCTCAACGCCGCCCTGTCCTGCGCCGCCCACGCGGCGCGCAGGTCCTCGCCCAGCTCCAGCAGTTCGGCCAGCTCGTCAGGATGGGCGCGGGCGAGCTGGTTGACCGCCCACGCGGCGACCGTGGGCTTGCGCAGCGCGGCCACCTGGCGGGCGAGCTGCGGCTGTCCCGCCTGTTTGGCCGCGCGGGCCTCCGCCTCACGCGCGGCCATGAACTCGGCCACGGGCAGCGCGTAGAGCCGGTCGGCGATCTCGTCAAGATCCACACTTGACACCTACCCCGCAGGGCGGGAGTTGTAGCGCATAGTGGAAGCAGCCCACTCGAACGGAGGCCCCGTGTTCGAGCGCTTCACCGACCATGCCCGCCGCGTGGTCGTCCTGGCCCAGGAAGAGGCGAGGACGCTCAACCACGACTACATCGGCACCGAGCATCTGCTCCTGGGCCTGCTCCGCGAGGACGACGGCCTCGCGGCGATGGTGCTGCGCGACTGCGGCGCCGACCTTCACGAGCTGCGGGCGGCGATCGAGGAGGTCGTCGAGCCGGGCCCCGCGCCGCCGGCCGGCCACATCCCCTTCACCCCGCGCGCCAAGAAGGTGCTCGAGCTGTCGCTGCGCGAGGCGCTGCAGCTCGGGCACCACCACATCGGCACCGAGCACATCCTGCTCGGGCTGATCCACGAGGGTGAGGGCGTGGCCGCCCAGGTGCTCGTCGGCCGGGGGCTCGACCTGAACAGGCTCAGGCACCGGGTGGTGCGGCGGCTCCGCCCGGGATCGCCGAGGGAACGGCTGCAGCTCGACCTCCGGCTCCGCCAGATCCAGGAGAGCCTCGAGCGGATCGAACGCCGCCTGGACGCCCTGGGCGCCGCTGCCGACCCGAAGGCCGCCGGCGATACCAGAGACACCCCCGGCGGCCAGGAGGCGCAGGACGCCTAGACCAGGGCGCCCACGGCGAGCCGGGCCTCGACGACGCCGGGGTCCTCGGTGTAGCCGAGCGTGGCGCCCAGCGAGACCATCAGCCGCCGCATGCGCGTGTTGTCCGACAGCAGGGTGGCCCGGACCTCGGCGTAACCGAGGTCCCGCGCCCCCTCCACCAGCATCCTGGCCAGTGCCGCGCCCAGACCGCGCCCCTGCCAGCGGTCCTCGACCAGCACGGCCATC
This sequence comes from Nonomuraea sp. NPDC003754, assembly GCF_053605785.1. Lineage (NCBI taxonomy): Bacteria > Bacillati > Actinomycetota > Actinomycetes > Streptosporangiales > Streptosporangiaceae > Nonomuraea > Nonomuraea sp. NPDC003754. The sequence continues at coordinate 187,239 of NZ_JBSGJX010000010.1, forward strand.
TCGGCGATGCCCGGATCCGGGGTGAACATCAGGTTGGCCAGCGCCACGACCTGGCCGTCGTGACCCGCCACCAGGGAGTGCCCCCTGCCGCGGTCGCACAGCCGGTCGAACACCCGGGGAGGCAGCGCGGGCATGGAGGTGAAGTAGCGGAACCTGCGGCTCTCGGGCGAGCACCTGTCGTGGAGGTCCTTGACGGCCTCGCGGTAGATGGCGGTCAGCGGCCTGACCACGACCTCGGTGCCGTCGGACAGCCTGATCTCGCGCTCGCCGCCTGCCGGGTCGGCGGGCGGCTGGGCCAGCCGTACGAAGGAGGCGGCGCGGGCGGCCTCGGTGAGCGTGAACGGCAGCCGGCTCCTGCGCACCTTGATGGCCCGCTTGGCGGCCACGGGGACGACCAGGAGGGTCGGGTCGGGAAGATCGCGCACGGCGTCACCATAGACCCAGCGGGCGTCGTCCGCGCGCAGGAGCTCGACCAGCAGGTCGGGCAGCCGCCACGGCGCCACGCGCAGTCGCGAGGCCAGCAGCAGCGCCCTGGTGGGCTCGTCGGTCAGCTCGTGCGCGTTGGCGGCGACGACCTGGACGCGGCGTCCGCCCGCCGACTCCAGCGCCGCCTTGACCACGTCGGGACTGGCGGGAATGTCCGCGACGAACTCGTCGACCGTGCCGTCGGTGTCGGGCTGGACGCTCAGCCCGAGGATGTTGCCACCCCGCTCGGCGAGCGCGGCGGCCAGCGAGGCCAGCCTTCCGGGCCGCTCGTCAACGGTGGTACGGATGCGCAGAAATCCCATGCCGCCAGGATGCGTCCCGTTTGTTACAACCAACGGCTGAAAGTGTTTCATCGCGAATTCCGTGGCGAGATGCATGGAGATATGCGGATATAGCAGGATGTGCCCCATGAGCACGCGTGTTCCTTCGTTCAGCGACGGCTTCGTCAACGGAGACGTCTCCTACTGGCATCGTTCCCTCGGTGAGCCGCCCATCGGACCCGCCCTCGACGGCGACCGCAAAGCGGACGTGGCGATCGTGGGCGCCGGCTACACCGGGCTCTGGACGGCGTACTACCTCAAGCGGGCCAGACCCTCGCTCGACGTCGTGGTGCTGGAGAAGGAGTTCGCCGGATTCGGCGCCTCCGGGCGCAACGGCGGCTGGCTGACCGGCGACCTGGCCGGCAGCCACGAGCGCTACGCCAAGACGCACGGCGCGGAGGCCACCAGGCGGCTGCAGCGCGAGATGTACTCCTCCATCGACGAGGTGATCGCCGTCTGCGACAAGGAGGGCATCGACGCCGACATCGTCAAGGGCGGCGTGCTCAACGTGGCCAGGGGCAGCGCGCAGGCGGCCAGGCTGCGCGCCTCGGTCGCCGCGGGCGCCGCATGGGGCGTCGAGGCGACCCTGCTGAGCGCCGAGGAGCGCGAGGCCAGGTTGCGCGTGGCGGGCGCGGTCCAGGCCTCGTGGAGCCCGCACTGTGCCAGGATCCATCCGGGCAAGCTGGTGCGGGGGCTGGCGAGGGCGGTGAGGGAGGCGGGGGTCGAGATCTTCGAACGCACACCGGTCGAGGAGATCGCGCCGCACCGGGCCGTCACGCCGTACGGCACGGTCCGCGCCGACTACGTGATCAGGGCCACCGAGGGCTTCACCGCCACCATCAAGGGGCTGCGGCGGCAGTGGCTGCCCATGAACAGCTCCATGATCGTCACCGAGCCGCTTCCCGACGCCTTCTGGGACCAGGTCGGCTGGGAGGGCGCCGAACTGCTCGGCGACCTGGCCCACTACTACATGTACGCCCAGCGCACCGCCGACGGCCGCATCGCCTTCGGCGGCCGGGGCAGGCCCTACCTGTACGGCTCGCGCGTCGACGCCAGGGGGCACACCCACGAGTGGACCGTCGAGGCGCTGTGGGCGCTGCTGGTCGACTTCTTCCCCGCCGCCGCCTCCGCCAGGATCGCCCACGCCTGGTCGGGCGTCCTGGGCGTGCCGCGCGACTGGTGCTCGACCGTCCACGTGGACCACGCCACGGGCCTCGGCTGGGCCGGCGGCTACACCGGGCACGGCGTCACCACGACCAACCTGGCCGGCCGTACCCTCAGGGACCTGATCCTGGACGAGCCCGGCGAGCTCACGGCCCTGCCGTGGGTGGGCCGTGAGGTGCGCGCGTGGGAGCCCGAGCCGCTGCGCTGGCTCGGCGTCCACTCCATGTACCGCCTGTACCGCGCGGCCGACGCCCGCGAGCGCTCCACGTCCCGCACGTCCGCTCTGGCGCGCTTCGCCGATCTCATCACCGGTCACTAAGGAGTCCCGTTGCACACCCTCTTCCGCGGCGGACGCGTCTTCACCGCCACCGGATCCGCCCCCACCGACGACGCCGTGCTCGTGCGCGACGGCGTGATCGTCGCCGTCGGCGCCGAGGCCGACCTGGTACGGCAGGCGCCCGCGCACGAGACGGTCGACCTCGACGGCGGCCTGCTCATGCCCGGCGTCACGGACGCGCACATCCATCCGGTCCAGGCGGGGCTCGAGCACGCCAAGTGCGACCTGTCGGAGATCTACGGGCTGGACGCCTACCTGGCCAGGATCGCCGAGTACGCGGCGGGCTGCGACAAGGAGTGGATCGACGGCGGCGGCTGGGACATGTCCGCCTTCCCCGGCGGCCTGCCGCACCGCTCCCAGCTCGACTTCCTCGACCGGCCCGCCTACCTGATCCAGCGCGACCACCACGCGGCCTGGGTCAACACGCGCGCGCTGGAGCTGGCCGGCATCACCCGCGACACCCCCGACCCTGCCGACGGCCGGATCGAGCGTGACGCCGACGGCACCCCGAGCGGCGTGCTGCACGAGGGCGCGATGGACCTGGTGGGCCTGCTCACGCCGCGCCCGACCGCCGACGACCTCGACGCGGCGCTGCTGACCGCCCAGCGGCACCTGTTCTCCCTGGGCATCACCGGCTGGCAGGACGCGATCGTCGGCTCCTACGCCGGCTCCGACGACCAGCTGCCCACCTACCTGTCGGCGGCCAAGGCTGGGCGGCTGAAGGCCCGCGTGGTCGGCGCGCTGTGGTGGGACCGCACCCAGGGCGCCGAGCAGATCGAGTCGCTGATCGAGCGCCGGGCCATGGCCGAGGGCCTGGACAGGTTCCGCGCCGGCGCGGTGAAGATCATGCAGGACGGCATCACCGAGAACTTCACCGCCGCGGTGATCGAGCCCTACTGCAGGTGCGGCGGGACCGGCCTGTCCTACATCGACCCCGTCAAGCTGCGCGGTCACGTCGCCGAGCTCGACCGGCACGGCTTCCAGGTGCACTTCCACGCCATCGGCGAGCGGGCCGTACGAGAGGCCCTGGACAGCCTCGAGGGGACCGCGCCGGCCAACCGGCACCACATCGCGCACCTGCAGATCATCGAGCCCTCCGACGTGCCGCGCTTCGCCGCGCTCGGCGTGACCGCGAACCTGCAGCCGCTGTGGGCCACCCACCACGCGCAGATGGACGAGCTGACGCTGCCCTTCCTCGGCGAGGAACGCTCGGCCTGGCAGTACCCGTTCGCGGCGCTGCTGTCGCACGGCACCCGGCTGTGCGCGGGCAGCGACTGGCCGGTGTCGAACGCCGACCCGATCCAGGGCATGCACGTGGCGGTCAACCGTACCGAGCCGGGCGGATCCGTCCACGCGGACTACCCGACCGCGCAGACGCCGTTCCTGCCGGGCGAGCGGATCGACCTGGCCACCGTCATGACCGCCTACACGGCCGGCTCGGCGTGGGTCAACCGGTCGCCGGCGGGCTCCATCGAGCCGGGCCGTCCCGCCGACCTGGTCGTTCTCGACCGCGACCCGTTCACCCTGCCCGCCGCGGAGATCTGGACCACGCGGGTGCGGCTGACCTTCGTCGACGGAGAACCGGTCTACCAGCGCTGACCCGTTCGGGCCCGTCCGGGGCGCGAGCCCCGGACGCGCCGCTTCCGCGCTTCCCGCCGAGGGGGGGAGTCGCCCTCTGCCGCGCGAGGCCCGCAGCGGAGCGCTCAGCCCCGCGCAACGCGAAGACCCCGGCCCGTGCGGGCCGGGGTCTTCGCGTTCACCGAAGTTCTACCAGGGGGACCTGTTGGCGCGCAGGCGCTCGAGGGCCTCCTCGAGGATCGCCTTGCCGTCCTTGTCGCTCCTGCGCTCCTTCACGTACGCCAGGTGCGTCTTGTACGGCTCGTTCTTCGGGGGAGCCGGCGGCGCCGCCTCATCCTGGCCGGCAGGGAGCCCGCAACGGGGGCAGTCCCACGTCTCGGGGACCGCCGCGTCACTGGCGAAGCTGGGGCGCGTCTCATGCATGTTGGCGCACCAGAACGAGACCCGCACTCTCGGAGCTGCCTCGCCGCGCTCGGCCTCCCCCATAGGGCCGGCGCCGACTCGGCTGCCACGGATCGCGTTGCCACTACCCACGGATGAACTCCTCGCTCGATCGCCCCGCGTGCGGCGGGGGGAGAATCACTGTCACGCGTTGACGTGCTGTCAGGGTTTGAGCAGCAGGCCAAGGGCGATGATGCAGACGAACCAGACGATGCCGGTGATGATTGTCAGCCGGTCGAGGTTGCGCTCCACCACCGAGGAACCGCCGAAGCTCGACGAGAAGCCGCCGCCGAACATGTCGGACAGACCTCCGCCCTTACCCTTGTGGAGCAGCACCAGCAGGATCATCAGGCAGCTCGCCAGGATGAGGGCGATGGAGATTCCGATAATCACCGTAGACCCGTTCTTTCAATGCTCAGTTCGCGCGACGATTCAAACTTGCTTCTAGAGGGTACGACCTGCTGTCAAGTCGCACCCTCCGAACGCTCCAGTTAGCCAGACATTTCGCCGAAACGGCAGATCTTGACGTACTCCCCTGCATCGATGCTGGCGCCGCCCACGAGGGCGCCGTCGATGTCGGGCTGAGCCATGATCCCGGCGATGTTGTCAGACTTGACCGAGCCTCCGTAAAGGATACGGATGCCGGCGGCCACTTCGGGCGTGTAGAGCGCGGCGAGTCGTGCTCGGAGCGCGCTGCACACCTCCTGTGCGTCCTGCGGGGTGGCCACCTCGCCGGTACCGATCGCCCAGACCGGCTCGTAGGCCACCACTATCGATTTTGCCTGCTCTTCGGTGACTCTGCGCAGAGCGGCTTCAAGTTGTGACACGCAGTGGGCCACCTGGCCCTGCGCGTGCCGTACCCCGAGGTCCTCGCCGACGCACAGGATCGGCGTCAGGGAGTGCCGGTAGGCGGCCAGGACCTTGGCGTTGACGACGCCGTCGCCCTCGTCGTGGTACTGGCGGCGCTCGGAGTGGCCGACCGTCACGTACGTGCAGCCGAGCTTGGCCAGCATCGCGCCGGACACGTCGCCGGTGTAGGCGCCGGCCTCATGCTGGGAGAGGTCCTGCGCGCCGTACACGATGCGCAGCTTGTCGCCGTCGACCAGCGTCTGCACGCTGCGCAGGTCGGTGAACGGCGGCAGCACCGCCACCTCGACCTTGTCGAAGTCCTTGTCGTTCAGCGCGAAGGCGAGCTTCTGGACCAGCGCGATGGCCTCGAGGTGGTTGAGGTTCATCTTCCAGTTGCCGGCGATGAGCGGCTTGCGTGTGGTCAACGCCCGCTCACCACGCATCCGCTCTCGGCGCGTCGGTTTCGCTGCACGTCAGTCCTCCAGGACGGCCAGACCGGGCAGGGTCTTGCCTTCGAGATACTCGAGGCTAGCCCCACCACCGGTGGAAATGTGGGAGAAGCCGTCCTCCGGCAAGCCGAGCCGGCGTACGGCTGCCGCCGAGTCGCCGCCGCCCACCACGGTGAAGGCCTCGGAAGCGACCAACGCCTCGGCCACCGCACGAGTTCCGCCGGCGAACGCGTCGAACTCGAACACGCCCATGGGGCCGTTCCAGAAGACGGTGCGCGCGTCGGCCAGCCTGCTCGCGAACAGCTCGCGGCTGCGCGGGCCGATGTCGAGCCCCTGCCGGTCGGCGGGGATCTTGTCGGCGTCGACCACCTCGTGGCCGGCGTCCTCGGCGAAGTGGGTGGCGGCCAGCACGTCGACGGGCAGCAGCAGCTCGACGCCGCGCTTGGCCGCCTCGTCGAGGAAGCCGCGCACCTGGTCGAGCTGGTCCTCCTGCAGCAGCGACGCCCCGACCTCGTGACCCTGGGCCTTGAGGAAGGTGTAGGCCATACCGCCGCCGATGAGCAGCCTGTCGACCTTGGTGAGCAGATTGGCGATGACGCCGAGCTTGTCGGAGACCTTCGCGCCGCCCAGCACGACCACGTAGGGCCGCGCCACGTCCTCGGTGAGCCTCCTGAGCACCTCGACCTCGGCCACGATGAGCCTGCCCGCCGCGTGCGGCAGCAGCTGCGGCACGTCGTAGACGCTGGCGTGCTTGCGGTGCACGGCGCCGAAGCCGTCGCCGACGTACAGCTCGGCCAGGGCGGCCAGCCGCTCGGCGAAGGCGCGCCTGACCGCGTCGTCCTTGGACTCCTCGCCCGGGTCGAAGCGGAGGTTCTCCAGCAGGGCCACCTGGCCGTCCTGGAGACGCTCGACCGTCTCGGTGCCGATCACCTCGGGCGAGAAGGCGACCTCCTGGCCCAGCAGCTCGCCCAGGCGCTTGGCGACCGGCCCGAGGGAGTACTTCGGGTTCGGCTCACCCTTCGGACGGCCCAGGTGGGCGCAGACGACGACCTTCGCGCCGCGCTCCACCAGGGTGCTGATCGTCGGCACCGACGCGCGGATGCGGCCGTCGTCGGTGATCGTCTCCCCGTCGAGGGGGACGTTGAGGTCGGCGCGCACCAGGACGCGCCGGCCCTTCACGTCGAGATCGTCGAGCGTGCGCATCAGAGGTCAGCGCCCACCAGCTGGATCAGGTCGGCGAGGCGGTTGGAGTAGCCCCACTCGTTGTCGTACCAGCCGACGACCTTCACCTGGTTGCCGATGACCTTGGTCAGGCCGGCGTCGAAGATGCAGGAGGCCGGGTCGGTGACGATGTCGCTGGAGACGATCTCGTCCTCGGTGTAGGTCAGGATGCCCTTGAGCGGGCCCTCGGCGGCGGCCTTGACGGCGGCGTTGACCTCCTCGACGGTGACCTCGCGAGCCAGGTCGACGGTCAGGTCGGTGGCCGAGCCCGTGGGGATCGGCACGCGCATCGCGAAACCGTCGAGCTTGCCCTTCAGCTCGGGCAGCACCAGGCCGATGGCCTTGGCGGCGCCGGTCGAGGTCGGGACCACGTTGAGCGCGGCGGCGCGGGCGCGGCGCAGGTCCTTGTGCGGGCCGTCCTGCAGGTTCTGGTCCTGCGTGTAGGCGTGGATGGTGGTCATCAGCCCCTTCTCGATGGTGAAGGCGTCGTGGATGACCTTGGCCATCGGGGCCAGGCAGTTGGTGGTGCAGGAGGCGTTGGAGATGATCGTGTGCGCGGCGGGGTCGTACTTGTCGTGGTTGACACCCATCACGATGGTGATGTCCTCGCCCTTGGCGGGCGCGGAGATGATCACCTTCTTGGCGCCGTTGTCGGCGTGCACCTTGGCCTTGGCGGCGTCGGTGAACAGGCCGGTCGACTCCACCACGACGTCGACGCCAAGGTCGCCCCAGGGCAGCTTGGCGGGGTCGCGCTCCTCGAAGACCTTGATGGCCTTGCCGTCAACGGTGATCTCGTCACTGCTGGCCTTCACCTCGTACGGCAGGCGGCCCAGGATGCTGTCGTACTTCAGCAGGTGGGCGAGCGTCGCGTTGTCGGTCAGGTCGTTGACCGCGACGATCTCGATGTCCTTGCCGCTGGCGGCGACCGCTCGCCAGAAATTGCGGCCGATGCGACCGAAGCCGTTGACGCCTACGCGGATGCTCACGGAACCGTCTCCTCGTACATGAATGGCGGGCTGAAACCTCTGCAAACACTATCGGACCCAAATTGGTTTAGACCACGTGAGGTCCCGTCCGGTTTTTCCTCGATCACCACACGTCATTTGCCCCGGTCGAGTAAAGTGCCCGACTCGTTACCGTCAAATCCCCTCATTTCCTAGGACCTCATCACCATGAGCCAGCAGAAGTCAGGCCTGGTACCCGGCACCCTCATGGGCCTGGTGGCCATGCTCGTCGGCGCCGGTCTCCACGGGACGGTCATCGGCATCACCGAATACAACCTCGGCGTCGTCGCGGTGCTGGTAGGCGTGCTCGTCGGGCTCGGCATGACGGCCGTCCAACCGTCCAGCGCGGTCCTGCCCGTCCTGGCCGCCCTGTACGGCGCCGCCGGAGCCGCCCTCGGCACCACGATCGGCGTGACCGTGCTCACCGTGAAGGCCGCCCCCGGCACCGGCTACCTGGCCGCCGCCCGCACGGTCGTCACGCGGTTCGACCAGGTGATCCAGAAGGACCCGGTGATCGCGCTGTTCTGGGTGATCAGCGCGGTGGCGGCCTTCGCGTTCGTGAACAAGCGGGTCAGAGCGGTCAGGGCGGCCCGGGAGGCCGCCGCGTCGCAAGCGCCCGCCGTACCCGCCGAGGAGCCGGTCGACCTGTTCACGCCGCGGAACCGCTGAGCTCCCCCGCCCGGGTTCGCCCCGGTCCGGGGAGGCTCCGCCCGCTTCACCCCAGAACCGCCGAAGTCACCCCGGATCGCGAAGCTCCACCCGAAGCCCCGACACCACCGGCCACCGCCGCCCCACTCCGAACCCGCTGACCTGCACGTGAGCGGCTCCACTCCGAAGCCCGCGGGCCTATGTGCGTGGCCCCAGCCCGCTCCCAGGCCCGGCATGCCTGACCCCGACGCACGGCCCTCCAGCGCGGACAGGAGGCGCTTTCAAGCTGGGCATCCTGCGCCGCGGCCACAGTGCCGCACGTCCCACACGGCCATCGGCGGCTCTCGACCCGTGACCTGAGAGCCCCCGCGACACCCTCGACGCGACCTGGCACCTCACACGTCGCCTCCGGACCGGCAGGTCACGCCCAGCGAGCAGTCTCACCGCGCCGTGGAGACCGGCAAACCGCGGACGCCGACCCGCGGCGCCCCCGGGTCACGGAGCCATCATCTCCACCGTGAGGTTGGCCTCGGTGTTGGGGATCCCCAGGTCGGAGGCGCGCTTGTCGGCCATCGCCAGCAACCGCCTGATGCGGCCCGCGATGGCGTCCTTGGTCAGCGGCGGGTCGGCGATCTGGCCCAGTTCCTCGAGCGAGGCCTGCTTGTGCTCGACGCGGAGCCGTCCCGCGACGACCAGGTGCTCGGGGGCGTCGTCACCGAGGATCTCCAGCGCCCGCTGCACCCGCGCGCCGGCGGCCACGGCCGCGCGCGCCGAACGCCGCAGGTTGGCGTCGTCGAAGTTGGCGAGCCGGTTGGCGGTGGCCCGCACCTCGCGGCGCATCCGCCGCTCCTCCCACGCCAGCACGCTGTCGTGGGCGCCCAGCCTGGTCAGCAGCGCGCTGATCGCGTCGCCGTCCCGCACCACCACCCTGTCGACACCGCGCACCTCGCGCGCCTTGGCGTGGATCTTGAGCCGTCGCGCCGAGCCCACCAGCGCGAGCGCCGCCTCGGGCCCCGGGCAGGTGACCTCCAGCGACATCGAACGGCCGGGCTCGGTCAGCGAGCCGTGGGCGAGGAAGGCCCCGCGCCAGGCCGCCTCCGCGTCGCAGGAGGCACCGGCCACCACCTGGCGCGGCAGACCCCGTACCGGGCGGCCGTGGTTGTCGATCAGGCCGGTCTGCCTGGCCAGCGCCTCGCCGTCGCGGTAGACGCGCACGACGTAGCGCGAGCCCTTGCGCAGCCCGGCGGGGGCGAGCACCAGCACCTCGGCCTTGTGGCCGAAGACCTCGCCGATGTCCTTGATCAGCCGGCGTGCGGTGGCGTTGGTGTCGAGCTCGGCCTCGATCACGATGCGCCCGCCCACGAGGTGCAGCCCGCTCGCGAAGCGCAGCAGCGTGGACACCTCGGCCTTGCGGCAGCAGGGCTTGAGCACCGGCAGTCGGCTCAGCTCGTCCTTCACCACACCTGTCATTGCCATAAGCGTTAGTCCTCCCCCATACAGACCGGCTCCCAAGAAGTCTCTCGCACCTTCGCACGGCGCCGACCAGGATCAACGCTTCTGGAGGAAAATCTCGTCCAGGACGGAGGCAAGACGTCGTGGGTCATGCCTCGGCGAGCCGTCCTCGGCCGCCACGACGGCCGTCACGAGCCTGCCGCCGAGCGCGGCCGCGGCCTTCTCCAACGCGTCGCGGTCGTCGACCACGCCCGTGTCGGCCAGGACCACGTCCACCGTGAGGTCGGGCGCGTGCTGCCTGAGCACCTCCAGGTGCTGCTGGGGGGAGAAGTCGTCGGTCTCACCGGGCTGCGGCGCCAGGTTGAGCGTCACCAGCCGCTTGGCCCTGGTCACGTGGAGCGCCTCGGCCAGCTCGGGGACCTTCAGGTGCGGCAGCACGCTGGTGAACCACGATCCCGGGCCGAAGACCACCCAGTCGGCCTCGCGGATCGCCTGGACGGCCTCGGGACGCGCGGGAGGATCCTCGGGGACCAGCGAGATGGCCTGGACCCTGCCGGGCGTGAGCGCGCACGCCACCTGGCCGCGGACGGTCGAGATCACACCGTCGAGCTCGACCTCGGCGACGATGTCGAGCGGTACCGAGGCCATCGGCAGCACCCTGCCGTGCGCGCCGAGCAGCCGCCCCACCCAGTCGAGGCCCGCCACGGGGTCGCCGAGCAGTTCCCACAGCGCCACGATCAGCAGGTTGCCGACGGCGTGCCCGTGCAGCTCGCCCTCGCTCCTGAACCGGTGCTGGACGACCTCGCTCCAGGTGCTGCCCCACTCGTCGTCGCCGCACAGCGCGGCCAGCGCCATGCGCAGGTCTCCGGGCGGCAGCACGCCGAGCTCACGCCTGAGCCTGCCGCTGGAGCCGCCGTCGTCGGCGACGGTCACGACGGCGGTCAGCTCGTCGGTCACGCTCCGCAGCGCCGAGAGCGAGGCGTAGAGGCCGTGCCCGCCGCCGAGTGCCACCACCTTCGGCCCGCGGCCCGCCCGCCCGGCGGCGGGAGCCCACGGGTCCTCTCGAAGGTCACCATCCGGACCGCGCATATCCGCCCGAACCTCGCCATCAGTACCTTGCGCCGCCAACCGCACCTCACTACCCGGACCTCGCAGGGACAACCACACCCGACCACCGTGCTCCCGTAAGGACCATCGGGCCCGGCCACCGGGATCCTGCCGGGACGACCACACCCGGCCGCCGGGATCCCCTACGCACCGCCTTGTCCAGCCACCGGGCCCCCACCCGGACGACCGCACCCGGCCGGCGGAATCCCGGGCAGGCCACCGCACCCGGCCACCGGAGCCCCAGCAGGACGACCACGCCTGCCCACCGGAATCACGCACGGACGCCCCCGTCCCAGCACCGCGATCCCGCAGGGGCGGCGACGCCAGGTCGCCCTCACCCCGTGCCGACACCCCCGCACGGTCACCAGGCCCCCGCGAGGACGGCCGGGCCCCGGCATCCGGGGCCCTGGTCTCGCGACCGGCTACGCTCGCCTGCCCATCCGTCACTCCCGGCCCACATCCCGGTGACTCACCTGGACCTCCATGCCGCGGTCACGCAACCGGGCGCCGAACTGCTCGGCCATGGCCACGCTGCGGTGCTTGCCGCCCGTGCAGCCCACCGCCAGCGTCGCGTAGCTCTTGCCCTCACGCGCGTATCCGGCCGCGACGATCTTGAAGGCCTCCTCGTAGGCGTCGAGGAACTCCTTGGCGCCCGCCTGCCCGAGGACGTAGTCGCGCACCGGGACGTCGAGGCCGTTCATCGGCCGCAGTTCGGGCACCCAGTGCGGGTTGGGCAGGAAGCGGCAGTCGACGACGAGATCGGCGTCGACCGGCAGGCCGTACTTGAAACCGAAGGAGACAACGTTCACCCGCAGCCCCGGCCGGTCGTCGCCGCCGAAGTAGGCGACGATCTTGTTGCGCAGCTCGTGGACGTTGTGGGCGGAGGTGTCGATCACCAGGTCGGCGTTGGCGCGCACCTCGCGTAGGATGCCGCGCTCGCGCGCGATGCCGTCGACCAGCCGGCCCTCGCCCTGCAGCGGGTGCGGCCTGCGGACGTTCTCGAACCTGCGCACCAGCTCCTCGTCACTGGCCTCGAGGAAGACGACCCGGACGCGCACGCCGCGGGCCTCCAGTTCCTCGATCGCGGCGTTGAGGTCGGTGGTGAAAGCGAGGCTCCGCACATCGACCACGGCCGCCACCTTGTCGGCGGCCAGCTTCACCCTGCCCGCCTCCTCCGCCATGGCGAACAGCAGACCAGGCGGCAGGTTGTCGATGACGAACCAGCCCAAATCCTCCAGCGCCTTGGCCGCGGTGCTACGTCCGGCGCCTGACATGCCGGTCACGATGACGAACGCGGTCTCGGCGCGTCCTTGATGTTCTGGGCTGCTCATAACCCTCACTCCTGGGCAAACCTTGACACGATCACCTCTGCGGTCGCGCGGCCGATGCCGGGGACCTCGCAGATCTCGGCCACGGTGGCCTCACGTAGCCGCTTCACGGAGCCGAAATGCTTGAGCAACGCCTGCCTGCGCGCCGGGCCGAGGCCAGGCACTCCGTCGAGCGCGCTCTCCTTCACCGTCTTGGACCGCTTGGATCGATGGTAGGTGATGGCGAAGCGATGCGCCTCGTCACGCACCCGTTGCAGCAGGTAGAGACCCTGGCTGGCGCGCGGCAGGATGACCGGCTGGTCGTCTCCGGGCAGCCAGACCTCCTCGAGCCGCTTGGCGAGGCCGCACACCGCGACGTCGTCGATGCCGAGCTCGTCGAGCGCCCGCTGCGCCGCCGCGGCCTGCGGGCCCGCGCCGTCGACCACGACCAGGTTGGGCGGGTAGGCGAACTTGCGCGGCTTGCCGGTCTCGGGGTCGATCGGCCCGTGCCCGTGATCGTCCTCCGCCGTCAGCTCACCGGTGGCCGAACGCTCCTCCAGGTAGCGCTTGAACCTGCGGGTGATCACCTCGTGGATCGAGGCGACGTCGCCCTCCTTGGTCCGTACGGCGAAGCGGCGGTACTCGCTCTTGCGGACCAGGCCGTCCTCGAACACCACCATCGACGCCACGACGTTCTCCCCCTGCAGGTGGGAGACGTCGTAGCACTCGATGCGCAGCGGCGCCTGGTCGAGGTCGAGCGCGTCGGCGATCTCCTGCAGCGCCTGGCTGCGCGTCGTCAGGTCGCCGGCCCTGCGCAGCTTGTGCTGGGCCAGCGCCTCCTTGGCGTTGCGCTCGACGGTCTCCATCAGCGACTTCTTGTCGCCGCGCTGCGGCACCCGCAGCTCCACCCTGGCGCCGCGCTGCTCGCCCAGCAGCTCGGTGACGGCCGCGGCGTCCGGCGGCAGCGCCGGCACCAGCACCTCCCTGGGGATGTCGCCCTCGGCGTAGATCTGCAGCAGGAAGTGCTCGACCAGCTCGCCTGGCGTGGTCTCCTCGACCTTGTCGACGACCCAGCCGCGCTGACCCTTGATGCGCCCGCCGCGTACGTAGAACACCTGGACGGCCGCCTCCAGCGGATCCTCGGCCAGGGCGATCACGTCGGCGTCGGTGGCGTCGCCGAGCACGACGGCCTGCTTCTCCAGCGCGCGTTGCAGCGCCTGGATGTCGTCGCGGATGCGGGCGGCGCGCTCGTACTCCTGCTCGGCGGCCGCGGCGCGCATCTCCTGTTCGAGCCGTTTGATGAAGCGCCCGGTGTTGCCGGCCATGAAGTCGCAGAAGTCCTCGGCCAGATCGCGGTGCTCCTGCGGGCTCACCCTGCCGACGCAGGGGGCCGAGCACTTGTCGATGTAGCCGAGCAGGCACGGCCTGCCGATCTGGCCGGCCCGCTTGAAGACCCCGGCCGAGCAGGTGCGCACGGGGAAGACCCGCAGCAGCAGGTCGACGGTCTCGCGGATGGCCCAGGCGTGGGAGTAGGGGCCGAAGTAGCGGGTGCCCTTCTTCTTCGCGCCGCGCATCACCTGCACGCGCGGAAAGTCCTCGCCCATGGTGACCGCGAGATAGGGGTAGGACTTGTCGTCGCGGTACTTGACGTTGAAGCGCGGGTCGAACTCCTTGATCCAGGAGTATTCGAGCTGGAGAGCCTCGACCTCGGTGCCGACGATGGTCCAGTCGACGCTCGCCGCGGTGGTGAGCATGGTCTGCGTGCGCGGATGGAGCCCGGCGAAGTCGGCGAAGTAGGAGTTGAGCCGCTGGCGCAGGCTCTTGGCCTTGCCCACGTAGATCACCCGGGCGTTGGCGTCCCGGAACCGGTAGACCCCGGGGGAATCGGGGATCGATCCCGGCTTGGGACGGAAACTCAAGGTGCTCGCCACGTTCAAGAGCCTATAGGCCGCCACCGACAACCAAGCGCGATCCAGCCTCCGCCCAGCGGACGGTCAACCGCGGCCGTCGACGGCGCGGTCTCGGGGCCTAACATCCAGCCGCCCCGCCGAGGGAGCGGCCCGGTCCGCCGCGCCCCGAGCGTGCCGCTCACCGTCGTAATGGCACCGCGCGCCCGCCGTACCCGAAGGCCCTTCGGGTACGGCGGGCGACACCTCACGCCAGCGCGATCGAGTCCCCGTCGACCTTGATCGGCACCTCGCCCAGCGGCTCGGTCGCCGGACCGTTCTTGACCGACCCGTCCTCGATGCTGAACTTGCTCCCGTGGCAGGCGCAGTCGATCGTCCCGTTGCCCACCGACGTCACCGGGCACCCCTTGTGGGTGCAGATCGCGCTGAAGCACTTGAACTGCCCGGCGGCCGGCTGGGTGACGACGACCTTCTGCTCCTTGAAGATCGCCCCTCCGCCGACCGGGACGTCGGCGGCCGTCGTGAGGGCACCGCCGCCCGAGCCGGTCGACGCCGGTGCCGACGCCGGTGCCGCTGACGAGGCCGACGCCGACGGGGCCGCCGAGCTTTCCTGCGCCTGGGGCGCCGCGCTGGTCGCGCCGCCGTCGCCGCCGCACGCGGCGAGCACCATGGTGAGGCCGCCCGCTCCCACGCCGGCGATGACGGTCCTGCGGCTGTGAAGGTCTTCTGCCATGCGGCCCAACCAACCGCAGACTGCTGAGAAAATTGTGAAAGAAGGTGCGTTATGCCAACGAGATGCTGCCGCCGTCGACGGTGATCTTCTTCTCGGCCAGAGGCTTGGTCGCCGGGCCGTTGGCGACCGAGCCGTCGGCGATGTTGTACCTGCTGCCGTGACACGGGCAGTTGATCGTGCCGTCCGAGACGTCGTCGACCGTGCATCCCTGGTGGGTGCACACGGCCGTGAAGCACTTGAACTCGCCTGCCGTGGGCTGCGTGACCACGACCTTCTTGTCGGCGAAGACCTTGCCGCCGCCCTCGGGGATGTCGGCCGTGCCGGTGAGCTCGCCACCGCCCGCCTTCTTGCCGGGCGAGGCGGCCGATCCCGGCTCGGCCGACTGCTCCTGACCCGCTCCGCTCGCCGCGGGTTCGGCCACCACGTCGCCCGAGGGCTGGCCGTATCCCGCGCACGCGGTGAGCAACACCCCCAGGCCGGCCCCTCCGGCTCCCAGCACCACCGCGCGGCGTGTCGTCTCTGCCATGGTCACCCTCCCGGGAATCGCTGTCTCTGTCAGGTACGGCCGGCGCGACCGCACCGGTTCAGCCTCTCCTCAACCAGCGCTCGGGTCCATGCACATTTACCGTTTTCCCCTACAGAATGACGATGCCGTCACCCTCGACCTTGACCGCGAACTCCGCCAGCGGGCCCGTCGCGGGGCCCTTCAGGCACTTGCCCGTGTCGGCGGCGAACTCGCTGCCGTGGCAGGGGCAGGTCATGACGCCGTCCTGGGGCCGGTTCACCGAGCAGCCGCGGTGTGGGCACCTGGCGGTGAACGCCTTGAACACCCCCGACGTGGGCTGGGTGATCACGATCTTCCACTCCTGGATCACCTTGCCGCTGCCCACGGGCACGTCGGCCTTCTTGGCGATGACCTTGCCCTTGATACCCGGCGGCACCACCGCCTTCGCGGACCCGTCGGAGGTGCCGCAGCCAGCCAGCGCGACGCCGCACACGGCCACGCCCGTCGCGCCCAGCATCTCGCGCCGCCCGATCGCGGGCATGCCGCCGCCCTGCTCCTCGCCTGCCATGTGCCCCCTCCACCTTCCCCCGTCGCCCATGTCAGGCCGGGCCTTTACCTGTTCTTAAGCCTATTGAGACCACCCCTCGGTCCCGCATCCGGCCCCGCCGCGGGCAGGCGGCACTGCGGTCAGTGGTCAGCAGTCAGCGGTCAGCGGTCAGCGGTCAGCGGTCAGCGGATGGTGCGCCGATGGTCAGCGGCCGCCCTGATGGTGTGGCCATGACGATCACAACCACTCCTCGCCCGCGCGGGGAGCACGCCTCCCGGCCGCGCTGGTGGCGGCGTCCCTGGGTGGCGCCGCTCGGCGTCGTGGCCCTCACGTTCGTCGCGTTCTCGCTGCCGCCGTACGTCTCGCTCGATCCCGCGCTCTCCCGGGTGCCCTCACCGCATCTCTGGTACTACGCCGTGCTGTCCGTGCACGTGCTGCTCGGGTCGATCGCGATGCTGGCCTGCTGCCTACAGGTGTGGCCGTGGTTCCGGCAGCGGTACCGGCGCGCGCACCGTGTCGTCGGCCGCGTGTACGTGCTGGCCCAGCTGCCGGCGGGCGTGCTGGCGCTGGTGCTGGCGTGGGCGACACCGTTCGGGCCGGTGGCGATGGCCAGCTCCCTGCTCATGGCGCCGCTGTGGCTGGCCTGCACGATCGTCGGATGGCGGATGGCCAGGCAGCGCCGGTTCGCCGAGCATCGGCGCTGGATGATCCGCAGCTTCGCCCTCACCATGTCGATCATCACGAACCGGATCTGGGGACTCGTCGCGATGGTGCTGCTGCTCCCCTCGGCCCCCGCGGGCGGTGAGGAGCAGCTCATGCAGACGGTCGCGGGCCTGAGCACGTGGCTGGGCTGGACCATCCCGCTGCTGGTCGCCGAATGGTGGTTGCAGCGCGGCCGCACCGCCCGCTGAGAGGAGGGGGGACGGCGCCCCGCCGCCCCCCTCGCCTCGCCGTCCCGTCAGACGGACAGGATCTTCCGCAGGAAGCGGCCGGTGTGGCTCTCGTCCACCAGCGCCACCTCTTCTGGCGTGCCCGATGCGACCAGCGTGCCGCCGCGGGAGCCGCCCTCGGGGCCCATGTCGATGATCCAGTCGGCGGTCTTGATGACGTCGAGGTTGTGCTCGATCACGATCACCGTGTTGCCGCCGTCGACCAGTCGCCCGAGCACGCCGAGCAGCCGCCTGATGTCCTCGAAGTGCAGGCCCGTGGTCGGCTCGTCGAGGACGTAGATCGTGCGGCCCGTCTGGCGCCGCTGCAGCTCGGAGGCGAGCTTGACGCGCTGCGCCTCACCGCCCGACAGCGTGGTTGCCGGCTGGCCGAGCCGTACGTAGCCCAGGCCCACGTCGTTGAGCGTCTGCAGGTGCCGCTTGATCGCCGGGATGGCCTCGAAGAACGACAGCGCCTCCTCGATCGGCATGTCGAGGACCTCGGAGATGGTCTTGCCCTTGTAGTGGACCTCCAGCGTCTCCCTGTTGTAGCGGGCGCCGTGGCAGACCTCGCAGGGGACGTAGACGTCCGGCAGGAAGTTCATCTCGATCTTGATGGTGCCGTCGCCGGCGCACGCCTCGCAGCGGCCGCCCTTGACGTTGAAGCTGAAGCGGCCGGGCTGGTAGCCGCGCACCTTCGCCTCGGTGGTGGCCGCGAACAGCTTGCGGATGTGGTCGAAGACGCCCGTGTAGGTCGCCGGGTTGGAGCGGGGCGTACGGCCGATCGGCGACTGGTCGACGTGGACGACCTTGTCGACCAGGTCCATGCCGTTGACCCTGGAGTGGCGGCCGGGCACCGTGCGGGCGCCGTTGAGCTCCTTGGCCAGGGCGTTGTAGAGGATGTCGTTGACCAGCGTCGACTTGCCCGAGCCCGACACGCCGGTGACGGCGGTGAACACGCCGAGAGGGAAGTCGATGTCGACGCCCTTCAGGTTGTGCTCGCGCGCGCCCTTCACGGTGATCTGCCGCTTCTTGTCGCGCTGGCGGCGCTTGCCGGGGATCGCGATCGACCTGCGGCCCGACAGGTAGGCGCCGGTCAGCGACTCCTCGTTGGCGAGCAGGTCCTGGACGGTGCCCGAGACGACGACCTGGCCGCCGTGCTCGCCCGCGCCGGGGCCGATGTCGACCACCCAGTCGGCGGCGGCGATCGTGTCCTCGTCGTGCTCGACCACGATCAGCGTGTTGCCCATGTCGCGCAGCCTGATGAGGGTGTCGAGCAGCCGCATGTTGTCGCGCTGGTGCAGGCCGATGGACGGCTCGTCGAGGACGTAGAGCACGCCGACCAGGCCCGAGCCGATCTGCGTGGCCAGGCGGATGCGCTGCGCCTCACCGCCGGCCAGCGTGCCGGCGGCGCGGTCCATGGTGAGGTAGTCGAGGCCGACGTCGAGCAGGAAGCCCATGCGGGCGTTGATCTCCTTGACCACCCGCTCGGCGATGTGCATGTCGCGCTCGGACAGCCGCAGCCCCGCCAGGAACTTGGCGCACTCGCCGATCGACATGCGCGAGACCTCGGCGATGGACCTGTCGGCGACCGTGACGGCCAGCGAGACGGGCTTGAGCCTGGCGCCCTTGCAGGCCGGGCACGGGATCTCCCGCATGTAGCCCTCGAAGCGCTCGCGCATGGAGTCGCTCTCGGCCTCGGCGTGCCGGCGCTGCACCCACGGGATGACGCCCTCGTAGGTGGTGTAGTACGAGCGCTGCCGGCCGTACCTGTTGCTGTAGCGGACGTGGACCTGCTCGTCGTGGCCGTACAGCAGCGCCTTCTGCGCCTTCTTCGGCAGCCGCTCCCACGGGGTGTCGAGGTTGAAGCCCATGGCCAGCCCGAGCGCCTCGATGAGGCGGATGAAGTACTCGCTGGTGTGGCCGCCCGCCCACGGGTTGAGCGCGCCGTCACCCAGCGTCTTCTCCGGGTCGGGCACGACGAGGTCGGGGTCGACCTCCATCTTCGTGCCGAGCCCCGTGCACTCGGGGCAGGCGCCGAAGGGCGAGTTGAAGGAGAACGAGCGCGGCTCGAGCTCCTCGAACGACAGGTCGTCGTAAGGGCAGTAGAGGTGCTCGGAGTAGAAGCGCTCGCGACCAGGGTCGTCGTCGGGCAGGTCGACGAACTCCAGCGTGATCGTGCCGCCGGACAGCTGCAGCGCCGTCTCCACCGAGTCGGTGAGCCGCCGGCGCGCGGACTCCTTCACCGACAGCCGGTCGACGATGACCTCGATGTCGTGCTTCTCGTACTTCTTCAGCGTCGGCGGCTCCTCCAGGCGGATCACCGTGCCGTCGACCCTGGCCCTGGCGTACCCCTTGGTCTGCAGCTCGCGGAACAGCTCGGCGTACTCGCCCTTGCGGCCCCTGACGACCGGGGCGAGCACCTGGAAGCGGGTGCCCTCTTCCAGTTCCATCACCCTGTCGACGATCTGCTGCGGCGTCTGCCTGGCGATCGGGCGGGCGCAGGCCGGACAGTGGGGCTTGCCGATGCGCGCCCACAGCAGTCGCAGGTAGTCGTAGACCTCGGTGATCGTGCCGACCGTGGAGCGGGGGTTGCGGCTGGTGGACTTCTGGTCGATGGAGACCGCGGGGGAAAGGCCCTCGATGAAGTCGACGTCGGGCTTGTCCATCTGGCCCAGGAACTGGCGGGCGTAGGAGGACAGGGACTCCACGTAGCGGCGCTGACCCTCGGCGAAGATCGTGTCGAAGGCCAGGCTCGACTTGCCCGAGCCGGACAACCCGGTGAAGACGATCAGGGAGTCTCGCGGAAGGTCGAGCGAGACGTCCTTGAGGTTGTGTTCTCGTGCGCCACGCACGATCAAACGGTCTGCCACGGTGATCCCGACGTCGAAGGTGTTGATAGGTCCACGGGGGATGGTAGAGGGAGGGTCCGACAATTTTCGGGGGTCCGCTCTGCCCCGCCGGAAACTTCCCTCACCAGGGTACGGCTTTCTGCCGAGCCGGTACCGGTCCTTGCATGGTCAACCACGGGAGCTGCGGCATTATGCCCGCATGACCGTTCTCGCCGCGCTGCGCGCGGAGCTCGCCGCCGCCACGGACCGCCTGCTCGCCACGGTCGGCGCGCTCGACGACGCCGAGGTCGCCGCGCCGTCCCTACTGCCCGGTTGGAGCAGGGGCCACGTCATCACCCATGTCGCCCGCAACGCCGACGGCCTCGGCAACCTGCTGACCTGGGCCAGAACCGGCGTCGAGACACCGCAGTACCCCGATCGCGCCAGGCGGACGGCCGACATCGAGGCGGGTGCCGGCCGCCCCGCCGCCGAGCAGCGCGCCGACCTGGCCGCCGGCGCCGCGCGGCTGGCCGCCGCCATCGAGGAGCTGCCCGAGCAGGCGTGGTCGGCGCGGGTCTCGGCGCTCATGCCGCCCCCGCACCCCGCCTGGTACGTCCTGGTACGGCGGGTGCGAGAGCTGGAGCTCCACCATGTGGACCTGGGGGCGGGATACACCCCCGCCGACTGGCCGGACGCGTTCGTGCGCAGGGAACTGCACGACAGCCTGGCCTGCTGGCCGTACGGCGAGAGCACGGTCGGCGGCATCGTGGTGACCGCCCCCGTGGGTGAGTGGAGCGACCTGGGGAAGGGGCCGGTGGTGCGAGGCGAGGCGCGTGATGTGCTCGCCTGGCTGACCGGCCGGTCGGCGGGGCAGGGCATTAGGGTGGTGCCGGAGGAGCCGGGCGCCGCCCCCGCGGAGGTACCTCCGCCGCCGCCGTGGCTGACCATGCCCGCTCCGGCGGATCTGCCTTCGGCGCCTCCTGACACCTATCCAGAGGAGAGCCCATGAGCTACACCGGCGATGTCCAGGTCGGCGGCCCAGCCGACGTACGTGAGCTGTCCGGGCTGACCATCACCAAGCTCGCCGTGGGTCCGTTCGACAACAACGCCTACCTGCTGCGGTGCACGCGTACCGGCGACGGGCTGATCATCGACGCGGCGGCCGACGCCGACCGGATCCTGGCGCTGATGTCGGACCAGCCGATCTCGGCCGTGGTCACCACGCACCAGCACGGCGACCACTGGCAGGCGCTGGAGCAGGTGGTCAAGGTGACGGGCGCGACGACGATCGCCCATCCGCTCGACGCGCCCGTGCTGCCGGTGCCCGTCGACCGGCTGGTGGAGCACGGTGACCGCATCTCCGTGGGCGTGCTCACGCTCGAGGTGATCCACCTGCGCGGCCACACGCCTGGCTCGGTCGCGTTGCTGTACGACGGGGGCGAGGAGGACGGCCACCACCTGTTCACCGGCGACTCGCTGTTCCCCGGCGGCGTGGGCAACACGGGGAAGGACCCGGTGCGCTTCGAGCAGCTCTACACCGACGTCGTGGAGCGCCTGTTCGACCGGCTGCCCGACGAGACGTGGGTGTACCCGGGCCACGGCAAGGACACCACGCTCGGCGCCGAGCGCCCCTCGCTGCCGGAGTGGAAGGCCCGCGGCTGGTGAGCTCTCCCGGTACGGCAAGCATCCGCCGTACCGGGGCGGCCGCCGCACGGCCGGAGCCCGCGCTCGGGAGCGAGGTCACGGAGAGCCGGCGTCGGGTGTGCCAGGATGCGGACGACCTTGTCGGCCGCCGCGGCCGGGTCGGCGGTGCTGGCCAGCACCTCGCCCCACGACCACCGGTAGAACCAGCCCTCCGCCAGCGCGACGCAGTCGACGGTCTCGGTCAGCAGACCCGGGCCCTGCTCCCCGCCGACCCGCAGGGACGGCGGGTCGGCGCGCAGGCGCGCCGTCAGGCCGCGCCGCTCCAGCTCCCTGGCCAGCCGGCCGAGAAAATAGGTGCGGGTGTGCTCGCGCATGGTTCCAGTAAACCCGGGCGAGCCCACCCGCAGGAGGGACAGACCTTGATCAGTCGCCGACGCGGGCGGCTTCCTTGCGCTCCTTGCGCTGTTCCCGCTTGAACAGCAGCACCCGGAGCGGGATCGCGGCGACCAGCGCGATCTGCATGGTGGCGCCGACCTGGATCAGCGTGTCGCCACCCTGCGGCCAGGCGGCCCACGCGGTGAGGCAGGCCACGTTGATCATGATCCAGGCGAGCACCACGGCCGCGAGCTGGCCCTTGGGCTTGGGGTACTCGATGCGGCTGACCATCAGCCACGCGACGCCGAGCACGGCGGCCAGCGAGAACCAGTTGGGCTGGAACAGCAGCACGATCGAGACGACCGTCATCGCGCCCATCGGGATCGGCAGGCCCATGAAGTCGCCGCTCTTGGTCTTGACGCAGGCGAAGCGGGCCAGCCGTACGCATCCGGCGATGAGCACCGACGCCGCCGCCAGGATGACGGCCGTCAGCGGCAGCTTGCCGGTGAAGCCGCCCCAGATCACCACCATGAAGGCGGGCGCGAAGCCGAAGCTGATCACGTCGGCCAGGTTGTCGAGCTCGGCGCCCATCGCGGAGGCGCGGAAGCGCCGCGCGACCAGGCCGTCGAACAGGTCGCACGTGGCGCCGATCAGCAGCAGCACCACGGCGGTGGCGAAGTAGCGCGGGTCGGGCACGAAGCCGGCGCCCGCCTTCAGCGCCTGGATCGCCGACGAGGCGAGGACGCAGACGGCCAGGAAGCCGCACAGCGCGTTGCCCAGGGACAGGGAGTCGGCCGCCGACAGCCTGAAGGCCTTGCCCACAGGGCCGCGCGGCTCCTCTTCTTCGGCCTGCCAGCCACCAGCCTCAGCCGCGGTCAATTCGAGTCACCCCCGCCACCGTCTTCTCGCCGACGCGCACGGCGGGCGAGATCCCTTCGGGAAGGTAGATGTCCACCCGCGAACCGAACCTGATGAGACCGACTCGCTCGGCCTGCGAGACCTTTTCGCCGGAGGTCATGTACGGCACGATCCTGCGCGCCACCGCGCCCGCGATCTGCACCATCTCGATGTCACCGAGCGCGGTCTCGAAATGCCACACCACGCGTTCGTTCTGGTCGCTGTCCTTGTTGAAAGCCGGCAGGAACCCACCCGCCACATGCTGCACGGAGGTGATGGTTCCCGCAAGGGGCGCGCGGTTGACGTGCACGTTGAGGGGGCTCATGAAGATCGCCACCCTGGTGCGGCCGTCCGGCCACGGGTCGATGCTCTGGACGACCCCGTCGGCGGGCGAGAGGATCCTGCCCTCCCCGGGCTCGCGGTCGGGATCGCGGAAGAACCAGAGCATCGCGCCCGTGAGCGCGGTCAGCGGCACGGCCGCGAAACCCCAGCGCCGGTCACGGCTGCTGAGGAAGGTCGTGGCCGTCGCGGCGGCCACGGTCGGGAAGAGCCACGGAGAGACGCCACGGGCCAGCCTGACGCGGCGGCCCTCCTGGCGACTTGCGGAATCGTCTGACACTGACAACCTTTGATGGTGACTACGGACGGGCGCTTTGCCGAGATGTTACAGACTTCGCCTCTGTTACACGAAGCAAAGCGCCTGGGCCACCCTCGCGCTAGCCCTCGTTGGCGCTCGCGGAGGTGGGAATTTCCTTCCCCTTCCGAGCGTCGCTGCGAGACTTCAGCAGACTTGCCACGGTGGTGACGACCATCGTGACTCCGATCACGGTCAGGGACATCCAGATGGGCACTTCAGGAGCCCACGAGACCCCGCTGGCATGCATGGCCTCGAGAATCAGCTTAACCCCGATGAAGCCAAGGATGAACGCCAGGCCGTAGCTGATGTAGACCAGGCGCTGCAGCAGACCGCCGAGCAGGAAGTACAGCTGACGCAGGCCCATCAGGGCGAACGCGTTGGCGGTGAAGACGATGAAGGGGTCCTGCGTGAGACCGAAGATCGCGGGGATCGAGTCGAGCGCGAACAGCAGGTCGGTCGTGCCGATCGCCACCATGACGATGAGCATCGGGGTGACCATGCGCTTGCCGTCGATCTTGACGATCACCTTGTGGCCGACGTAGTCGGGCGTGGTGGGGAAGGCCTTGCGCACCCAGCGCAGCAGCGCGTTCTCCTTGAACTCGTCCTCGTCGTCGTGGCCGTGCTGACGGATCAGGTTGATGGCGGTGTAGACGAGGAAGGCGCCGAAGACGTAGAAGAGCCAGCTGAACCGCTGCAGGGCCGCCGCGCCGAGCGCGATGAAGATGCCGCGCATCACCAGCGCCATCAGGATGCCGACGAGCAGCACCCGGTGCTGGTAGACCTTGGGCACGGCGAAACGGCCCATGATGATGAAGAAGATGAAGAGGTTGTCGACGCTCAGGCTGTACTCGGTGATGTACCCGGCGAAGAACTCTCCCGCCGACGAGACGCCCATGGTGAGCCAGAGCACCACCCCGAAGATCATCGCCAGGATGACGTAGAAGGAGACCCAGAAGCCCGCCTGCTTCATGGTGAACTCCCGGGCCTCACCCCGGTCGACGATCCACAGGTCTACGGCGATGACGACCAACAAGCCCACGATGACGGCGATCCAGGCCCACGCAGGTACAACCATACTGATACCAAACCCTCCGGCGCGCATGACAGACGACCGGAGGTCTCTCCCGCCCACTCACCGAGCCGGACCGGCAGCCCCGGGAGCCCCGTGGAGCGGGGCGAACCGTGATGACGAGGCTGTCGCGAAGGGATACTCCCCTCCCTTAACGCAAGCAGTATAGGAGAACGACTTAGCGCCGCCTAATCATCCCGTCACCGCTGTGATGTCTGCCGGTAGGCGGCCAGCGCCGCCTCGACCGCCTCGTCGGCCCCGGGAAGCGCCGCTCCCCTCCGTGCGGCGGCGACGGCCAGCCGCTCCCGCGCGCCGGGATCGTCGATGAGCTCGCGTACGGCTTCGCGCATCGCCGCCAGATCCCCGTACGGCACCAGCCTGCCCGCCCCGTCGACCAGGTCGGGGATCCCGCCGACCGCGGTGGCGACGACGGGCTTGCCCGCCATGAGCGCCTCGCTCAGGCTGAGCGGCTGACCCTCCCAATGGCTCGGCCACAGCACGAGGGTGGCGGCGGCGAGCAGGTCGGGGATGTCGTCGCGGTTGCCCAGCAGCAGGACGGGCAGCTTCTCCGCGTCGATCCTGGCCTGCAGCGCCTGCCGGAGCGGCCCCTCCCCGGCGACGGCGAACAACGGCCCACCCGTTTCCTGGGACGGCGTTTCCCGGGACGGCGCTCCATCGCGAACGCCCGAGCCCGACGTCACGCCGCGGCCACCGTGACTCGCTCCGTTGTGGACATGGGGGCTTGTCCCACTGTGGACGTCAGGACTCGTCCCGCCGACAACCCCGGCGCCCGTTCCGCTGGGGGCATGGGGGCCCGTCCCACCGCGGAGATCGGCGTTCGTCCCACCGGTAACCCCAGCGCTCGTCCCAGTGCGCACATCAGGACTCGTCTCACCGGCGACCCCGGCGCTCGTCCCACCGCCGACATCAGGGCTCGTCCCGCCGGAAGCATCGGGGCTCGACGTGCTGAAGGACGCGGCGAGGTCGAGCAGGGTCTCCAGGCCCTTCTGCTGCGCGAGCCTGGCGACGGTCAGCACCAGGGGCCGCTCCCCCGCCCCCAGTTCCTCCCGCACCGCCGGCTCGGGCCTGGTCGCCGGCCGCAGCGGCGGGGCGGGCACCACGGCGGGCACCACGTCGCGCGCCCCGAGCGCCCGCATCCGGTCACCGAGGTCGGGCGAGACGACGATCACCTTGTCGGCTCTCCTTGCCACGATGCGCTCGAGCACGCCGTAGACCGCGCCGACCAGCCCTCCGGCGGTGAGCGCGTTGTGGAGCGTCACCACCAGCGGCGCCCGCGGCCCGGCGAGCGCCGCGAGCGCGCCCGCCCGCAGCCCGTGGGCGTGCGCGACGTCCGCCCCGCGCAGGTGGCGCCTGATCCGCAGCACCGCTGTGGCGTCGTTGACCGGATGCGGGCGGTCGGCGACGGGCACCGGCGCGAACCCCGCCCCGGCCGCGCGGAAGCCGAACTGCTCCTCCACGCTGGGCGGGCCGATCACCACGACCCGGTGGCCACGCCGCAGCAGCCCCTCGGCCAGCATCCTGACGTGCCTGCCGGTGCCGCCCGAGGTCGTGCCGAGCACGAAGGCCACCCGCATCACTCACCATCCGTCCGTGAACCGGCGCGACCCCGCCGCGCTCCCTTACCTGTCACCCTGCCGACCAGCCTGCCCGCGACCGTGCCCGCCGCCCGGCCCGCCAACCTGCCTCCCGCCCGGCCCGCCACCATGGACGCCAGCGCCGCCGCGTCGGGCCTGTCCAGCGCGGCGACGGCCAGACCGCCGGTGACCAGGGCGACGCCGCCGGCCAGAACGGCCACCCCCACCTGCGCGATCATGCTCCCGGCCGGCAGCAGCGCCACCACGCCCGAACCGGCCAGGAAGCCGAGCCCGCCTCCGGCCACGGCCGCCAGCACCGCGCGCGCCACCCGGTCAGCGGGCCCAACGGCATCGAGGGCCCGGGCCTCGCCGCTGCCGGCTTCCGCGCCGGTTCCGGTACCGAAGGTACCCGCGCCGGGCCGCCCCGCGCGTCGTCCCGGCCCTCGCCGCACCGCGACGAGCAGCCACACGCCTCCTGCCGTCATGCCCACCGTCATGCCGAGCGCGAGCCCGCCGACCTTCCAGTCATCGGGCAGGGCCAGCACGAAGACCGTCTGCGCCAGCATCGCCACCACCCAGCCCGCGACGGTGCCCGCGGCCGCCGCCCGGCTCCTCCCCTCGGCGTAGAGCACCCTGCTCAGCTGCGCGATCATCCCGTAGCCGATCAGCCCGGGTGCGAAGAGCGCCACCGCGCGCGCCATCTCGATCGGCGGCACCCGGGTCTGCGCGCCGAGGAAGACGACCGATCCGGGCCCCGCCGCCGCGGCCAGCGCGCCCGCGGCCAGCCCCGAGATCAGCACCACCGCGCGCGTCGTGCGCGCGGCCAGGCGCGAGAAGTCCTCCCAGGACCCGTCGGCCGCGTGGGCCGACAGCCCGGGAAAGGCGCTCGTCGCGATGGGTACGGCCAGCACCGCGTAGGGCACCAGGTAGATCGCCCACGCGTAGTTGTAGATGAGCAGCCCGCGCTCGCCGATCCAGTGGTTCGACAGCAGCATCACCACGATCATCGTGGCCTGCTGGGCGATCAGCGCCGCCACGCCCGCCAGGGCGAGGGTGCGAACCTTGGCGGCCACGCCGTCGGGGAAGCGCAGCGTCGGCCGGAACCTCAGGCCGAGGCCGAGGACAGGCCCGACCACGGTGAGGACCAGCGAGAGGACGCCCAGGCTGGTGCCGACCGACAGGGCGAGCTCGGCGGCGGAGGGGATCTCGTCGAGCGCGGTCCTGCCGCCGCTGAGCGGGACGAACAGCAGGTAGGCGACGATCACCACGATGCTGGACACCAGCGGCGCCACCGCGGGCCCGGCGAAGCGGTGGTGCGACTGCAGGACGCCGTAGAGGACGACGGCCAGGCCGTACAGGGGGATCTGGGGGGCGAAGACCACCAGCATGCGGGTGGCGATCGCGCCGAACGCCGGCCCGCACTCCGCGACGGGGAACAGCCCGATGATCGGCCCGGCCAGCAGGGCGGTGAGCGCGCCGAGCGGCACGAGGACGACCAGCACCCACGTCAGCAGGGCTGAGGCGATCCCGCCGACGTCGAGCCGGCCCGCCGCACCCGCGATCACGGGCACGACCATGCCCGCCAGCGCGCCGCCCGCCACCATCTCGAAGACGATGTTGGGGATCTGGTTGGCGGTCATGTAGGCCGAGCCCAGGCAGACGTTGGTGTCGCCGACCGTCTGGGCGAACACGTATTGCTTGGCGAAACCGGTGATCCTGGCCAGGATCGTGATCGCGCCGATGAGCACGGCCGCGCCCGCCACGCCCCGAGCCACCGTCTCCCCTCTCCCCGTCGGACTCAAGGGGGCCATCATGGCAGAGCGCACCGACAACGCTACGCCGGGCGGCGGCCCAGCATGTCGATCCGGTTGAGGACCGGGTTTCCGGCGATGACCTTGGTGAAGCTGACCTTCTCCGAGGCGGCGGTGAGCGCGGCGACGGTGCCGAGCAGCGTGAGCCGCCCCCGCCTGCCGAGCGTGGTCACCGCGGCGAGCCCGAGCAGGGCGCCGAGCGCGTTGGCGCCCGCGTCGCCGAGCATGGCCTCCTCGCCGAGGTCCTCCGGCAGCAGCGCGGCGCCCGCGCCGAGCGGCACGGCCACCAGCGCGGCGGTCACCGGGTCGCGCCTGAGCAGCGAGAGCGCCAGCAGCGGCCCGCCGGCCATGAGCCCCACCTTGATGGCGCGTCCGGGGCGCAGGTCGAACAGGTTGGCCAGGTTCGCGCTGCCCGCGATCGCCGCGCCGTTGACGAGCGTGTCGAGCGCGCCACGGGAGACCAGCGTGGCGGCGGCCAGGCCGGAGCCACCGATGCCGAGGATCTTGATCGCGCCGCTGGTCACCTGTCCCTTGGCCAGCGCCGACAGGTGTCCTTTGAAGCCCTTGGAGGACGTCGCGCCGTAGAGGTCGTCGTAGGCGCCGAGCGCGCCGCTGCCCGCGCCCGCCAGCACGGCGGCCAGCCGTACCTGGAGGGGCATGCCAGGGGTGAGCGCGAGCGCGCCGGTCGCTCCCGCCACGAAGGCGGGCCCCTCCAGCAGGGTGAGCGTCTCGCCGCGGTGGTTGGTGCGCTCCCACTCCTTCGACCTGGGCTTGGCGGTGAGGGCGGTGTAGGCGGCCCTGGCCGCGACGACGCCGAGGGCGGCGCCGGCGAGGGCGGCCAGCAGAGCACGGGCCATGGTCAGCTCCCTGAGGTGGAGGGGGACGGGGTGGCGGCCGACGAGGCGGGCTGGAACTCGGTGGCGTCGGCGCCGGTGCCGTACTGGCCGGAACGCCCGCCGAGCTGCTCGCGCAGCGCGAAGACGACGACACCGCGGCCCGCCGGCATGTCGAGGGTGTCGACGGAGGAGACCTTCGCCGCGGCGTCGCTGGTGCCGCGAAGAGCGGCGAGGACGCCGCCCTGCTGGGTCGAGGTGAGGGTGCCGGCGAGGGCGGAGCCCTGGGCGCCGGCGTCCAGCCCTGCGGCCAGCGAGACGAGCGCGGCCGTCTGCGCCTGGGCCTTCTCGCCGGTGTAGACCGCCTCGGGGGCGAAGACGAGCGCCAGCGTGGCCCGTTTGGCGGGGGCGCCGTCGATGGTCAGCAGGCCGCCTTCCGCGAAGCCCTCGAGCACGCCGCGGGTGGCGGTGTTCTCGGTGCCGGCCTGGGCGTCGTCGGCCGTGACGAGCGTGGCGGCCAGCAGCGCCGCGGCGTTCTTGTACGGGTCGGTCCCCGGCAGCGTGAGGCCGGTGGCCAGCCCGGTGCTCAGCTGGTCGACGAACCCGGCCTGGCCGGGCTCGAGGAACTTCTCGGACAGCGTCACCTGCCCGCTGATCGTGGCGCCCGCCTGCAGCAGCACCTGCTCGGTCTGCTCGCGCAGGGTTCCCGAGCTGCCCGGGGCGGCCACCAGCAGCACGCTCTCGCCGGTCAGCTGACCGCGGATGATCGCAGGCATCTCGGCGGTGACGAAGGAGTCGTTGCCTCGTTCCCTGACCTGCAGCGCGGCCAGCTGCTCGCGGTAGTCCTCGTTGGACTTCTGCAGGTCCTGCGACGCCCGCCGCGCCGACTCGATCGCCGGGTTCGACAGCAGGGTGGTGCCCATCACGATGCCGACGGCGAGCGCCAGGAAGATCGCGACGATGGAGACGAGGTGATAGCGGAAATCGATCACGAGAAGAGTCCGACCAACCAGAAGATGAAGGAGTTCCAGGCGTCCTGCAGGCTGATCAGCCAGGTCTGGCCGATGGGCGACATGAAGATCGCCACGCCCATGGTGATCATCGCGGTGACCACCAGCAGGATCAGCTGCGGGGTGGAGATGCGGCTGCGGTACAGGCGGCTGACACCCTTGGCGTCGATCAGCTTGCCGCCGACCCTGAGCCTGGTCAGGAAGGTGCTGGCCATGCCCGAGCGGCCCTTGTCGAGGAACTCCACGAGCGTGGCGTGGGTGCCGACCGCGACGATCAGCTCGGCGCCCATGTCGTCGGCCAGCAGCATGGCGATGTCCTCGCTGGTGCCGGTGGCCGGGAAGATCACCGCGTCGCGGCCCAGCTGGTGGACCCGCTCGAGCCCGGGCGCGCGGCCGTCGCGGTAGGCATGGACGACCAGTTCGGCGCCGCAGGTCAGCGCCTTGGCCGAGACGGAGTCGAAGTCGCCGACGATCAGGTCGGGCAGGTAGCCGGCCTCCAGCAGCGCGTCGGCGCCGCCGTCGACGCCGACGAGCACCGGGCGGTACTCCCTGATGTACGGCCGGAGCGTGGCGATGTCCTCCTTGTAGTGGTAGCCGCGCACCACGATGAGAACGTGCCGGTCCTCCATGACCGTGCGGATGTCGGGCACGCCCACACCGTCGATGAGGAGCTTGCCCTCGCCCCTGACGTACTCCATGGTGTTGACGGCGAAGGCCTCGATCTGCACCGACAGGCCCGCACGCGCCTCGGCCATGGCCGCCTCGATGGTCTCGAGGTTCTGCACGTCACCCTTGCCGACCACCTCCTCGTCGAGGTAGACGACCCCGTCGTGGAGCCTGACGATGTCGCCGTCCCTGACGCGCTCGAAGAGCTCGGGGGTGGCGTTGTCGATGAACGGGACGCCGGACTCGACGATGATCTGCGGTCCGAGGTTGGGATATCGGCCGCTGATGCCCGCGGCCACGTCGACCACGGCCGCCGCGCCACACGCGACCAGCGCCTCCGCGCTCACCCGGTCGACATCGACGTGATCGATAATCGCGATTTCACCGGACTGGAGGCGCTTTGTCAGCCTCTTCGTCCTGCGGTCGATCCTCGCCACTGCCGTGACACCGGGAAGGTCACTGACCTTCTTTCCGCGGAGGCCCGGAATCTTGTTCGCCGGAACCTTCATCAAGACCATCCTGCCAGAGCCAACGGGCGGGGTGGTCGTGGACTGCACGGCGTGTCAGATTTGTCACGGAGGATCACCGATCAGCCGCGGCCATTCCCAGCAGTTCCTCGGCGTGTGCTCTGCCCAGTTCGGAATCTTCCAATCCGGCCAGCATCCGCGACAGCTCACGCACTCTGCCGTCGTGGTCGAGGGTGACCACGCCGCTGCGCACCACGCTCCCATCGCTCGCCTTCTCGACCACCAGGTGCTGGTCGGCGAAGGCGGCCACCTGCGGCAGGTGAGTGACGACTATCACCTGCGCCGTGCGGGCCAGCCTGGCCAGCCGGCGGCCGATCTCGACCGCGGCCTTGCCGCCGACGCCCGCGTCGACCTCGTCGAACACGAACGTCGGGACGGGGTCGGCCCCGGCGAAGACCACCTCGATGGCCAGCATGACGCGGCTCAGCTCGCCGCCGGACGCCCCCTTGTTGAGCGGCAGCGGGGGCGCGGCCGGATGCGCGGCCATGCGCAGCTCGACCTCGTCGACGCCCTCGGGCCCGAACTCCTCGCTCTGCGAGATCTGCACGACGACCCTGGCGTGCGGCATGGCCAGCGCGGTCAGCTCCGCGGTGACCGCCGCGCCGAACCGCTCGGCGGCGACCGTCCTCACCCTGGTCAGCTCGGCGGCCAGCTCGGTCAGCCGCTTGGTGAGCTCCTCGTACTCCTTGGTGAGCTCCTCGATGCGGTCGTCGTCGCCCTCGAGCTCGGTCAGGCGGCCCGCCGAGGCCTGCGCCCAGGCCAGCACGCCCGCGCTGTCCTCGGCGTACTTCCTGATCAGCGCGCCCAGGGCGGCGCGCCGTTCCTGCACCACGGCGAGCCTGGCCGGGTCGGCCTCGATCGACTCGGCGTAGGCGGCCAGGTCGGTGGCGACGTCGGAGATCAGGTAGCCGGCCTCGGCCAGCCGGTCGGCCACACCGGCCAGCTGCGCGTCGTAGTCGCGCACCGCCTCGACCGCCGAGCGGGCCTCGCCCAGCAGCGAGATCACGTCGCGGGCGCCGCCCGACGGGTCCATGGGGTCGCCCAGCAGCGCGGTGTGCGCCGTGGTGGCGGCCCCGCGCAGCGCGTCGGCGTGGGACAGCCGCTCCTCCTCGGCGCGCAGCTCGACGTCCTCGCCCTCCTTGGGGTCGACCTTCTCGATCTCCTCCAGGCCGAAGCGCAGCAGGTCGGCCTCCTGCGCGCGTTCCCTCGCCTTGGTGGTCAGCTCCTCCAGCAGCGCGGCGACCTGCTTGTGGCGCTTGTAGGCCTGGGAGTAGGCGCGCAGCGGCTTGACCAGGTCGTCACCCGCGTAGCGGTCGAGAGCGGCCCGCTGCCTGCCAGGCTGGAGCAGCCGCTGCTGGTCCATCTGGCCGTGGACGGCCACCAGGTCGTCGGCCAGGTAGGTGAGCGTGCCGACGGGGACGGTGCGGCCGCCGAGCCACGCCCTGGAGCGTCCCTCGGCCGAGACGGTGCGGGAGATGATCAGCTCGCCGTCCTCGACCTCGCCGCCGACGTCCTCCACCTGCTGGGCCACCCTGCCACCCGTCTCGACGACGAGCGTGCCCTCGACCATGGCCTTGTCGGCGCCCGGGCGGACCCTCGACGGATCGGCCCGACCGCCGAACAGCAGGCCGAGCCCGGTCACGACCATCGTCTTGCCGGCACCCGTCTCGCCCGTGACGACGTTGAAGCCGGGTGAGAGCTCGAGGACGGCCTCGTCGATGACGCCGAGCCCCTGGATGCGGACCTCCTCGACCCTTGGTCGCACTGGTCACTCCCGTTCCATCGACTAGCCGAACACCTGTGCGCACGCGATCCTACGCGCTCCCGCCCCTATTGACTCAGGGACGCACCCTTCCGCGCCAGCCCTGTACAGGCAATTCGAACTTGGCGACCAGCCTGTCGGTGAAGGGCGCGCCGGTGACCTCCAGGCCGTGCAGGCGGACCAGCCGTACCGGCAGGCCGGACCTGCGGACCTCGACCCTGGTGCCGGCCGGCAGGTCGAACCTGCGCCGCCCGTCGCACCACAGCACGCCGCCCGGCGTGCGGGGCAGGATCTCCACCGCCAGCGTGGAGCGCGGCGAGACCACCAGCGGTTTGGCGAACAGGGCGTGGGCGCTGATCGGCACCAGCAGCAGCGCCTCCACCTCGGGCCAGACCACCGGGCCGCCCGCCGAGAAGGCGTAGGCCGTCGAACCGGTCGGCGTCGCGCAGATCACCCCGTCGCATCCCCAGCGCGACAGCGGACGGCCGTCGATCTCGGCGACGACCTCCAGCATGCGGTCGCGCTTCTCCACCGTGGCCTCGTTGAGCGCCCACGTGTCGGCCATGATCTGCCCGTTCTGGCGGGCCGTGACGTCGATCGTCATGCGCTCCTCGACGTCGTAGCGGCCCTGCACCACCGCGTCGACGGCCGCGGCCAGGTCGTCGACCTCGGCCTCGGCCAGGAACCCGACATGGCCGAGGTTGACGCCGAACAGCGGGGTGCCCGCGGGCCTGGCGATCTCGGCCGAGCGCAGCAGCGAGCCGTCGCCGCCGAGCACGATCATCATCTCGGCGTCCTTGGCGGCGTTGGGGTCGGACGGCATGACCTCGACGCCCTGGCAGCCGATGTCTTCTGCCTCCGACTCCAGCACCCTGACGCAGAGACCCGCCTCGACCAGCCTCTCGATCACCAAATGGGCGCTCTCGATCGCGGCCTCGCGCCCGGTGTGGGCGGTGACGAGCACGGTGCGCTTCATTGCGGCCCCTCCGACACGGCACGTTCGATCGCGGTCTCCAGATCGTCGACCCCGGGCTCGCCCTCTCCCTTGCCCAGCCACAGCAGGTACTCGACATTGCCCGAGGGCCCCGGCAGCGGGCTCGCGGTGACACCGCGCACGGTCAGCCCCAGCTCCAGGGCCTTGGCAGCGGCGTCGCGCACCGCCCCGGCGCGCAGCTCAGGGTCGCGGACCACGCCGCCCGCGCCCACCCGTTCCTTGCCCACCTCGAACTGCGGCTTGACCAGCATCACGAAGTCGGCCCGCGGCGCCGCCACCGCCGCCAGCGCTGGCAGCACCAGGCGCAGCGAGATGAACGACAGGTCGCCCACGATGAGCGAGGGCGCCTCGCCGACCAGCTCGGGCGTCAGGTCACGGACGTTGACGCGCTCCATCACCGTGACCCGCTCGTCGGTGCGCAGCGACCAGGCCAGCTGGCCGTAGCCGACGTCGACGGCCAGCACGTGGCCCACGCCGTGACGGAGCAGGACGTCGGTGAACCCGCCGGTCGAGGCGCCCGCGTCGAGCGCCCGACGGCCGGCCACGCGCAGCTTGGGGAACGCCTCCAGGGCGCCGAGCAGCTTGTGGGCGCCGCGCGAGACGTAGTCGGGCCCCTCGGACGACTCGGCCACGACGATCGCCGCGGCGGTGTCGACCTGCGTGGCCGGCTTGGCCGCCACCTGACCGCCGACGCTGACCCGCCCGTCGGTGATGAGCTGGGTGGCCTGCTCGCGCGACCGGGCCAGGCCGCGCCGGACGAGCTCGCTGTCGAGCCTGACGCGACGGCTCACTGGTCGTCCACGGAGGCCAGCGTCTGCTCCAGGGCCGAGAACGCCTCCTCGAACAGCGCGACATGATCGCGCACGGGCAACGCTCCCGTCGCGGCCAGGCCTCCCACGACCGCGTCCACCCGCTCGTCACCGGTCTCCACCGGCAGCTCACTCATGTTCTCGAAGGTATCGGACACCGCCGACACTATGCCGACCCCCTGGCGCGTTAGGCAGTGTGAGAGCGGCTTTCCGGCGCGCCGGAATTCATATGCTCCCCATATGGAACGCTACCGTCCGTAGAAACGGCGAGAACGGGAGGACGACCAGCATGGCTACCCTCGAGGAGTGCAGGGCGGCGCTTGACAAGCTCGTCGAGCAGTTCGACGAGATCGACGAGGAGTCCCGGGCCAAGCACGTGGTCGAGCGGACGCTCAGCTGCCGCATCTCCGACCTCGACGTCATGTTCTACGGCCGGATCCACCACGACGGTCTCGACCCGTTCCATGACGAACCACCCGCCGGTGGCAGGCCCGCCGACGTCAAGCTGACCATCAGGAGCGACGACCTCATCGCGCTGGTCGACGGGGAGCTCGATCTGGCGCGCGCCCTGCTGGGCGGCCGCGTCAAGATCGACGCCAGCTTCGGCGACCTGCTGCGCCTGCGCCGCCTGCTCTGACCCCCTCCGCGCGGGTGCGCTCCCCCTGGACTCCGCGCGTACGGCAAGCCGGGCCACGGCCACCGTGGTCACCGGTGGCCGCCCGTCCATCACGCGTACTCCAGCAGGACTCCGGTCCTCGGCCGGACGATCAGGCTCGCAGCGTGTCGAGGGCGGGTTTGAGCGCCTCCTCGTCGAGGCGTCCCTCACCCGCCGCCGCCCACGCCGCCGCGCAGGCCGTCCTGAGCCCCTCGATCCACTCGCCGTCGCCCTCGAGGTGCAGCCGCCCGTCCGACCACCAGGCCCGCCAGCCCTGCCGTACGGACGGGTAGGGCAGGTGGAGCGCCGACAGGTCCTCGGCCACGTACGTCGGCCTGTGCTCGGGGGCGGCCGTCAGGAGCTCCCGGGGGGTGGCGACGCCCGTCAGCACGAGCAGGCTGTCGACGCCCGCGTTCGTCGCGCCCTCGATGTCGGTGTCGAGCCGGTCGCCCACCACCAGCGGACGCCGCGCGCCGGTACGGATCATCGACTCGCGGTGCAGCGGCGGTGCGGGCTTGCCCGCGTAGACGGGCTCGACGCCGGTCGCCGTGGCGATCACCCGCACCATGGCGCCGTTGCCCGGCAGCTCGCCGTGCGCGGTGGGCATCGTGGCGTCACCGTTGGCGGCCACGAACCACGCGCCACGCCGTACGGCCAGCGCGCCCTCCGACAGCAGGCCGTAGGACAGGTCCGGCGCGATGCCCTGCACCACCGCCACGGGGTTGTCGGCGGCCACGGTCACCGGGCGCAACCCGCGGTCCCTCACCGCCATCCGCAGCCCCATGCCGCCCACGACCAGCACGGGCGCGCCCGGCTCCACCTGCTCGGCGATCAGCCTGGCGGCGGCCTGCGCGGAGGTGACCACGTCGGACGCCGTCGCAGGAACGCCGAGATGGCTGAGATGGCCGGCGATCGCGGCAGGGGTCCTCGAGGCGTTGTTCGTCACGTACGCCAGCCTCGCCCGCCCCGCCGCCTCCGCCAGCGCCTGCGGGGCGCCGGGGACGGCCTGCCTGCCCAGGTAGACGACGCCGTCGAGGTCCAGCAGCAACGTGTCGTATCCGTCGATCAGCACCGCGTCTCTTCTCCCGGGTTGACTCTCACGCCGCGTGAGACTTTAGCGTCACGTCCGCACCTACCCATGAGCGAAGGATGTGAGCTCCCATGACCCTGACCCCTGCGGAGAAAACCGAACTGTTCGGCGATTTCGACGTCGACGGGCACGCCGAGGAGGCCGAGTCCCGCTGGAGCGGGTCCCCGGCGTGGACCGAGTCACAGCGCAGGACGTCCTCCTACGGCAAGCAGGAGTGGAAGAGGTGCTTCGCGGAGTCGGCGGACATCTCCGGCAGGCTGGCGGTGCTGATGACCTCCGGGGTCGCCGCCTCCAGCGCGGAGGCGATGGACCTGGCCGAGGAGCACCGCCAGCACATCAGCCGCTGGTTCTACGACTGCACGAGCGAGATCCACCAGGGGCTCGGGGAGCTGTACGTCAGCGACGCGCGCTTCACCGACTCCATCGACCAGGCGGCACCCGGGCTGGCGGGCTACCTCCGCGACGCCATCCAGGCCAACGCCGCCCGCTCGCTGTAGCCCCTGAGGCGCCCGCTCGCTGTAGCCCCCGATCCGGGCATACCGCCCGCTTGACCCCACCCACAGCGTCCGGCGGGGAGCCGGGACCTCTTCCGCGAAGGATCAGCCGCACTCGTGGCGGGCGCAGCGAACGCTTCTCGCCTCCCTACGCTGCCTCGCCACCCGGCACGCCTTCCCACCGGCATCGGTGGGCCCCGCCCCTCCGGGGACCTACCACGCGGCACCCCGTGACGCGTCACCCTGACGCCCGCCGCACTCCCCCGGAATCCGGGACACCCGCCAGCCGGCGTTTGCCGCCCGTCGTCCAGCAAGGGAGGCAGGCCCGCCGTACCGCTTGCCTCCCGACGAACCGCTGGTCACGCCTCCCGCCAGGCACACAGACAGCGACCCGCCTCCCAGCGAACCCCGGGTCACGCCTCCCGCCAGGCGCACAGGCCAGCGGCCCGCCTCCCGACGAGCCGCCTGGTCACGCCTCCCGCCAGGCACGCAAGACAGCGGCCCGCCTCCCAGCGAACCCCTGGTCAGGCATCCCGCCTGGCGCGCAGGGTGGCGCGCACGCTCTTCAACGCCGATACGTAATGACGCTCGTCGGGCCGCATGGCCACCGCGATGGCCAGCGGTTCCTGGGCCCCTTCCATGTCTCCTGTCCGCCACAAGGACAACCCCAGCCCGAAATACGCATAGTCCTCGGCCGGGTTCGCGTCGACGATCCACCTGAAGGTGTCCGCCGCCTCCGCGTACTGCCTGGAATTGAACTGCGCCCTCGCCAGCGCCTCTCGAATGCTGCGCGACTCGGGTTCCGCCTCGGCGGCCCGCTCCAGCAGCGCCGCCGCGGCAGCGGGACTGCCGTCCTTCAACAGGCCGACACCGCGCTGGTACCAGTCGTACACATCCCCTGCGGGAGCCCCCTGACCAGGGGATGGGGAATCTTCGGGGTCGCTTTTCCCTTGGGTCATGTGTGAGGCCTCCTCAATCGACAGACGACAGATCCGACCGATTCCCTGATGAACCGGGCACCGCTGCGCCCTTGGAGCAGTCCCTTGGTGATTCAGGCCTTTATGGGAACATGCCCGATATGGCGAGTCCTGAACTGCCGGTGCCTGATGGGCTGGTGCTACGCCCCTTCCATGGTGTCCGCTTCACTGTCGACGATCCCGCGAAGGTGACCTCTCCCCCCTATGACCTGATCTCCGACGGGGACGTGCAGGCGCTGCTGGACCTTCACCCCAACAACGTCGTCCGCCTCACCCTTCCCCGCCCCCCACGACACCCGACGCATCCCGCCGGTCCCGGCCACCCCGTGGGTCACGCCAACCACCACCCCAGGCGTCCCTCCGACGCGCTCGAGACCGCGACCGGAACGCTCAGCACCACCGCCCCACCGACCTCGGACTCCCGCCCGGCCGCCCAGCCGATCGACGGCGCGGCGGCCCCCGCACGGTACGGCCAGGCCAGGGACACCCTGCGCGCCTGGCTCGACGCAGGCGTCCTCGCCCGTGACGCCG
Organism: Nonomuraea sp. NPDC003754; assembly: GCF_053605785.1. Classification (NCBI taxonomy): domain Bacteria; kingdom Bacillati; phylum Actinomycetota; class Actinomycetes; order Streptosporangiales; family Streptosporangiaceae; genus Nonomuraea; species Nonomuraea sp. NPDC003754. Next base: position 225,427 of record NZ_JBSGJX010000010.1, read on the forward strand.
AGCCCGCGCTCTACGTCTACGAGCAGTCCGGTCCGGGCGTCATGCAGCGCGGACTCATCGGCGACGTCGGCCTGGCCGCTCCCGAACAGCGCATCATCCTGCCGCACGAGGACGTCATGCCGGGCCCGGTCGCCGACCGCCTCGCCCTGATGAGTACCACCCAGGCCAACCTGGAGCCGATCTTCCTGCTCTACGACGGCGGCGGCCCTGCCACCCACCTCGTCGACACCGTGGCCACCACCCGGCCTCCGCTCGTCGAGGCCAACACCGGCGACGGCGTACGGCACCGCCTGTGGGCCGTCACCGCCACCGAGGAGATCGCCCGCATCAACGCCGACCTGCGCCACCGGCAGGCGCTGATCGCCGACGGCCACCACCGCTACGCCACCTACCGTGTCCTGCAACGCCAGGAACACGCCGCCCGCGACTCCGACGGCCCGTGGGACTTCGGCCTGGCGCTGCTGGTCGACTCGACCGCCTACCCGCCGGACCTGAAGGCGATCCACCGCGTCATTCCCTCCCTGCCGCTCGTCGAGGCCGTCACCAAGGCCAGGGGAGCGTGGCAGATCCGCGACTTCCCCACCCTCGACGCCGGCCTTGCCGCTCTCGACACCGCCCCCGAACCCGCCTTCCTGCTCGCCGGCACCGGCGAGACCAGCCATCTGCTCATCGACCCCGACCCTGTACAGCTCGCCCGTGCCATGCCCACCGACCGCTCCGAACGGTGGAACTCGCTCAACACCTCCGTTCTGGCCGAGTTCGTCCTTCCGCGGGTCTGGGGCATGCGGGACGACGAGCAGGCCGTCCGCATCGTCCACCACGACGCCCGCGCCGCGGTACGGCAAGCCGCCGACGCCGGTGGAACCGCCGTCATCCTCAAGCCCTTGGCCGTCGAAGCGGTGCTGGCGGTGGCCGCCGAGGGAGAACGCGTCCCCCGCAAGTCCACCTCCTTCGGCCCCAAACCCCGTACCGGCCTCATCCTGCGCACCTTCGTCTGATCGACCAGGCGATCTACCCGGTTACACGGACGCTCAGAGCGTTCCGCCCCACTCCAGAAGGGACACGCGCAGCGTTCCCCCACTCCACGAGGGACACACGCAGCGTTCCGCCCTGCTACACAAGGGACGGTCTTAGCGTTCCGCCCTGTTACACAGCGAGCACTCATGGCGTCTGCTCTCCTACACAGACGCTCATAACGTTTCGCCCGCTACACGCACGCGAGCGAGCTTCTCTCCCGCTACGGCGAAACGCACAGTGGTGCGCCCGCTACACGGAAACGTGTAGCGCGGCCTCGCTCGAGCTCGTCACTCGAGGCTGGACGGACATGTCCCGAAGCCGCCTCTCTCTGACGTGCCCCTGCCCCGCCGACGTACCGACGGCCGCGCACGTCTTCCAAAAGGCCGGCTTGTGCCGACTACAGAGAGACGACCGCTGAACACCGAACAACTCGTCCACCCTCAGGGCGTTCCTGGCGCATCTGCGCGTCCATGCCGACTCTGGCCTGGACGGGACCGGACTTCGTCTCTTCCCTGCCAGATGCGGCGATGAGCGCGATCCTGGTTCATCGCATCCAGAAAGGGTGTGCACGGCCTCCTGGTTCACCGCTCTTCGTGCCGCCAGAGCACCCGACCCCGTTCGCGCCTCACGACCCGCCCTGCCGATCGTCCAGCGCTTACTCCCCCGAGACCGAGAGCCTCACGACACTCACGCCCGCACCGTCAAGCCGCCCAAGCCACCGTCTCTCCGCGACTGAGGAAGCCGACATCCGGACTGGCACGTGCCTGCTCATCGGCGAGAAGACCCACACGGCGGGCCGACGCATGGAGAGGGCCCCTTCGCCCGCGACGACTCACCCGGCGGCGGCGAGGTATGCCACCGGACGCGGTTCCGCTCCCGCACGATCGGACGGCAGCAGCACCTCAGGGACCTCCATCGCCCGCGACGCCTCCGAACCGGCAACGGGCTCGGCGGATACCGGGACCACCGAGTGCGCCTCCACCTCGTACCGCCAGTTCTTGCCGGCCTGCGGCCCGTAGATCCGGCAGCGGAGCGCTCCCCGCACCTCCATTTCCGCCCGTGGCGCCATCCCCGCCACCAGGCTCGCCACCTCCGGATCGAAGGTCACGCACTGGATCGTGTCGACGAGGCCGCCCCGCCGTCCCCGAGGGCGGCGGCGGACGATGACCCGCCACTTGGTCAGGGTGTCGCCGCTGGGCATCGGCCGCTCTTCCGGCGCGGCGGACAGCCGCCCCACCAGCGTCACCTCGTTGCGGTCCACGGGGTCCTCCTCCTCACTCGGGCCCGGCCATGCGGGGCCTGCGCCTGTCGGGGGACCACTCTTTACGATGTGGGGAAGGCCGGAGCGGACAGAATGCCGTTCTGGGGACAGCGGTTCGGCTCGGGAGTGTGCCTGTGGACAACATCACCGCCCTCGGCGGCGACGTCTATGAGATCGACACGCGGATGGCGGGCTATGCCGGGATCACGGCTGGCTATCTCATCCTCGGCGACCGGCCGTGCCTGGTGGAGACAGGCACGTCGACCTCGGCTCCGGTGGTGCGAGACGCCCTCGCGTCGCTCGGCGTCGGGCCGAACGACCTGGCCACCGTCGTGGTCACGCACATCCACCTCGATCACGCGGGCGGAGTGGGCGACATGGCGGAGTTCTTCCCCCAGGCGCAGATCGTCGTGCACGAGAAGGGGGCGCGCCATCTGGCCGACCCGTCCAGGCTCATGAAGAGCGCCAGGATGGTGTGGGGTGACCAGCTCGACACGCTGTTCGGCGAACTGTCGCCCACCGCCGCCGAACGCATCGTCGCCCTCGGCGACACCGGCGCCATCGACCTCGGCAACGGCCGTACGCTCGCCAGCCACTACTCCCCCGGCCACGCCAAGCACCACGTTGGGCTGATCGACTCCGGTACCGGCGACCTGTACGTCGGCGACGCGGCCGGCGTCTACCTGCCGCAGACCGGCGACCTGCGCCCCGCCACTCCGCCGCCGGACTTCGACCTCCAGACGGCGCTCGACTCGATCGCGCTGTTCCAGTCGCTGGGCCCGCAGCGGCTGCTGTTCAGCCACTACGGCCCGGTCGGCGCCGTCCAGGAGACCCTCGAACGGTCCGCCGAGGAGCTTCGGGTCTGGGTCGACCTCACCAAACAGGCCCACCAGCAGGGCATGGACCTCGACCATGCCGTCGCGATGGTCCGCGACCGCACGCGCGAGCGCTACACGGCGCTGAAGGGGGACGACGAGACGGCCGAGCAGTTCGAACTGCTCAGTGGCGCGCCGTCCAACGTCGCCGGCATCCTGCACTGGCTCGACAAGGTCTCCCCCTGACCGGCGCGAGCACGCCCGAGTCGTGCCGGCGTGAGCCGCGCCGCTCCTGACATGCGAACGGCCCCGCGATGGTGACGCGGGGCCTGAGCGCGAGCCGCACCGTGGCGTGCCGTACCGGCAAGAGCTCTTCCGGTACGGCACGGCGGCGCTTACTTCTTGTCGTCGGGCTCCTGGCGGTCGTCGAGAATGTCGCCGAAGTCGGGCTCGATGAACGCCGGGCCGATGCCAGGCTTGGTGGTGCCGGTCGAGGAGGAGGCCAGCTCGGCGTCGATGTCCTCCTCGGTCTCGTCGGCCGGCGCTTCCCGGGAGTCACGCTCGCCCTGGACGCCCTCGTCGTCCGCTGCGGCCAGGCGGTCGTCCGCGGCCAGGTCGCGCGCCGCGTCGAGGTCGTCCGCCGACTCCTCGTCCTCGCCGGACGCGGCCTCGTCGGACTGCGCCTCGCCGGACTCCGCCTCGTCGGACTGCGCCACGTCGGACGAGTCCTCCTCGTCGTCCTCGTCCTCGTCCTCGGCGTCCAAGTCGTCCTCGAAGTCGAGGACGACGGCGGAAGACGCGACCTCCGGGTCGCCCTCGGCGTCGTCGAGGACGTAGGACGGCTGGCCCGCCTCCGCGGCCTCCTCGGCGAGGTCCTCGTCGTCGTCGAGCACCGCCTCGCCGCGAGCCTCCTCCAGCTCGTCGTCAGCGTCGTCGAACTCGTCCTCGAGGTCGCCCTCGTCCACGACCGCGGCACCCGCCGTACCAGTGCGGGCGGTCTGCTCGTCCGCCTGCTCGTCGAGGTCCTCGAAGTCCTCCTCGATGTCCTCGATCACGGCACCGGTCAGCTCGGCGTACCGCTCGGCGGCGTCCGTCTCACCGTCCTCATCGAAGGCCACGGCCCGCCCGAACCAATCGGTGGCCGCCTCCTGGTGCCCCGCGTCGGCCAGCGCGTCGGCGTAGGCGAAGGCCAGACGTGCCGACCACGGACGCGGGTTCGGGTCGCGGAGCTCGGGCAGCCGCTGCAGCGTGATGACGGCAGCGTCGTGCTGGCCGAGGTCACGGCGAGCGCCGGACTCGACGATGGCCAGCTCGATGTGTCCCGCCCGGTCGAGGCGCTCGGCCTCGCGCGATCGGACGAGGTCAAGCGCACGCTCAGGACGGCCCATCCCACGCTCGCAGTCCGCCATGATCGGCAGATAGGCGTCGGAACCGGTCATCCGGCGGGCGGCACGCAGGTCCGACAGCGCCTCGGAGTAGTTGCCCGCGCGGTAGGCGACGATGCCCGCGGCCTCGCGGACGACGCCGATACGCGCGGCGAACCTCCTGGCGACCTTGGTGTGCTCGTGCGCCCTGTCGGGGTCGTCCTCGACCAGCGCGCGCTCGGCGGCGACCAGGTGGCGCCCGACCAGCTCGGCCAGGTCGAGCGGGAGGGAGCGCAGCTCGTCACGGACGTCCTTGTCGAGCTCGTCCATGGTGATGTCCGGCGGAACGTCGGGAAGCGGCTCCCGGCGAGGGGCCTCCGCGTCGCCGTCCGGCCTGCCGTACCGCGCCCTGACGGGACCGCCGGCGCGGTCGGCGTGACCGCGGTCGTCGCGGGAGAACGGCCTGTCCTCGCTCCTGCGGAACCCGCCGCCGCGAGGCCTGTCGTCCCTGTCACGGAACCCACGGTCATCCCGACCCCGAAAACCATCGCCCTGGGGACGGTCACCACGGTCGCGGAAGCCGCGCTCGTCGCGATCCCGGAAGCCGCCACCTTGGGGACGGTCACCACGGTCCCTGAACCCACCGCCCTGCGGGCGGTCGCCGCGATCCCGGAACCCGCCACCCTGCGGACGGTCACCCCGATCCCTGAACCCGCCACCCTGCGGACGGTCACCCCGATCCCTGAACCCGCCACCCTGCGGACGGTCACCCCGATCCCTGAACCCGCCACCCTGCGGACGGT
>NZ_JBSGJX010000010.1:230786-233698 GCF_053605785.1 Nonomuraea sp. NPDC003754
CACCGCGATCCCTGAACCCGCCACCCTGCGGACGGTCACCCCGATCCCTGAACCCGCCACCCTGGGGACGGTCACCACGGTCACGGTACCCACCCCGGTCCTCACGCCGCTCGAAGTCACGACGCGGACCGCGATCGTCCCTGTCACGGAACCCACGGTCATCCCGATCGCGGAACCCACCGCCCTGCGGGCGATCACCGCGATCCCGGAACCCGCCACCCTGGGGACGGTCACCACGGTCGCGGAAGCCGCGCTCGTCGCGGTCACGGAAGCCACCGCCCTGGGGACGGTCACCGCGGTCACGGTACCCACCCCGGTCCTCACGCCGCTCGAAGTCACGACGCGGACCACGATCATCCCGACCCTGGAACCCGCCACCCTGCGGGCGATCGCCACGATCCCTGAAACCACCGCCCTGCGGACGGTCACCCCGATCCCGGAACCCACCGCCCTGGGGACGGTCACCGCGGTCACGGAACCCACCACCCTGCGGACGGTCACCGCGATCCCGGAACCCGCCACCCTGCGGACGGTCACCGCGATCCCGGAACCCGCCACCCTGCGGACGGTCACCGCGGTCGCGGTACCCACCCCGATCCTCACGCCGCTCGAAGTCACGACGCGGACCGCGATCATCCCTGTCACGGAACCCACGGTCATCCCGACCCCGGAAACCGCCACCCTGCGGACGGTCATCCCGACTCCGGAAACCGCCACCCTGCGGACTATCGTCCCGACTCCGGAAGCCACCGCCCTGCGGCCGGTCGCCACGATCGCGGAAGCCGCCACCCTGCGGACGATCGCCACGATCCCGGAACCCGCCACCCTGCGGACGGTCACCACGATCCCTGAAACCCTGGGGCCTGTCGTCACGGGAGGCGTAGCCCCGCTCATCCCTGTTCTGGAACGGACGCGACGACCTCGGCCGCTCGTCCCGGTCGTCACGCCCCTGGTATCCGCCGCGCGACCGCTCACCGGACCTGAACGGACGCTCTCCGCGCGACTGTCCGCGCTCGCCGTACGAACGCCTCTCCCCGTAGCGAGGCGCGTCCTCGCTCTGTCGGCCTCGCTCGCGGCCCTCGTCGTCCGATCCGTTGTCTCTGTTCACTTCTGGTCCATTTCGTTGGCTCACTCAGCGGACGCGTGCTCCACCGAGACGGTCCACCGTGGCTGATCGCCGCCCACTCGGGTCTTACGCGACGAAGGCCACCCGAGGTTGAGGGTGGCCAGGCCTCCCCAGCCTAGCAAGAGCCCAGGTGTCCCCGGACCTCAAGCACCGTCGGAAAAGGCGATCACGCTGTGCCGGAACTCTCGCCGCCAAGGTCGGTCCGATTCCGCGCAACCGCAGAATCCCGTCACCGCATCCAGAGCCCGATCAACAACGCCATTCTCGACCTGCCGGGCACGAGCTGCCGCATCCAGCAGGGGCACCGCCAGCTCTCTCTCGCCTGCGGCCGGGTGAGACGCTCAGCCGCTGGGCGGCCCGCCTCTGCCCTACTGTAAGCGGACATCCCACCGTCTGGCCGAGGCTCTCGCTGGAAAGGTCGTCGTTGCGTCTTCGAGTGTGATGCCGTGGTGGGTGTCGCGCACGACGTCTACGCGAGCGATCGGGGGTGGGGCGATATCGCTCATATGCGCGTGATCATAGGTCGGAAAGAGATCAAGTGCCCCTCTGCTTGACGGCCACGCTCAGGGCTGGTGCGACGTAGGCGCAGAGCACCGCCAGCCCGGCCCTGAGTGGCAAGGGGTGGAAACCCGCGCGGCCGGCATGCAATTTCCGTCTATGTATGGGTATGCCGGGATGCTTTGCGGCATCGCCAACCCGGCCGCCGGAGTCAACCGGAACACCCACTGCGCCACCGGGTCCGGCAGCACCGAGGCTGTCGATCGACCTCGATCCTGTGGCCATCCCCCACCCCCACCACGGCCATCCACCAGCAATTTCTACTGGCCGTCAGCCTGCAATGCCATGACCGCCCAGCAGCAGAGCATCCTGACCGTTCACACCTACCGGCGCCGGCGCGGACCTCAACGAGATCCGCCTCGCCGCGCCCACAGGCCAGGCCGCCGAGACCGGGGTGGCAGAGCGATTACCGCCCAGACCCAGGGGAGTGGCTGACGTTCGTGCCAGTGTGAAGCGGACGAGCGGGCCGCGAGCCAGGTCGAAGAGCCCCACAGCGGCGCGAGTAACTGCCGAACCATGCAGGCCTTCTCCCTCGTCCCTGTATCCAAGCGACTGTATGCGAGCGAACTGAATCGAGGTGGGCTGAGGGGCCTGCTCGTCCGAACACCGCCGGCCGGTGGCGAGGCTCAGCAGCTTGTTGCGCAACAATCCTGACTGCCCGAGCCGACCGAGGTCCGCGAGTCCCTGCGGTGACACGCCGCCCTCATCAGAAGTACGGCAGGCAGCACCTGGACTGGGGCGTCATCCTCCGGCCAAGGGCCTGAATGTATGACCTCGACGACGTGAAGCTGACGTGGAACCTCCCGACCGTGGTGCGCGCGGGAAGCCGGGAGGAAACGACGCGTTCGTTCCAGCGGAAGGGAACGAGGCGTCTGTCCAGCAGTGGTGCGGGCCGTCGCTCATTACCGTCGCCGGAAGCCCGTCCTGTCAACCGAGGCCCCGGCAGCCTGCCACTGCCACTGCCAACAAGGCATCCGCACCATGTCGAAGACCGAGCACACCCAGCAAGCCCCGGCCACAACACCGCCGGAAAAGCAGTAAGGGCCACCCCAACCGGGATGGCCCTTACTGTAAAGATTGTGCGGCGGCGACCTACTCTCCCACACCCCTTCGAGTGCAGTACCATCGGCGCTGAGAAGCTTAACTTCCGGGTTCGGAATGTAACCGGGTGTTTCCTTCCCGCCATAACCGCCGCAACCCTACGAGACACGCTGCTTGCTGTCTCAGA
>NZ_JBSGJX010000011.1:0-51739 GCF_053605785.1 Nonomuraea sp. NPDC003754
GCCGCGTGGGTCGCGGCGCCGCGGCTGTGCTGGTGCGCTCCCGGTGTCCGGCCGGGCCGGGAGCGCGGCGGTCAGCAGGTCACCGGGCCTCGGACCGCGTTCGGCAGCCCGTTGTCGCGCATCGCCGGATCGTTGCCCGCGCAGGTGAGCGGGCCGCCGACGGTGCTGGCGCTGACCAGCGGGGCGGCGTTGCGGGTCAGCGTGACGGGGCCGCGGACCTCGGCCGCCTCCAGGCTCACCTCGCCGCGCACGCCCGAGACGCTCACCGGACCGCCCACCGAGGAACCGGTGAGGACGAGCGCGGCGGCCTGGTGCGCGGTGACCGGCCCCTCGATCGTGGCGTCCTTCGCCAGCAGGCCGGCGCCCTGCCGTACCGTGACGGGGCCGGTGACGGTGGCGTCCTCGGTCAGGCAGGTGACGCCCTCGGCCACGACCAGCGGGCCCCGGTGGGTGCCGCTGACGGTCCTCGAACAGGCCTGGTCGGGTACGGCCAGCAGTTCCAGCTCGGCGACGGTCCCGGACGTCGTGAAGCGGTAGTTTCCGAACCGGCCCGGGTTGGCGATCTTGAAGGGCCTGGTCTGCTTCTGCCAGGCGAAGCTCTCCTCCTTGCGCTCGTCGATGACGCTCCAGGTGGTGCCGTCGTAGGAGCCCTCCAGCTTCCACGCCCTCGGGGCCGCGGAGGCGCCCGAGGTGAGCGTGTAGAAGGTGACCGGCTGGCGGCCCGCCGCGGTCAGCGTGACGGGGCCGCTGAACACCGCCGCGGTGGCCGAGGTGTCGTCCGAGAGCGCGGCGGGGCCGCCGGTGACCGGGATGTCGCGCATCGGCCGCGGCGACTGCCCCTCAGGGGTGATCGACTGCAGCGGCGTGCCCCACGTGGAGGGCTCGGGCCCCATGGCGAAGTCGAGCACCGCGCCCTCGGCCAGGACGTCGTGCGGCAGCGAGGTGGAGGTCCACGCCTTGCCGTTCACCTTGAGCCCCTGGACGTAGACGTTGCGGGCGCTGTTCTCCGGCGCGTTGACGACCAGCTTCCTGCCGCCGGGCAGGTGCACGGTGGCCTTGGTGAACAGCGGCGAGCCGACCGCGTAGTGCGGGCTGCCCACCTGGAGCGGGTAGAAGCCGAGCGCGCTGAAGAGGTACCAGGCCGACATCTCGCCGTTGTCCTCGTCGCCCGGATAGCCCTGGCCGATCTCGCTGCCGAGGTAGAGCCGCGACAGCGCCTCCCGCGCCTTGGCCTGCGCCTTCCACGGCTGGCCCGCGTAGTCGTACATGTAGATGACGTGGTGGGAGGGCTGGTTGCTGTGGCCGTACTGGCCCATCCTGACGTCCCTGGCCTCGCGCATCTCGTGGATGATGCCGCCGTAGGAGCCGGGGAACGTCGCGGTCTCCTGGCTCGCGAAGAAGTCGTCGAGCTTCTTGGCCAGGCCGGCGCGCCCGCCGTACAGGGCGGCGAGACCGACCCCGTCCTGCGGGGCGTGGAAGGCCATGTTCCAGCCGTTGGTCTCGGTGTAGTCGTGGCCCCACACGCGCGGGTCGTACTGCGAGGGCGTCCAGCGCCACGCGCCGCTGGAGTCGCGGCCCTGGAAGAAGCCGACCGCGGGGTCGAACATGGTGACGTAGTTGAGCGCCCTGGACCGGAAGTACTCCGCCTCCTCCGTACGGCCGAGCGCCTGCGCCATGCCGGCGATCCCGAAGTCGTTGATGTAGCCGTCGACCGCCCACGACATGGCCTCGCCCACCTCGTCCCTCGCGGTGTAGCCGCGGAAGACGGAGGTCTGCATGCCCTTGCGGCCGACGGCGGCGTTGGGCGGCACGACGGTGGCGTTCTTCAGCGCCGCCTCGTAGGCGCCCTTGACGTCGAAGCCGCGCACGCCCTTGACGTAGGCGTCGGCGAAGGCCACGTCGGAGCTGGTGCCGACCATCAGGTCGGCGTAGCCGGGCGACGACCACCTGGCGATCCAGCCGCCGTCGCGGTACTGCTGGACGAATCCGTCGATCAGCTCGCCCGCCGTACCGGGGCTGAGCAGGGTGTAGGCGGGCCAGGTGGTCCGGTAGGTGTCCCAGAAGCCGTTGTTGACGTAGATCTTGCCGGCGACCACCTTGGCCCCGGTCTGGGTGGGCGTGTCGGCGCCGGTGCGCGGCGCCACCGGGCTGGCGTGGCGAGGGCCCTCGGGGGTGTTCTCGAAGCCCGAGTTCGGATACAGGAACAGGCGGTAGAGGTTGGAGTAGAGCGTGGTCAGCTGGTCGTCCGTGGCGCCCTCCACCTCGATGACGCCGAGCTTGTCCTCCCACGCCTTCTTCGCCCGCGCCTTGACCTCCTCGAAGCCGCCGGCCTCCAGTTCCAGGTTGCGCTTGGCCTGGGCGACGCTGATGAAGGAGGTGGCGATGCGCATGGTCACCTGCTTGGCGCCGAAGGCCAGGTAGCCGGTGACGTTGTCGCGCCCCGCCCCGGTGAGCTTGCCGCCGCCGGTCGGGGTCTGGTCGAAGACGGCGTAGACGAACATCCTGGTCGCGCCGGCCGACAGCCCGCTGCGGGCGTCGGTGAAACCGGTGACCACTCCCCCGTCGATCGTCAGGCCGCCGTCGTTGTTGTAGTTGTCGAAGATCAGGCTGCCCCGCTCCTCGGGGAAGGTGAAGCGGAAGACCGCCGCGTGGTCGGCGGGGGCGATCTCGGTGCGGATGCCGTTGAGCAGGTCGACCGCGTAGTAGTACGGCCTGGCCGTCTCCCTGTCGTGGGTGAACGGGGTGGCTCGGGCCACCCTGTCAGGGTTGGGGACGGCCAGCAGCGACGGCATGACCTGGAAGGACTGCCGGTCGCCCATCCACGGGCTCGGCTCGTGACTGGCGGCGAACGCCTGGATGGTGGGGATGTTGTCGGGGTTGCCGTTGCGGTGGTACTCGTACAGCCAGGAGTTGGAGCCGGACCCGGTCATCGGGGTCCAGAAGTTGAAACCGTGGGGGACGGCGGTGGCGGGGAAGGTGTTGCCGCGCGAGAAGCCGCCGGTGGAATGGGTGCCCCTGGTCGTGATCGCGTGGTCGGCGACGCTCGACGGGGCCTGCGCCCTGGTGTCGGCCAGCGTGATGTCGTCGACGAAGCCCTTGAACGGCAGCGGCCCCACCGGGGCGTCGAAGGCGACCATGATGCGCGTGACGCGCTTGCCCTTGGCGATCTCGCCGAGCCGTACGCGCTTGTTGTTCCACTGGTCGGCGTAGAGCGTCTTCGACTCGCCCTGGGCGCGGGCGACGGCCCTGGTGCCGTGGTGGTCGCGGGCCTGCAGGTCGCTGAGGTAGGTGCCGTCGGAGAAGGCGAGGTCGAGTCCGGCGTAGGTGCTGGGATAGCGCAGGTCGGCGCCGGTGAACTCGGGGAAGATCTTGTAGGACAGCTCGGTGTCGGGGCCGACGGGGACGTCGACCTCGAAGAGTTTGTTGGTGGAGCGGCCGCCCCGCTCGGTCGTGGTGCTGCCGGAGTAGCGCAGCGCCTTCAGGCCCGTGTAGCCGGCGCGCGGCTTGGCGGTGAACCCGCCGCTCGGGCCGCCGCTGACCAGGCTGCGCATGTCGGAGGGCGGCTTGGGCGCGGTGTCGCCGTCCGACAGCTGCAGCTCGGCGAGCTGGACGATGCCGCCCGAGCCGTTGCGCGTGACGTTCAGCCGGTAGTACAGGTAGGCGCCGGGGTTGGCGACCACGAACTCGCGGGTCTTCAGCCTGGCGTCGAACACCTCTCCCGCGCGGGTGTCGACGGCGGTCCACGTCCGGCCGTCGGCGGAGCCTTCGAGCGCCCAGTCGCGCGGGTCCCGCTCGGGCGCGTCGTTGGCGGAGGCCAGAGCGTAGCGGGCGACCCTGATGGGCTTGGACAGCTTCGCCGACACCCAGCCGGTGCCGGCGAAGACCAGCCACTTGGTGTTGACGTCGCCGTCGAAGAGGTTCTCCTTCACCTCACCGGCGGCGCTGAACTCGCCGCTGGCGTTCACCTCGACGACCTCGTCGGTGATGTTGCCGGGAATGCCGCCGGTCGTGCCGCCGGTGACGCCTTCGGCGCCCTTGACCTCGTCGACCGTGTTGACCCAGGTCGGCTGCGGCTGGCCGGGTTCGAAGGAGCTGTGGAAGAGCGCGTCGGCGGGGGCGAGGTTCACCTGCGCCCTGCGGGCGGACGGAGGCGGGGTGACCTCGGGCGGGGGTGGGGGCGGGGTGGGGGTGGCGGACGGCGCGTCCGAGGGGAGTGGCGAGGGTGGCGGGTCGGCCAGCGCCACCCCGGGTAACGCCAGGACCAGGGCGCTCGCCAACGCGGCCAGGTGTGCTCTCCGCATGCCGGGACCTCCGAGGAAGCTGACAACGTTGTCACCGAAGATCCTTCGGATAGACAACGTTGTCAACGCCCGCGCAGATCACCTTTTGGTCAACGACCACCGGCTGTCCCGTTTTTCCAGCCCTCAGACGAAAGGGCACGGCTAAGCCGATGAGGGCACAGGGACGGGCCGGGCAGGGCGCGCACATGACGGCGCGACCCAGTGACCGGCGCGGGAGACGGGGTGTCGCGGGGCGACGCGGGGCGACGCGGGGCGACGCGGGCCGACGCGGGCCGACGCGGGCCGACGCGGGCCGACGCGGGCCGACGCGGGGCGACGCGGGCCGACGCTACATGCGGACGACCACGGTGTTGGAGACGCGGTCGTGGACGCCACGCTGGTCGCGGTCGAAGATCACCGCGGGGACGGCCAGGCACAGCAGGATCGTGCGGACCAGCACGGGGAACCACCGCGGCCGCCCGCCGTCCATCGCGGCGACCCTGATGCCCAGCAGGCGGTGGCCGAAGGTCTGCCCCAGGAACCCGACGAGCAGCAGGTACTGCACCGCGAAGATCGCCACCGGCACCCAGGGCGACTCGGCGGGGTTGACCCGCAGCAACGCCTGGGCGATCGCCCAGGTGCAGATGAGCCAGTCGATGACCAGCGCGCCGATCCGGCGGCCGAACCTGGCCACCGAGCCACTGCCCTCCTCGGGCAGCCCGAGGCGCTCACCCGGGTAGCCGAGGTCGACGCCGGCGGACCTCACCCCGCCCAGCCAGGTCTGGGTCCACCGGGGTTGCTGCTCCTTGCTGCTCATGCATCAACGGTATCCGGCGGGGTGGCCGGTCACGCCAGCCGTACATCGTGATCTGATCGCGCTTCTGCCCAGGGGGGTCGCACCAGCATCATGGGCCGGTTGGGCGGCGCCGTCCGGCTTCCGCGGAACGGGGGTAAGGGATGACAGGGGACGATCTACACGCCCGCTTCGACGCGGTCGTCGCGCAGATCGGCGAGGACGAGCGGCGCAGGATGCGCGCGGCGGCCACCAAAGGGATGCGCTCACCCCGGCGAACCCGGCCACGGCGGCGCGTGTGGCTCGCGGCGTGGATCGTCGTCGCCGTCGTCGCGGGCGCGGCGGTGCTCGTGGCGGCCTGGCCCGAACTGCTGGCGGACATCGTGCCCGCCGTACGGCAGGAGCCGCCGGCCGTCCTCGTTCCTGGGCCGGGACACGCCGAAGGGTCCTGAAACGGGAGGACCGGACGGCGCGGCGGGCCGGGTCCCCCTTAACACATGCGAAACAATCGGGACACGGGCCGGAAACGGCCGACGCCTAGGGTCTGCCTGATAGCCCATGCCCCGGGAGGTTCGAGAGTGTTTAACTCCGCCGACGACGTCCTGAAGTTCATTGGGGACGAAGGGGTGCAGTTCGTCGATGTCAGGTTCACCGACCTGCCGGGAACGACGCACCACTTCACCTTTCCTGTGGAGAACTTCAGTTCCAACGTTTTCTCCGACGGCCTCATGTTCGACGGCTCGTCGATCCGCGGTTTCCAGGCCATCCACGAGTCGGACATGCTCCTGCTGCCCGACCCCACCAGCGCCGTGCTCGACCCGTTCCGTCAGCACAAGACGCTCAACATCAACTTCTTCGTGCACGACCCGCTGACCGGTGAGGCCTACAGCCGCGACCCGCGCAACGTCGCCCGTAAGGCCGAGGAGTACCTCAGGGGCACGGGCATCGCCGACACCGCCTACTTCGGCCCCGAGGCCGAGTTCTACATCTTCGACGACGTCCGCTTCGAGACGAACCAGCACTCGAGCTACTACTACGTCGACTCCATCGAGGGCGCCTGGAACACCGGCAAGGCGGCCGAGGGCGGCAACCTCGGCTACAAGCCCCGCTACAAGGGCGGCTACTTCCCCGTCCCGCCGATGGACCACTTCACCGACCTGCGCTCCGAGATGGTCCGCAACCTCATCGAGTGCGGCATCGACGTCGAGATGCAGCACCACGAGGTGGGCACCGCCGGCCAGGCCGAGATCGACTTCAAGTTCGGCACGCTGCTGAAGACCGCCGACAACCTGATGCTCTACAAGTACGTCATCAAGAGCACGGCGCTGGAGTACGGCCACACGGTCACCTTCATGCCCAAGCCGATCTTCGGTGACAACGGCTCCGGCATGCACTGCCACCAGTCGCTGTGGAAGGACGGCTCGCCGCTGTTCTACGACGAGGTGGGCTACGCGGGCCTGTCCGACACCGCCCGCTACTACATCGGCGGCCTGCTCAGGCACGCCCCGTCGCTGCTGGCCTTCACCAACCCGACGGTCAACTCCTACCACCGGCTCGTGCCCGGCTACGAGGCGCCCGTCAACCTGGTCTACTCGCAGCGCAACCGCTCGGCCTGCGTGCGCATCCCGATCACCGGGTCCAACCCGAAGGCCAAGCGCATCGAGTTCCGGGTGCCCGACCCGTCGTGCAACCCGTACTTCGCGTTCGCGGCGATGCTCATGGCCGGCATCGACGGCATCCGTAACAAGATCGAGCCGCCGGAGCCGGTCGACAAGGACCTCTACGAGCTTCCGCCCGAGGAGGCCCGCCAGGTGCCGCAGGTGCCCGCCTCGCTGCCCGAGGTGCTCGACGCCCTCGAGGCCGACCACGACTACCTGCTCGAGGGCGGCGTGTTCACGCCCGACCTCATCGAGACGTGGATCGCCTACAAGCGGGAGAACGAGGTCGACCCGATCAGGCTGCGCCCGCACCCGCACGAGTTCGAGATGTACTACGACGTCTGACCGCGCGTTTCCGGCCTGGACGACCTTGACGTCAGCGCCCGAGGCGCTCAGGAGCGACGCGAGACAGCGCCGCACGTCGTTGGAGTCGAAGCCCGTGGGAAGGTCTTGAGCCCTCCCACGGGCTTTCCGCGTTGCATCCAAACTTCCAAGAGTCGACCTACGCCGTCGTCATCGGTTACGACAGATTGGGCAGTTTCGGACACCAAACCATGGATAGTCGCAGCCCGCTTTCGAGTGGCCGTGCCGATGTACTTGTGGCGCGTGCTCACGCTGATGATCTCGCTTTCGCGGCTCACACGGGCACAATCAACCGTGCTTTCCCCTGAGATGCTCCATAATTGATCGTCTGCCAGGTTCCGGAAGTGCCCTCGACACCGAGACGGGGAAAGCCGATCACCATGTCAGCGTGATCGACCATCCAGCAGTTGCGCGCAAAGTACGCGTCCGTCTGCAGCTTGGTGGCGCCCAGCTCAACAATCTCAGTGATTCGATCACGACACCGGGCGAGTGCTTTCCGCGCCTCAGCAGGCTGCTGCTCCACGGTTCCCGGCGCGACGATCGTGATGTGCGACGTCGAGTTCCCAGCGAGCCATAGCAACGACAAGCTGTCGATGCCGACCGCACCTCCGATATAGAAGTGCGCGTCGTCTACCGCGAACGGCGCAAGGTAGGTGTTGAACAGGTCGGCGAACCAGCCGAGTTCGCGATGGCCGGTAGACCTTGTTCCAGTAATGGCCACGGCTAGAGGCATAGATCAACCCCGTGTCGTAGGTTGTGCTGAACTAGTTGTACTCCGGGATCCCCCATGCATACCAAGGCCACAGGAGTCAACCAGCGTCGCGGTGCCGCCATTCCAGATGGATGAGAAAGCCGAACCACAACAGGCTGATGCCCGACGGGACGTGCAGGTACAACAGTGGTAGTACCTCGGTGAGCTGCGGCGTCTTGCGCGCCCAGGCGGGCAGGATCGCCGAGGAGAACTGCTTGCGCTCGCCGGGTTCCGCGTCGATGCGCTTGTCGTTGACCCGCGGGGCCGGGACCTCGATCGCGCCGGCCGCGGTGAGGATGTCACAGCTGAGCAGGCGCCGGCGACAGCGATGAATGCCCGTGGACAGACTCGAAGTCCCTTGTAATCAAGTGCGCAGGACGGGGACGCTGGCGAAGCCTGAGGCGAGGTGAGCCATGGAGGAGACGGCCACCGCTCCTGAAGGCCCAGTGAGGTGCTTGCGGGCACCGCGCTTGTTGACGACTCCGAGGGAGCGCAGGCCGGCGTCTTTGGCCCAGTAGATCCTGTGCGGGGTCAGTGTGACCAGAGCGGAGTCGGACGGCCCGGCGGCCAGGGCTTGCACGGCCTGCAGGAGGAGGTTTTCGTCCGTCTGGAGGTTCACGGGCAGCGAGAAGAGATGCTCACGGCTGATGACTGCTCCTACCAGCTGCCGCAGGCCGTGCATGTCCAGGTAAGTTTCCACGGCATCGGAGGAGGTGTCGCCGACTACCGCGATGCTTCGTCCGCTGGCGTGGCAGGTATGAAGAGCTTCTTGAACGCCTGGTACGGGCACAGCTGTCGCGGCCGCCGCAGTCTCGGCCTTGCGCAGGAGTTCGGTAGCTTCGGCACCGATGTCCGGGTCGACTTCTCGGGCGTACCACATCATGTCGATCGGGTTCGGGTTGACGGCGACGAGGAGTGGCATCCGGTGTCCCGTAGCGAAGAGCCGATCGTGGATCTCGCGGGCGATTGCTGCGCCGTCCACGCCGTGGGAGAGATCGCATAACGCGTCGTCGAAGCCGAAGAGGGCAGCACCGGTCTGCTCCAAGACTCGGGCGACATGGGGGCGTGGTGTCTTATGCGCCAACCGGACTCCTTGAAGTGTGCCTACGTCATCAGTGGCCGTGATGTACCACACAGGAGTATCAGCCGTCTGTGCGCTGGAAGGCATCGCATGAACTGGTGGCGAAGCCTTCTCACTCATCAGGCAGGGCACAACGAGCGCACACCAGCCTCCAACCAACCCGAACCGGTTCAGAGGCACCGTTGTGTGCCGCCTTCCCCTTGACGGTGGGGCTGGCCGCCGCGCATGGCGAGGGTACGGAGGTAGGGCAGGTGAGGAAGGACCGTGTGCAGGTCAAAAGCGATGCGGCTATACCGATCCTGTCACTGGATGGGCCACGTCAGCGGGGTGAAGTGTTCCCGCCTGTCGCTGGATGACGATCATGGCAGCTGGTATTTACGGTTCAGGTATGAGGTTCCCCCCTGGGGCCCGGAGGAAGCCCACCGCTTAGTTTGACGGTTATCCAGCTGCGGGTGAGGGTGATCTCATGGCAGCTGACTTCACCTTGGGTGTGCTCACCGATGTCATGAGATCTGCGTGCCGGCAGGCGGGACTGGATCCGGAAGGCGCTGAACTGCTGCGGCTTGGTGAGAACGCCATCTACAAGCTCGTGTCCAAGCCCGTTGTCGTGCGGATCGCGCGCGGCCAGAACCGGCTGCCCGTCGTGGAGAAAGAGCTCTGCATCGCCTCCTGGCTCCAGGCCTCCGGCGTTCCCGCCGTCCAGGCGTACTCCGAAGTGCCGCACCCGATCGTCGTCGACGGCTACCCTGTCTCCTTCTGGAAAGCCATCACTCCGAACGAGCCGTCACCTGGGCCTGTCGACCTCGCAGAGTTGCTCCGCCAGTTCCATAATGCCGGTGATCCGCCGTGTGGGCTGCCGGAGTTCAACCCGCTCTACCAGGTGGAGCCCCGGCTGGACGCGGCGCGAGTCCTTCGGGATGAGGACTTGGACTTCCTGCGAGGACGATGTCGTGACCTGGTCAAGCGCTATGCCGAACTGGAATTCGCCCTGCCGTACGGACCGATCCACGGGGACGCACATGCGGCGAACCTGCTGCGGGCCGACGGACAGGTGGTGCTGCTGGACTTCGAGGTCGTGGCACGCGGGCCACGAGAGTGGGACCTCATGCCCACATCGATCTCCAGGCAGCGTTTCGGCCTGCCGGAGGAGCAGTATCGGGCGTTCTGCAATGCCTATGGGTTTGACGTGCGGAGCTGGCAGGGCTACATGGTTCTACGGGACGTTCGTGAACTGACCATGACGACCTGGCTCATGCAGAACGTCGGCGAGGATCCCCGCATCGCCAAGGAGTTCGCGCATCGGGTCAGGTCCCTCCGCGAGGGAGACCGCGACGTTGTCTGGCATCCGTTCTGAGCGGCAAGCCAACAGCAAACGACTCTTCGACCCGCCCGCGCAGCGCGACTGCGTACGGCTGACCAACATCTACGCCACGCCCTGGCACCTCCCAGAGGAGGCCGATCACGCGCTGCCAGGAGAGTACCTACGGCTCGGCCGACTGGAGGAGTACTTCACCGGATCAGCCGCACAGTTGCCGAAGGTGATCCAGCGGATCGATCTCGATCACGACCAGATCGCTTTCCGACGCTGGGATCGTCGTCGCCTGCTGACCGGTGCCCGGCTATGGCTACTGGTGGTCCCGTCCAGGCAGATCGTCGCTGTGCTCAGTCTCGATGTGAGCTGCGAGCTGGCGCACACGATTGACCTGCTGGAGGACTGCTACTACCTCGACGTGAAAGTCGGGGACCAGACCATCACGACGCTGGCCGCCGAAGTACTCGGCATGGAAGGCGTGTTCCTGCCAGAGCGCCACCAGATCGTCTTCGGACCGAAGATGTCAGCCACCAAACGTGACGACATCGTGCAGCGCGTCATCTACCGCAGCGACTTGCCGTACCGGAAGGAGTTCAGCGCGATCACCTATCCGGTGGAGCTGAACCGGAGACCGGATGCTGTGGCCGCGGTGGGACCATACGTGAGCGTCCTGTGCGCTCAGCAGGATTATGTGGAGAACACCGTCTTCCTGTCCGCGGTCCAGGGCGTGGCCAGCGCGGCGCGCTTGCGCGAGATCCGGTCCGCGGCCTACGCCGCGGTGTCCACTTTCCGCGCCAGCGACCGTACGCACCAGGGCACACAGATGCGGCGCAAGACTCTGGAGAGCCTGAGCAGCAAGCTCGGAAACATGGAGCTGGACCTGAGCTACAGCGTCGAAGCGACGGCAGACCTCGGCCTGCTTGTACCCTCGCTGCGAGTGGTCGGCTACCACGATGCCTTGTACGAGGCGATGGGGCTGGTGGCCAAGGCCGAGACCGTCGCCCGAATGCTGCGCCGTCTTGAGCGGGCGACCGCCGCCGAGCTGACCGCGATCGAAAGCCAGGAACGCTGCGGGGACGAAGACCGGGAGGAATAGTCAAGACCTGTGGATCATGAGTTTCTAGGCGGCTGGGGGGACGCGTGATTCTTCGGGGCGTTCGGCGAGCTTGCCGTCGATGAAGGTGGCTGCAGCCCGGACGAGTGCGACCAGGTGGGCGCCGGTGACCGCGCGCCAGCGGGGCTGGAGGACTCGATCAGCTTGAACGCCATCGCCAAGCCGGCAGCGCGAGAGCCGGGGCCTTTGGTGCGGTGCCGGACGGTGGCGACGGTCGACCCGATCGGGTTGGTGGTGCGCAGATGCCGCCAGTGCTCGGCCGGATAGACGAGCTCCTTGCGGCCATCGGCGCGTGCCCCGATCGGCACCAGCAGGCACAGCTTGTGCTCCTCCAGGCAGATGTTGACGTGGATCCATCGGCCCAGCTCACGGCGGGCGAGCTGGTGGCCACCAGGCTCTAGCCGAAAGACGTGATTTCCCAGCACAGTCAGAGGAGGCGGGAGTTCCGGTTCCCTGCCACACCCAGGAGGGAAGGATCATCTTCGTGACTCTGCCTCGCCGTACGCTCCTTAGTGGTGTGGGGCTGGGCGCTTTCGCCCTGGTTTCTGGTGTCGCCTCGCCCGCTGCACAAGCCGGGACGTCCAGCCGTCTCCACGGCCTAGCTGCTCCAGACGTCAACCCAACGGAGTATTTCCGGCAACTACGCCAGGTCCTTATCGACAACGACAACTTGCTGGGTCCTCTGCGCGTCATCCCCACCGTTGAAAGCCAGATCGGTGCCATCCAGCAGGTGCGACAGGTGCACCACGGGAAGGATGCGGGCGATCTCACGTACCTCCAGGCGCAGTACGCCGAGTTCTGCAGTTGGCTACACCACGATGCTGGTGACTTCCGATCCTCGCAGTACTGGCTTGACCGAGCGTTGGAGTGGTCTTACACGACCGGCGACCAGGACATCACGACGTACATCCTGGCGCGCAAAGCCCAGCTCGCCGGCGACATGTCTGACGCGAAAACAGCAATTGATCTCTCTGCAGCTGCGGAGACAAGAGCCCGCCGCGACACTCGCCTAAGCGCCATCGCTGCCACCTACGCCGCCTACGGCCACGCCCTCGCTGGCGAAGCACGAGCTTCGGCTCAAGCGGTTGACCGAGCACGCGGACTGCTCTCAGATCTTGATCTCGATCCGGCGTCTCCGTGGGGTGCGTGGATGAACCCCGCCTACATCGAAGTCCACCAGGCCTGGAGCTTGTATGCACTCGGTCACCATGCCGAAGCCGCACAAGGCTTCCGCACGGCCATCGACGCGCTACCGGCCGCCTATCATCGAGATCGAGGAGTCTACCTAGCTCGTGAGTCTCTTGCCCACGCTGGCGCGAAGGAGCCTGAGCAGGCCGCAACCGTTGGTTTGCAGGCCATAGGAATCGCCGAGGCTACTGGGTCAGCTCGGATCATCACAGAGTTGATCCGGCTCGACGCCAAGCTGGAACACTGGCGGCAGGTGCGGGCAGTTGCTGAGTATCGCCAGGAGTTGGATGGACTCGTGGCTCGCCAAGCATAAGGTTCCCGGCGCTCCTTCGAAGGACCCTCATCGGCGAGGGCGGTCAGTCTGGCAACAGACGACGCATGGCGCCCCAGACGTGCAGGACCACCTTGACAGACAGTCGATGCCAGGATCATCTGGCCACATGAGCAGCCCCGATCACGCCATGCCGTCCGAGGGTGGCGTCGCTCGCCTGGCCCTGGCCGAGCAGGCCGCCCTGCTCGCCGACACCGCCTACCACCTGGTTCCGACGACGCGGGAGGCCGGCGCCCGGCTCGGCGGATTCGTCGCGGCGGCCGCGCCCCTGGTGAGATCGGCGCACCGCGTACTGGAGCTGGCCGTGGTGTTCGAGCGGGTCAGCGGCACCAGCTGGGAGCAGATCGGCGTCGAGCTGGGCATCAGCCGCCGGGCCGCCCAGGAGCGTTTCGGGCAGGCGGAGCGTGACTTCCGCGAGCGCTTCCTGCTCGCCTGGCTGCGGCCTGAACGCGCGCCGGAGTCGCCGTTGAGCCCCGGACGGCTCGCGGGCGTCGCCGGCAGGCTGCGTGCCTCCGTCACGTCCAGGCGAGCGATCGACGAGGACCCGTCGG
This sequence comes from Nonomuraea sp. NPDC003754, assembly GCF_053605785.1. Lineage (NCBI taxonomy): Bacteria > Bacillati > Actinomycetota > Actinomycetes > Streptosporangiales > Streptosporangiaceae > Nonomuraea > Nonomuraea sp. NPDC003754. The sequence goes on from NZ_JBSGJX010000011.1 coordinate 13,423, forward strand.
CCACCTTCGACCTCGTCCCCATGAGTGACCTCGAACGCTCATCGCTGATCGCCAGGGCGGGCGCGCTGCTGAGGTCCGGGAGCACACCCGCCGGCGACCGTCGCGACCTGGAACGCGGCCTCTGCCGCCGGAAGGTCGAGCTGTACGAGGATCTGGTCGCCGCGGGCATGGCGGACGCGGACCTGCTGGAGGCGCTCGCCGGGGTCCGGGCGCGCTTGACGGAACTCCAGGACTGACGAGCCCGTGAACGCCGCCCGGGGTGCCCGCCTCGCCGTACCCGACGGCGGGACGGCGAGGCGGGCCTCCGGCGGCGTGCGGTCAGGGGCAGGACTCGCCGTACTTGACCACGCCGAGCGTGACGGGACCGGTCAGCGGCGCGGCAGGGGCCGGCCGCTGGGTGCACACCTGCCAGGCGGTGTCCCAGAAGACGAGGCGGTTGCGCCCCGTGGCGTCATTGATCCTGATCGTCGTACGGCCGGGCAGCGACCGGCGGGCGACGCGGACGCTCTTGCCCGCGAGGTCGGGCATGAGCCCCGGCGCCACCTGCGGGCTCTCGCGGACGGGACAGGTCTCGTTCGCCTTCACCACCGCCAGCTCCACCCGCTGTCTGTCCGGCGTCTCTCCGGCCGTCGGCCGCTGAGCGCAGACCTTCCAGCCGCGGCGCACGACCACGACCCGCCCGCGGCCGCTGACGTCGACGGTCCTGACGCGCTCGTATCCCGCGTCCCTGAGCTCGCCCAGCGCCTGCACCAGGCCCTGGCCGGCGACGTCGGGCACCGGCGCCGCGACGCTCGACAGGATGACGATCCCGGCGATCAACCACATGTGAGGACTCCTCCCTGAAGACCATGGGGGGAGTGGGCTGATCTTACTTCGGGGAGCGCAGGCCGGTGATGCGGCGGAAGAGATCCCACCAGAAGGGCGCGCCGAACAGCAGCGCCACGTAGGTGAGCAGGAAGCCGGGCCAGTGGCTGAGCGTGGTCAGGCGCGACCACCAGACCGGGCCGTTCCACGAGAGGGACGGGTCGCCCTCCTCGGGGATGACGACGCTGACGATGGCGTGGTCGAAGACCTTGACCAGGGCGGGCGAGCTGAGGGTCTCCGTGACGCACAGGTAGGGGTTGCCCGGCGTGTCGCACTCCTGGCGCAGCGGTTCGATCTGCTCGGCGCCGCTTCCGGCGATCGCCGAGACCGCCGAGCGGTAGGCGTTGTCGCGCAGCAGCGTCTTGGCGTACTCCAGGCCGTCCATGCTGAACAGCAGCACGACGACCAGCCCGAGGACGCCGACGACCCACTTGACGTAGCGCTTGTACAGCATGGACAGGCGCTGCATCTCTGCGTCGAACCAGGTCTCGACGCCCTGCCGGAAGCGGTCGAGGTCGCGCTGGGCGCCCTCCCACAGCCCCTGCAGGTGGCCGTGGAGCGGGCTGCCGATGCCCTTGAGCTTGGCCAGCAGCCCTTCGACGCCGTCCTTCTCCGCCGAGGCCATCTCCATCATGGCGACGGCGAACCGTTCAGGGGGGATGTTGGCGATGCTGGTCCGGCCGGTCTTGGGATGGTCGATCTCGCGGACCCGCTGGTAGAACAGCGTGGTCATGGCCTCCTTCGCCGCGCTCTCCTCGGCCGGCACCGGCGCGACCTCGGCCGGCGCGGGCAGCTGGCTGTGCTCGGGCCTGGGGTCGTGCGTGAACGGCAGCTTCGCGAAGACGTCGGCGACCTTGCTGGGCAGCCACGCCCTGCCGGAGGAGTCGGCGCCGTCCATGGTGTCCCTCAGGTAGGCCCACAGGAACTTGCTGCGGATGGACAGCAGCCGGACGAAACCCTCGTTGAGGCCGCTGACCAGGAGCGACAGCAGCAGGAAGCACAGCACGAGACCGAGCGCGAGATCGACGTAAAGAGACAGCAAAGCGATCACCCCACGCCGTGATACACGCCTGGCTCGCCGCACGCAACGCCTTTCACCCACGCAGGCCGGTGAGAGGCGCGTCAGTAGAAGACGCGCTCCACCACCTGGCGGGCGCGGCGGGTCACCCTGCGGTAGTCGTTGACGAAGTCCTCCGAGCCGTCGGGCGGGTAGCCGAGCGTCCTGGCGAGCAGGCGGCGCTCGTGCGCGCCGGACGGCACCATGTCGCCCGCCCTTCCCTTCACGAGCATGATCGCGTCGCGGATGCGGGAGGCGAAGCGCCAGCTGTCGGCCAGCACCTCGGCGTCGGCCGGGTCGAGCAGCCCGCGGGAGGCGGCCGCGCGCAGGGCTTCGAGCGTCCTGGTCGTGCGCAGCGCGGGCTCCGTGGCGGCGTGCCGGAGCTGCAGGAGCTGGGCCACCCACTCCACGTCCGACAGCCCGCCCCTGCCGAGCTTGGTGTGCAGCGTGGGGTCGGCTCCGCGGGGCAGCCGCTCGGCCTCCATGCGCGCCTTCAGCCTGCGGATCTCGCGCACGGACTCCTGGGGCAGGCCGCCGGGCGGGTGGCGCAGGTCGTCGATCATCTCGACGAACGCCGCGCCGAGCTCGGCGTCGCCCGCGCAGAAGCGGGCACGCAGCAGGGCCTGCGACTCCCACGGCGAGGACCAGCGGGCGTAGTAGGCGCGGTAGGAGGCCAGGGTGCGCACCAGCGGGCCCTGCCTGCCCTCGGGCCGCAGGTCGGGGTCGATCGGGAGCGGCGGGTCGGGCGCGGGCAGCGACAGCAGCCGCCGCAGTTCGTTGGCCACGGCGAAGCCCGCCTCCGGGCGTTCGGCGACGAACATGACGTCGGCGTCGCTGGCGTAGGAGCACTCCATGCCGCCCAGCCGGCCCATGGCGATGACGGCGAACGCGCCGAGCGGCTCGCCCCTGCGCTCCGCCCGGACCTTGGCCAGCGCGGCGTCGAGTGCGGCCTGGATCGTCACGTCGTTCAGCTCCGACAGAGCGACGCCGACCGTTTCGATGTCGGTCAGGCCCGACAGGTCGGCGACCGCCGTACGGAACAGCTCCCTGCGGCGCAGCGCCCGCACGGCGGCGACGGTGGCCTCGGCGTCGGTGTGCCGGGAGACGGCCGCCGCCGCCTCGGCGCGCAGCGCCGCGACCGGACGGGGCCGCAGGTCGGCGTCGGAGCCGAGCATGGCGACGCCCTCGGGGGCGCGGGTGAGCAGGTCGGTGGCGTAGCGGCTGGTGCCGAGGACGCGCGCCATGCGGGCGGCCACCGCGGTCTCGTCGCGCAGCAGCCTCAGGTACCACGGTGTGGTGCCGAGCCGGTCGCTGACCTGGCGGAAGCCGAGCAGGCCCGCGTCGGGGTCGGGGGCGTCGGCGAACCAGCCCAGCATGACCGGCAGCAGGGTGCGCTGGATGGCCGCGCGCCTGGAGACGCCGGTGGTGAGCGCGGCGATGTGGCGCAGCGCCCCGGCGGGGTCGTGGTAGCCGAGCGCCTGCAGGCGGGCGGTCGCCGCGGCGGTGGACAGCCGTGCCTCGGTGTCGGGCAGCCTGGCGACGGCCTGCAGGAGCGGCCGGTAGAACAGCTTCTCGTGCAGCCGCCGCGCCTCCATCGCGTGCTTCTTCCACTGCCGGGTGAACGCGGCGGCGGGGTCGGGGCCCAGCTTGAGCGCCCTGCCGAGCCTGCGCAGGTCGTCGCTGCCCGAGGGCACGACATGGGTACGCCGCAGCCGGTGCAGCTGCAGCAGGTGCTCGACCTGGCGCAGGAAGGTGTAGGCCTCGGCCAGGCCCCTGGCGTCGTCCCTGCCGACGTAGCCGCCGCGGGAGAGGGCGGCCAGGGCGGGCAGTGTGGCCCTGCGGCGCAGCAGCGGGTCGAGCCGCCCGTGCACGAGCTGCAGCAGCTGGACGGCGAACTCGATGTCGCGCAGACCGCCGGGGCCGAGCTTGAGCTGCCGGTCGCCCTCCTCGCTGACGTGCGCCTCGACGCGGCGGCGCATCGCCTGGACGTCCTCGACGAAGTTCTCCCTGGCGGCGGCGTTCCAGACCAGCTCGTCGACCGCGGAGACGTAGGCGGCGCCGAGGGCGGTGTCGCCGGCGACGGGCCTGGCCTTGAGCAGCGCCTGGAACTCCCAGGTCTTGGCCCACCGCTGGTAGTAGGCCAGGTGGCTGCCGAGCGTGCGCACCAGGGGGCCCGCGCGGCCCTCGGGGCGCAGGCCCGCGTCGACCTCCCACAGGGCGGAGCAGGCGCGCATCATCGCCTGCGCCAGGCGTGTGGCGGTGCGCAGCGCCTTGGTCTCGTCGGCGCCGTCGGCGGGCTCGGCCACGAAGACGACGTCGACGTCGCTGATGTAGTTGAGCTCGCGGGCGCCGCACTTGCCCATGCCGATGACGGCCAGCCGTACGCCGGTGGAGTCGACCTCGGCCCGCGCCATGGCCAGGCCCGCCTCGAGGGCGGCCCCGGCCAGGTCGGACAGCTCGGCGGTGACCTCGGCGAAGGAGGCGGCGCCGGTGACGTCGCGGGCGGCCAGGAGCAGCAGGCGCTGCCGGTAGGCGGACTGCAGCGCCTGTTTCGCGCCCTGGTGGGAGGCGGTCGGGCCGGGCTCGGGTGCCTCAGGGTCGGCGCCGACGGCGCGCAGCAGCGCGGCGCGCAGCTCCTCCTCCCCCGGCCTGGCCGGCGCCGGCTCCCCCGCCAGCGAACGCCACTGGCCGGGGTGGGTGATCAGGTGCTCGCCCAGCGCCGCGCTGAGCCCGAGCACGCCGAGCAGCCGCGCGCGCAGTCCTTCGTCCGATCGCAGCGCGTCGAGCACGGCGGGGTCGCGCTCGGCGAGCCGGGTCAGCGACAGCAGGGCCAGGTCGGGATCGGCGACGGCGGCGAAGGCGTCGAGCAGCCATGGCCCGTCGATCTCCGCGACCAGGCGTTCGGCGCGGGCCGCGTCGGCGAAGCCGAGCTTGGCCAGGCGGGCTGCGGTGGACTCGATCCTCGGCACCTTCTCATCTTGTCAGCTACGCGTATAGTGAGAACTGCAACGCAACGTTGCGTTGTATTAAGGGGAGAGGAGAGGTCATGCCCGCATGGGGACTGCTCGCCGCCTGGGCGCTGCACGACGCCGAGGAACTGGCCACGATGGCGGGCTGGGCCCGCAGGGCGCGTCCGCGACTCGCGGAACGCTTCCCCTGGGTGCCCGACCGGGTGTGGGAGGCCATGGACGTCGACCAGCGGCACGTCAACGTCGCCATCGGCCTCATGGGCGGGGTCGTGGCCGCCGCCGCGGCCAGCGGGCCTCGCAGCGGCTTCTACAAGGCGGCGCTGGCGGCGTTCGGCGCGCACGGGGTCGTGCACCTGGCCCAGGCGGCGACCGTGCGCGGCTACACGCCCGGCGTGGTCACCGCGCCGCTGGTGGTGATCCCGTACTCGGTGTGGGCATGGCGGCGGCTGGAGGACAAGCGGCTGCCCGCCTCGAGCTGGCTGCTGCTGCCGCTGGCGCTCGGCGGCGTCCACATGGCCGCGCACGTGCTCACCAGGCCGCGCGCCCGCGCGCTCACGCGGTGGCGCGACCGCTGGTTCTGACCACCTCGCCGAACGCCTCGGCCAGCGGCCGCCACGCGGCGACCAGGTCCTCCTCGGCCCGCTTGACCTCGACCACCAGGTCCTCGGGAGAGTTCCAGCCCGCGAAGATCTCGGGCGTGGCCTCGGGGTGGAACTGCACCGCCCACGCCCGCTCGCCGAGGCGGTAGGCCTGGTGGGGGTACTGCTCGCCGGTGGCGAGGAGCACCGCCCCCTCGGGCAGCACGGTCATGACGTCCTGGTGGTACTGCACGGCCACGGCCCTGTCCAGGCCGCCCAGCAGCGCGTCGCCGGCCGCCGCCGGCAGCGCCACCACCTCGCGGGCGCCCACCTCGAGCCCGTCGCCGCCGCGTTCCACCGTGCCGCCGCAGGCGATCGTCATGAGCTGGGCGCCCAGGCAGATGCCCAGCGTGGGCGTGCCGTCGGCCACGCCGGCCCGCAGCAGCTCGCGGGTGGCGGGCAGCCACGGGTAACGCGCGTCGTCCCAGGCGGACGCCTCGCCGCCGAGCACGATCAGTCCGTCCTCGGCGCGCGCCGGCACCTCCTCACCCAGATACGGCCGGACGACCCGCACGTCGACGCCGAGCCATTCCGCCAAGTACCCCAGACCGGCGCCGGCCTCGTGCTCGATGACAGTGATGCGCATACGCGCATTATCCGACCTTTATCCGCACAGGCGGGTCGGGCTCGGCCATGTACTCCGGCATCCCGGGGAGCGTCGGCCTGGGCCGCCTGGGCTCCCTGACGCCACCCTCGCCTCCCGGCGGTTCGCCGGGGGAATCACCGGAATCACCGGAATCACCGGGAAAGTCGTCGGTCCAGTGCGGCTCGCCAGGGCCGAACCCCGGCATCCAGGCGGGCGCGCCGCTGGTCAGCGCGCGACGCCGGCGTGAGCGCTTGCTCATCGCGGGCACCCTTCGTGGGGGAAGACTCCAGTGTCACCCGGCCATCCCGATAACGCCAGATCGAACCTTGTACCCAGGTTTCGCATCAAACGCCACAGAGATCACGATCACGGGGACGGCGGTATGGCGACGGCACTGATCGACGGGGACCCGCAGCGGCTCGGCGGCTACTGGCTGGCCGCCAGGCTCGGCGCGGGCGGCCAGGGCGTGGTGTACGAGGCGTACGCGCAGGACGGCCGGCGGGTCGCGGTCAAGGTGCTGCACGGCGACCAGGCGGCCCAGCTGGGCAGGGAGGCGGAGGCGGCCCAGCGGGTGGCCTCCTTCTGCACGGCCAAGGTGATCGCCGCCGAGCTGGACGGGCCGCGGCCGTACATCGTCAGCGAGTACGTGGAGGGGCCGAGCCTGCGCAGGGCGGTCGCGGACGGCCGCAGGTTCGCGGAGGGCGACCTGGTCAGGCTGGCCACCGCGGTGGCGACCGCGCTGACCGCCATCCACGAGGCGGGCGTCGTGCACCGGGATCTCAAGCCCGACAACGTGCTGCTGGGCCCTGACGGACCTCGCGTCATCGACTTCGGCATCGCCAGGACCGAGGAGATGTCGCTCACCGACACCGGCCTGGTCAAGGGCACGCCCAGCTACATGGCGCCCGAGGTGTTCACCGGACAGCGGGCCGGCGCCCCCGCCGACGTGTTCGCCTGGGGCGCCATCATGCTGTTCGCCGCGACGGGCGCCGACCCGTTCCAGGCCGACAGCCTGGGCGGGGTCATGCACAGGGTGCTGTCGTCCGTTCCCGACCTCGGCGCGCTGCCCGAGCCGCTGCGCCCGCTGGTCGCCGCCGCGCTCGGCAAGGAGCCCGCGCAGCGGCCGGTCGCCCGCCGGCTGTTACTCGCGCTGGTCAGCGGCGAGGCGGGGATCGGCACCGCGCGGCTGCTGGCCAGGGGCGGGAAGCAGGCCGCGCTGGTCAGCGGCACCGCCGACGATCCCGCGCTGGGCACGCTGGCCGAGGAGGCCTACGCGCTGCTCGACCCGGCCGAGCGGGAGCTGGCGCCCGAGGTGTTCCTGCGTCTGGTGACCGTGGACGAGCACGGCGAGCTGTCCGTACGGCACGCCGCGACGGCCGAGCTGGTCGAGGGCAGGCCACTGCCCGAGGTGGCCGCCATCACCAAGATCCTCAAGGTGTACGGCTACCTGCTCGGCCGGGACGGGGAGGAGATCTGGCTGGCCCGTCCGGCGCTGCCGCACGCCTGGCCGAGGTACCGCCGATGGATCGACACCAACAGGGACGGTCTCGCCGTCCACCGGCAGATCCTGCTGGCGTCGCGCCGGTGGGACCAGGGCGGCCGCAGGGACGGCGACCTGTTCCACGGCTCCAGCCTGGAGAACGCGCTGCAGTGGGCGGCCACGGCGCGCAGGAACATCACCCTCTCCCCCGCCGAGCGCGACTTCCTCGACGCCGCGGCGGGGGTGCGCAGGCGCCGGGCCAGGAGGAGCAGGCTCGTCTCGCTGAGCCTCGCGGGACTGCTGGTGATCTCCCTGGTGGCCGGGGGCCTGGCCGTCCAGCAGAGCATGGTCGCCGACGAGCGGGCCGCGCGGATCGCCAGGCAGCTCGAGCGCTCGGAGGCGACCAGGCTGACCGCGCTGGCCGCCGCGACGCGCGACACCGACCCGAGGCTGGCCATGCGGTTGAGCGCGGCGGCGTGGACGCTGGACCACACCCCGCAGACCAGGGCGGGCCTGGTGGCCTCGCTGGCGCAGCGGGAGACGGAGGTGTTCCAGGATCCCGCCGCCGACGGCGGCACGGTCAGGCGGCTGAGCGCCGACGGCAGGACGCTGCTCAGCGTCGGCGAGAACGCGGCGCGGCTGTGGGACCTGCGCACGGGCCGGAGCGCGGGCGGTGTCCCCGCTCTCGGGCTCGGCACCGAGACGGTCGCGGACGCCGCGCTGTCGCCCTCGGGCCGCACCCTGGCGGCCGTCACCGACAAGGGCATGAGGGCATGGGACCTGCGCGGCGGCAGGCTCGTCGGGAGGTGGGACTTCCCGCGCACCCTCGACCTGGTCAACGCCGGAGCCTCCGTCGCCTACGCCGACGAGCGCGGCCCCGTCCTGTCGGTGACCGAGCGGCCCAGCGTGCGGTGGGACCCACGTACCGGGAGCAGGACCCGCGCCGCCTTCCGGCACCGGCTCGACGCCGGGGGCGAGTGGGACACGGCCGACCATCCGCGCGAGCTGCGCCTGGTCAACCTCCGGACCAGGCGCGAGGTTCGGCTGGGCGTGCGCGACGGCGCGAACGAGCGCGGCGGCTGGAACCAGGGATCGGTGGCGGTCAGCGCGGACGGCCGGTTCGCCGCCTCGGTCTCCCACCGGGTGATCCAGATCTGGCGGATGGCCGATCGGGGACTGCTCGCCACCATGCCGGTGCGGGGCGACTCGGCCGACACCGACCTCCCGCAGGGCGCCTTCGACGGCCGCACCTACCGCTACCTCGTCGACGACCGCGTCTTCTCCATGGACCTGTCCGACCTGGCCTGGCGCGACGGCGAGCACCCGTCCTCGGTGGCGCTCGCCCCCGGCGGCCGTCACCTGCTGAGCGACGGCGAGCTGCGCCAGACCCGCGGGGGAGGCGTCCTCGGCTCGCTGCCGTCCACCGACCAGCCCGTCTTCTCCCCCGACGGCAGGCGGCTGGCCCTCCTGCTGCTCGACAAGATCAGGATCGTGGACGTGCCGTCACGGGCCACGCTCGCCGAGTTCCGGCCGGCCGTCCGCGGCATGGAACCGCTGACGGCCGTCTTCAGCCGGGACGGCGCGCGGCTGGCGGTCGTGCTGCGCACCCCCGACGACGGCACGTCGGTACGCCACCACGCCGCCCAGGTCTGGGACTGGCGGAGCGGGCGGCGGCTGTGGAGCGCGGACCAGGACGAGATCATCGACGTCGCGCTCTCTCCCGACGGCCGCACGCTCGCGCTGACCGGTCCCCGCCAGTCACTCCTCGACGCGGCGACCGGCAGGCGCGTGGGTGCGCCGTTCGGCGGCGAGGGGGTGCGGGTGTTCTTCACCCGGACCGGCGGGCAGCTGGTCGTGCTCGACTCCCGGGGACGGGTGACGCTCTGGGACGCCGCCACCAGGCGCCGGCTGAGCCCCGTCGCGAGAGGCGCCGACGGCATGTCCGCCGCCTACTCCCCCACCGAGGACGTGGTCGCGGTGGGCGGAAAGGCCAGGCTGCTGCTGTTCGACCCGATCAGCGGGGTGAGCCTGGGCGGCTACCCGGACGCCGGCGGGGCCGAGGCCGACGGCGGCGGCTGGATCAGGTCGGTGGTCTTCACCGACGACGGCACGTCGGTCCTCACGGTGGACGAGAAGGGGGTGGTCCGCGAGCAGCCGGTGGCCCCGGCCAAGGTGCTGGCGGCCGTCTGCGCCAGGGCGGGCGGGGCGCTCACCCCGGCCCAGTGGGGGGCGTACGTGCCGGGCCTGCCGTACCGGGAGGTCTGCCCCTCCTCATAAGATCGCCCGCATGAGGGAAGAGGATGTCGAAGGCCTGCGGATCGCCACCTTCGGAACGGGTCCCCGGCTCGTCATCGCGGTCCACGGCATCACCGCGTCGCTGATGGCGTGGGCGGCGGTGGCCCGCAGGCTGCCGCAGGAGTGGTCGCTGGTGGCGATGGACCTGCGCGGCCGCGGTCACAGCCGCGACCTGCCGGGCCCGTACGGCCTGCCCCGGCACGCCGACGACGTGCTGCGGGTGGCCGAGCACGTCGGCGCGGGCCCCGACGCGGTGCTCGCCGGGCATTCCATGGGCGCCTACGTGGCCGTCCTGGCCGGGGCGCGACGGCCCTTCGGCAAGGTCGTGCTGGTGGACGGCGGGCTGCCGTTCCCGCCGCTGCCGCCGGGCACCGACGTGGACGCCGTCATGGAGGCCACGCTCGGGCCGGCGGTCGCCAGGCTGAGCCAGACCTTCGCCACGGCCGACGACTACGTCGCCTTCTTCAAGGCGCACCCCGCCTTCGCCGGGCAGTGGACGCCGGAGGCGGAGGAGTACGTCAGGTACGACCTGGTGGGGGAACCGGGGGAGCTGCGCTCGCGGGCGGTGGGCGCCGCCGTACGCGAGGACGGCAGGTGGCTGCGGCTCAACGGCGAGGCCATCGGCGCCGCGCTGGCCGCCGTCCAGGCGCCGACGACTCTGCTGCGGGCACCGCGCGGGCTGCTCAACCAGGACGTGGGGATGCTGCCGGACGCGCTGGCCGCCGAGTGGACGGCGCGGGTGCCGGGGCTGCGCGACGAGCTGGTGCCCGACTGCAACCACTACACGATCCTGTTCGACGACCGGTGCGCGTCCCTGGTCGCCGCTCGCCTGACGGAGCGGGCGGATCGGCCCGCCTGACGGAGTGGCCGAGCGCGTGGGTGGCCCGAGCGGGCCACCCACGGGGCGTGTTCTAGCGTGGAGCGATCCAGGTCGCCTTGGCCGCGGCCACCGGCGTGCCGTCCACCTCGTAGATGGCGCTCTCGCCGAAGAGCTTGCGGCCCTCGCGGCCCGTGGCCCTGGCGACGACGGAGTAGGTGCCGCCGGGGTAGACGCGCCGGTTGACCTGCAGGGTCAGGCGGCCGAGCAGGGCCGACTCGCCGGGCTCGAAGTGGGCCCAGCCGGTCACGCAGTCGAGCACGGCGCCCACGACGGACACCGGCACCGCGCCGTCGGCGTCGGTCACCGTGAACGGCACGCGCCACCCGGCCGCGACGAGGCGGCCCTCGCCGGCGTCGGCACCGTCGACCGGGCCGGGGAAGACGCGCAGGCCGTCACCGGGCTCGCGCAGGCCGCAGGCGAAGCACTCGGGGAAGGCGTGGCCCTGCCAGCCGGCGAAGCCGGCCTCGGCGCGGGCGGCCTCGTTGAACGGCACGAAACCGGGACCGGTCAGGTGCTCGGCGACCGGGATGGCCTCGACGAGCAGCTTGCCGTCATGGTGAAGGGACGCGGAGTTGGCCACGTGCTCCAGACGGACCTCGGTCTCGAGCGGGGTGGGGGCATGCAGCGTGACCTCCACGGCCGAGGAGAGACCGTTGAGCGCCTCGGCCACGGTGCCGGAGATCCAGCCGCCGTTGGCGATGCCCGCGGGGCCGCGGAAGCGCTCGGGGACGGTCAGCACGGTCTGCAGGGCAGCCGTCGTCATCCACACCCTCCAATATGTCCGGAAATATCATTTAGAACGGACCGATTTTACCCGAGGGTCCACACACCAAGAGAACCAGGGGCTCATGTCAGGGTCGCTAAGCACGTGTAACGCGCCGATGACGGCCTAGCTTCCCATGGAATCGGCAAAAGCACTCACTTGTCCGTAAGATTCTGCTCCTTGACACAGATGTGACATGGGGGTCAGAAGTGACTGTGCTGAGCCGTCGGAACCTCATCAGGGCGGGCGCCGCCGCCACCGTGACGCTGGCGTTGCCCACCAGGGCCGAGGCGGACCTCCTGGTCAGCGGGACCATCCCGGCGCAGCTGGCCGCCTTCGACAAGACCATGCAGAAGTACATGTCCGAGCGGAGCATCGGCTGCGGCCAGCTGGCGGTCGCCAGGAAGGGCAAGCTGCTGGCCGCCCGCGGTTACGGCTTCTACCGCCCCAACACCACCGACTCGGTGGCGCGCATCGCGCGCGTGCAGCCGACCTCGCTGTTCCGTGTCGCGAGTCTGAGCAAGAGCCTCACCGCAGCGGCGATCCTGCGCCTGGCCCAGGACGGCAAGTTCACCCTGACGACCCCGGTGACCACGCTCCTCGGCCTGTCGGCCGCCGCCGACCCGCGCCTTGAGCAGGTCACCCTGTGGCGGCTCATGCAGCACACCGGTGGCTGGGACAGGGCCGTCAGCAAGGACCCGCTGTGGCTCGACGCCACCATCTCCGCCTCCCTCGACGCGCCGCTGCCGATCAGCCACGCCGACATCGTGAAGTACGTCACCGCCAAGCCGCTCGACTTCGACCCCGGCAGCAAGATGTCCTACAGCAACTACGGGTACATGCTGCTGGGCCGGATCATCGAGAAGGTGTCGGGGCAGAGCTACGAGTCGTACGTGCGGTCCAAGCTGCTGGCGCCGCTGGGCATCGACCGGATGACGCTCGGCAGGAGCCTGCGCGCCGAGATGTCGCCCAGCGAGGTGAGCTACAGCTCCAAGTACACCAACAAGAGCGTGGTCGACTCCTCAGGCGCGGTCGTGCCGTACCCCTACGGCGGGTTCAACATGCCCAACCAGGACGCCAACGGCGGCTGGGTGGCCTCGGCCGTCGACATGGTGCGGTGGGCGAGCGCCTTCGACGCCTCCGGCGCCGTCCTGAACGCCACCTCCATCTCCCGCGCCTTCGCCAAGCCCGAGATCGGGGTGAGCGGCGACGGCTGGTGGTACGGCTGCGGCTGGTACGTCAGGACGTGGGGCAACGGCCTCAACACCTGGCACACCGGGTCGATGCCGGGCACGTTCACCCTGCTGGTACGGAACGCGGCGGGCGTGACCTGGTGCGTGCAGTTCAACCGGCGGGAGGAGGAGGGCTCGCCCGACTTCGACGTGATCGACAGGCTGATGTGGCAGGCGCACGACACGGTCACCTCCTGGCCCACCACCGACCTCTACCCGAAGTACCTCTGACACCGGCGGCCGCCGGCGCACCCGCTCGGCGGCCGGGCCGCAGGTCGTGAATTCTTCACTGGCCCGCGCCCCCGGCGCCTTCGACGATCGAGGACATGACGAACCTCGACAGTCAACCGCCCCGCCAGGTCATCCCCGCCCGCCCCGCCGACCTCCTGGTGTTCCTCGCCATCGCGTTCGGCGGCGCGTGGCTGGCCGCGATCCCGCTGTGGACCGCCCCCGCGTCGGGCGCGGGCGGCGCGCTGCAGCTGACGCTGGCGGGCATGCAGCTCTCCCCCACGCTCGGCGTCCTGGCCGTCTGGCTGCTGCGCAGGGACAGGGCGCGAGCCTGGGCCCGCGACACCGGCCTGACCCTCGGCGGCAGGCGGGGGCGCACGCTCGGCGTCACCGCGCTCACCTGGATCGGCACGCCCGTGCTCGTCGCGGCCGTGATCGCGGCCGGCGCGCTGCTGGGCCTGTTCCCCACCGACCTGGCCGGGCTGTCCGGCTACCGCCAGGTCTTCCCCGGGGCCACGCACAGCTTCGCGGTCATCGGGGCGCTCCTCGCGGTGGTGGTCTACCCGCTGCTGTACGCGATCGGCGCGTTCGGCGAGGAGTGGGGCTGGCGCGGCTGGCTGCTGCCCCGGCTCATGCCGCTCGGCCGCGGCAGGGCGCTGCTCGTGTCGGGCGTCATCTGGGGCCTGTGGCACGCGCCGCTGACCGCGGCCGGCCTGCACTACCCCGGCCTCGGCTGGGCGGGCGTGCCGCTCTTCACGGTCAGCTGCGTGGCACTCGGGTCGTTGCTGGGCCTGCTCCGCCTCCGTACGGCGAGCATCTGGCCCGCCGTGATCGGGCACGCCGCGTTCAACGCCTCCGCGCAGGCGCTGCCGTTCATCGTCTCCGACGCCCGCCACCCGGCCGACGCCGTGCTCGGTGGCGTGTTCGGGCTGACCGGCTGGGTGCTGACCGGCGCCGTCGCCGTCCTGCTGGCCAGGAAGACCCCGGCGCCGCGGCCCGCCCTCGATGTGGCCGGCCGCTAGAGGAAAGAACTCGGGACCTGAACGAGATGGGTCATCGGTGGCGTTCGTGGAGCTCAGCGCGAGTGCGACGACCAGCCGCGCGGTCAAGGCCGGTAGACGTTCGGCAGCGGCAGATAGGAGCTGAAGTGGTCGGCCACGATGTCCGCCACGGCCTCCGCATCATCGAGCCCGTCAACCTCGAGGACTCGTATGCCCAGGCGACGAGCGGAGCGGGCGGCCTCGTCGGCGACGAGGCGGTCTCGGGCGAGCCGGTTGCGCTGTGCTCGATCAGGGTCGCTGACCGCGCGATGGACGGCGGCGGCGCGGGGCAGCTCGCGGAGCTGACGCTCACGGAATTCCTCGCTCGGCACCATCACGATCATTCGACGGGGTGAGTCGATGATGGGGGCGACCAGTTCGGGACGCAGTCCCCAGCCTTCGGCGACGATGGGTCGCCCCGATACCAGGCCGCGCAGGTCGTCCAGAGCCCACTCGAACCGCGTGGGGAAGCCGGCCAGGGTCTCGTCGGCCATCTCCTGAGGGCTGGTGTTCACCCAGACGCTGTCCGGATCGGGGTCCGCGGTGGGCTCGCCGAGTCGCGCTCGGCGTGCGATCCGACGGTCATTGTGCGCACGCGCGTCGTGATAGTCGTAGTGGTACGCGGTCAGCCCGTAGCGGGTGGCCAGCAGCCTGGCGACGGTGGATTTGCCGGCCCATTGGCCACCTCCGATCCATAGGGCGCTGCGCAAGGTGCCGAACGGATCCCAGACCTCACCACCTGTGGCGTTCACGGTTACAGCCTGACAGCCGTACAGACCAAAGAAACAGTCTTGTTCCTGCCTGCCTGGCCGGGAGATGATCGAAGAGAAGGGGAAAGTCGATCACCCCCGAGCACGTACGGTGACCGGTCATGCCTCGGCGATCGTCAGGGCGGCGACATGCCCTGCCGCTGAGCGACTCCCGATCACGACGGAGGTCTCAGCAGCAGGGCATCTTGACTGCTCAGAGCACGGGCAGGTAGCGGCCCAGCTCGAACTCCGTCACCTGGCGGCGGTAGTCGCGCCACTCGGTGCGCTTGTTGCGCAGGAAGTAGTCGAAGACGTGCTCGCCCAGGGTCTCGGCGACCAGCTCGCTGCGCTCCATCACGGAGATGGCCTCGTCGAGCGACTGCGGCAGCGGCTGGATGCCGAGGGCCCGCCGCTCGGCGCTGGTCAGCGCCCAGACGTTGTCCTCGGCGGGGGCGGGCAGCTCGTAGCCGTCCTCGATGCCCTTCAGCCCGGCCGCCAGCACGAGCGCGAAGGCGAGGTACGGGTTGCAGGCCGAGTCGAGCGAGCGGAACTCGATGCGGGTGGAGCCGCCCTTGTGCGGCTTGTACATCGGCACGCGCACCAGCGCCGAGCGGTTGTTGTGGCCCCAGCAGATGTAGGACGGCGCCTCGCCGCCCTGCCCCGCGATGGCCTCGGCGCCGCCCCACAGGCGCTTGTAGGAGTTGACCCACTGGTTGGTGACCGCGGTGATCTCGGCGGCGTGCTTGAGCAGCCCGGCGATGAACGACCTGCCGATCTTGGACAGCTGGTACTCGGCGCCCGCCTCGTAGAAGGCGTTGCGGTCGCCCTCGAACAGCGACATGTGGGTGTGCATGCCGGAGCCGGGGTGCTCGGTGAACGGCTTGGGCATGAACGAGGCCCAGATGCCCTGCTCCAGCGCGACCTCCTTCATGACCAGCCGGAAGGTCATGATGTTGTCGGCGGTGGTGAGCGCGTCGGCGTAGCGCAGGTCGATCTCCTGCTGGCCGGGGGCGCCCTCGTGGTGGCTGAACTCCACCGAGATGCCCATCGACTCCAGCATCATGATCGCCTGGCGGCGGAAGTCGTGGCCCGCGCTGTGCGGGGTGTGGTCGAAGTAGCCGCCCGAGTCGATCGGCTCGGGGCGCGGCCCGCCCGTCTCCGGCCGGTTCTTCAGCAGGAAGAACTCGATCTCGGGGTGGGTGTAGAAGGTGAAGCCCATGTCGGCGCACTTGGCGAGGGCGCGCTTGAGCACCCACCGGGGGTCGGCGTGGGACGGCGAGCCGTCCGGCATGAGGATGTCGCAGAAGATGCGCGCCGCGCCCGGCGCCTCGCTGCGCCACGGCAGGATCTGGAACGTGCCGGGGTCGGGCTTGGCGAGCATGTCGCTCTCGTAGACGCGCGCGAAACCCTCGATCGCCGAGCCGTCGAACCCGATGCCTTCGGCGAAGGCGCCTTCCAGCTCGGCGGGCGCGATGGCGACGGACTTGAGAAAGCCGAGCACGTCAGTGAACCAGAGCCGGATGAACCGGATGTCGCGCTCCTCGAGTGTGCGGAGAACGAACTCCTGCTGACGGTCCAAGGCGTCCCCTTGACTGAAAAGACATGTCTGGTCCTCTACAGTCTGCCTGTTTCGTGTTTCACGCGCGTTACGAAGGTCGCACGGGGTGTCACGCGGCCAGCGCGTGCCTCGCTGACAAACGGCTCCCGCCCCTCCTAGGGTGATCACGCACTACCGTCTCGGGGGAAACACGGATGAGCACTGAGCTGCGCAAACACAAGCTCGATCGAGCTTTCACGCATATCGACGTCGACGGCAGGGGGCAGATCGAGCGCGACGACCTGCTGGGGCTCGGCGCGCGCCTGCTGGTGGGGTTCGGCGAGTCTCCGACCTCGGTCGTCGGCGACCGTCTCGTGCGGAGCTTCGACGCCATCTGGTCGGCGCTGACGGCCGAGCTCGGCAGGGACAACGACGCGTGGATCTCCAACGCCGAGTTCCACGCCGGGATGACCGGCGCGTTCGTCGAGGGCGACATGTTCGAGCCGGTCTTCAGGCCCGCGGCGACGGCGGTCGCGGAGCTGTGCGACGGCGACCACGACGGCCGGATCGGGGTGGCCGAGTTCCGCGTGCTGCTCAGCGCGTTCGGCACCGCCTACGACGACGTCGACGAGGCCTTCGACCGGCTCGACCGCGACAGGGACGGCGAGCTGGGCGTGGCGGAGCTGGTCGAGGCCGTCAGGCAGTACTACACCGGCGACGACCCCCACGCGGTGGGCAACTGGCTGTTCGGGCCGCTGTAGTGCTGACCATGACGCCCGCGAGCGCGCTCACGCCGCTCACCTCGCGGGTTCCCGCGCTGGCCGCGCCGTGCAGGATGCACCGCTCGGTCCACGCCATCGAGGCGGCCGTCATCGACTGGACCCGGCGGACGGGGCTCCAGGTGGACCGCAGGTCGGCGTGTCACCGCCTGGCCGCGCGTGCCTTCGCCGAGTTCGACGCCAGGGCGGCGGCGCTGTTCGCGCAGTGGCTGACATGGCTGTTCCACCTGGACGACCTGGTGGACGAGGAGGGCCAGCCGTACCCGAGGTTGTTCGCGGGGAACGGGGCGCACCCGCTGGAGGCGGCCTTCACGGACCTGTGGCGGGCCACGAGCGCGACCATGAGTGACGACTGGCGGCTGCGCTTCGCGACGAACCTGCAGCGGCAGGCCGACGCGTGCCGGGCCGAGGCGGACAACAGGGCGAGCGGCGCGGTGCCGACCATCGCGGAGTATCCCGCGCTGCGCAGGGGCACGGCGGGCCCCTTCCTGTACGACCTGGTGGAGCCGTGCCTGGGCGTCGAGGTGCCGCCCGAGCTGGCCGCCGCCGAGCAGTGGCAGGCGCTGGTGGACTCCTGCGCCGACGTGGCCGCCTGGTGCAACGACCTGGCCTCGCTGGCCAAGGAGCGGGGCGACGCGCACAACTTCGTGGTCGTGGCCGCGCGGGAGCTGGAGGTGGGCGAGGCCGAAGCCGTCGACTGGGTGCTGGACCGGATCGAGGAGCGGTGCGCAGACATGCGGACGGCGGCCAAGCGGCTGCCGCTCGGCGAGCTGCCCCGCAGGACGGCCAGGGACGTCAGCATGGTGGCCTGCGCCTACCTGACCGCCCCGCGCGCCCACATGGACTGGGCCGCCGAGAGCGAGCGTTACACGTAACGTCATCGCCCGCTTCCCCTATGTATTCATCGTGGGGGGCAGACACGCGAGACGGATGCCGTGGCGGCGGCGAGGAGCGACGAGCGTGACGGCGCTGGCCGCCCTCGCCGTCGCGTTGTGGGCGGTGAACCTGCCGGGCCGCGACGGCTGCGCCGTGGCCGACGTCGAGCCGGTGATGTCCGGCAGGGCGCTGCACTACCAGGGCACGGCGGGCAACTGCGCGATCACCGGCGCCGAGCTGTACGCGTCGGTGTCGGCCGAGGAGTACGCGGGAAGCCGGGCGTGCGGCGGCTATCTCGACGTGAAGGGGCCGCGCGGCACGGTCCGGGTGCAGGTCGTCGACAGCTGCCCGACCTGCCGGCGGGGCGAGCTGGATCTCAGCATGGCGGCCTTCGCCGTGATCGCCGATCCGCGCTCGGGCGTGGCCACGGTGGACTACCACCAGGTCCGCAACCCCGAGCTGGGTCAGGGCCTCGCCGTCAGGGTGCGGAAAGGCTCCACGGCGGGCTGGCTGGCGCTCCAGCTGCTCGATCACGGCAATCCGCTGCGCTCGGTCGAGATCCGCGACCACGGCCGCTGGCGTGCGCTCGAGCGTGGCTCCGACAGCTACTGGGTGGCGGCGGGCGGCGCGGGCGCGGGGCCGTTCAGCCTGCGGGTGACCGACGTGCACGGCCAGCAGGTGACCGTCGAGGGCGTCGACCTCGACCCGGACGAGATCCAGCGCACCACCGCCCGCCTGTACGGCCCCGCACCGGCGGGACGCGCCCCGGCCACCCCCGCCCCGCTGGCCGCGGAGAGCGTCAGGCGGCGCTGCTAGCCAGCGCGTCGCCCGTCGCGGTGCGGCGGTAGACGACCTCCTTGCCCAACCGGGTGCCGACCGCGAGACCGCCCGCCGACAGCACGCCGAGATGCTGGCTGACCGCGCCGGGCGTCAGCGACATCCGCCTGGCCAGCGCGGACGTGGTGGCCGGTTCTGCCAGGGCGGTGAGGATCTGCGCCCTGCTGCGGCCGATGAGGGCGGCCAGCGCGCCGGGCGCGGGCGGCGGCCCCTGCTCCCACAGCGTGCCCACGCCCTGCACCGGGTAGATGAGCATCGACTGGTAGGGGGCGGTCATCACCGCCACGCTCGGCCAGTAGAACGCCGACGGCAGCAGCACGAGCCCGTCGCCGTGCAACCCCCCGCCGGTGCACCACGGCCGGTCGACGAGCAGCTGCTCTCCCGTCCACACGACGGCGGGGTCGAGACCGGCGAACAGCTGGCGCGCCCCGCCGGAGGCCAGCTCGCGGGAGCGGCGCATGACGTCCCGTTCGAGCAGGGCGTACACGCGCGGCCAGTACTCGGCGAAGCAGGTCTCCCAGTAGGCTTCCAGCGCGTCGGCCACGCGGGCGATCCCGGCCGCCGGGTCGGACCTGAACCGCCGGACGACCTCCGGGTCGGAGCCGACGACCATGCCCGCCTCCTCGGCCGCGCGCTCGGGCGGCGTCCGCCGTACCCTCTCCAGCTCGGCGGCGAACTCCGGCAGCGGCGTCTCGGGCGGAGGGGTGATGAAGTCGGCCAGGTAGCCGCTCGGCGCCACCAGCGCGAGCAGCTCGCTCAGGTCGAGCGCGGGCAGGCGGGGCCGCACCGCCTTGATCCACGGCAGGTGGACGGACTGCCGCGCGGGGTCGCGCAGGGTGCGCAGGCTGGCCACGAGCTCCCACATCGGGGAGAAGGCGAACCTGATCCGGGCGACGTCCTCGGGCCTGAGGGTCCAGACGATGGACATGTTTTTAGTCTGCCCTAAATGGTTCGCGAAGGGGACGGATCACCGTCAGCCTTGCGGCGTGACTACCGCAAGCGTGGAAAAGCCGTCGTTCCTGAAGGCGCAGATCGGGGGGCTGCCGAGGCCGTTCTGGGCACTGTGGAGCGGCACCCTCGTCAACCGGCTGGGCACCATGGTGATGCCGTTCACCGGCGTGTACCTGAGCCAGGCGCGCGGCCTGTCGCTGGCCGCCACCGGCATCGTGATGGCGGTGTTCGGCGCGGGCCAGCTCGCCTCGCAGCTGGTCGCGGGCTCGCTGACCGACCGGATCGGGCGCAGGGCGACGCTGTCCGGCGGCATGCTGGCCACGGCGGCGGCGATGCTGGCGCTCGGCTACAGCACGACGCTGCCGGCCATCCTGGCCTCCATGTTCGTGCTCGGCCTGGTGATCGACGCCTACCGGCCCGCCTCCAGCGCCCTGGTGGCCGACCTGATCGCGCCCGCCGAGCGGCCCAGGGCGTACGGCCTGCTGTTCTGGGCGATCAACCTCGGTTACGCGGTCGGCATGACGGCCGGCGGCTGGCTGGCCCAGTCGGGCTTCCTGTGGCTGTTCTGGTTCGACGCCCTCAGCAGCGTGGTCTTCGCGGTGCTGGTGTGGCGGGCGGTCCCCGAGACCAGGCCCGAGTCGGAGGAGGGCGGACCTGGCGGCGGGATGCGGGAGGTGCTGCGCGACCGGCTGATGCTCGCCTTCACCGCTGTCGTGCTGGGCGACGCCCTCGTCTACAGCCAGACCTTCACCACCCTGCCCGTCGCCATGAAGCTGGTCGGGCTGAACACCGGCGAGTTCGGCGCGGCGATGGCGGCCAACGGCGTGCTCATCGTGGTCCTGCAGCCGCTGGTGTCGGGCTGGCTCGGCCGCAGGGACGCCGCGAGGACCTTCGCGCTGGGCGTCGCCGTCATGGGCGCCGGCTTCGCGCTGACCTCCTTCGTCACCTCCACCGCGGGGCTGGTGGCCACCATCGTGGTGTGGACGCTGGGCGAGATCGTCACGGCCGGCATCGCCGGGGCGATCGTGGCCTCGCTCGCCCCGGCCCACCTGCGCGGCAGGTACGCGGGTCTGTTCGGCTTCGCGTGGGCGGCGGCGGGCATGGTCGCGCCGCTGATGACGCCGCTGCTGGAGATCAGCGCGTCCGCGCTGTGGTTCACGGTCGGCGCCATCGGGCTGGTCACCGGTGCGGCCGGGGTCGCGCTCTCCCCCGCCATCCGGCGCAGGGCGGCGTTGAACGAGCGTTGATCGGGCATTGGCAGGGGACCGGTAGCGTCCACACGTGCCCGTCCTGCCGCCCGGCCCCTCGCACGTCTCTCCTCACCCGGGCCCCGCCACGCAGGCCGGGCGACCCGGGTGAACGGAGATTGTTGAACATGTCGTCATTTCGCGCGGTCACCGGTGGCTCTACGCTTACGCCTGCCATGGTGACCTTCAGCGCACTGGGACCGTTCCAGGTCCTCCTCGACGGACTCCCCCTCGACCTCGGCGGCCAGCGGCAGATGGCGGTGCTGGCCAGGCTGCTGGTGGCGAGGGGCAGGGCGGTGCCCGTGACCACGCTCATCGACGAGCTGTGGCCGGGCCGGCCGCCCACGCAGGCCCTGTCCACCGTCCAGGGATACGTCTCACGCCTGCGCCGCGCCCTGGAGCCGAACCGCGCGCCCCGGTCGGAGGCCGAGGTGCTGGTGACGGCCCCGCCCGGGTACGCGCTGCGGGCCACGGTCGAGCAGGTCGACTGCTGGCACTTCGAACGGCTGGCGCGCGTGGAAGGTCCCGCGCCCGTGGTGTGGACGGCCATGGAGGAGGCGCTGGGACTGTGGCGGGGCCCCGCGCTCGCCGAGTTCGCCGAGCTGGCATGGGCGGCGACCGAGGGCGCGCGGCTGGAGGAACTGCGGCTCGTCGCCCTCGAACGGCGGGCCGACGCGGGACTGCGCCTCGGCCACGCGGCCTCGCTCGTCCCCGACCTGGAGGCGCACGCCGGCGCCTGCCCGCTCAGGGAGGAGGCGTGGCGGCTGCTGGCCACGGCCCTGTACCGCAGCGGGCGGCAGGGTGACGCGCTGGCCACGCTCCGGCGGGCACGGGCGATCTGGCGCGACGAGCTGGGCCTCGACCCGTCGGCCGTGCTGCAGCGGCTGGAGGCCGACATGCTCGCCCAGTCACCGCACCTCGAGGCCGACCTGGCGCCCCCGCCGGCCTCCTTCCCCGCCCTCCACCACGTCCCCGGCCATACCCCCAGCCATGCCCCCGGCCACGTCTCCCCTGCCCCCGGCGTCCCGGGCCCGTCGCCCGCGGTCCCCGGTACCCTCCCTGGCAGCCCCGGCGCCGCCCACGGTGGCGCGGGGCCGGCGCCCGCCGCCGGACACTCCGGCGACCTCGCGGGCCAGGCGCACCTGGACGGCGGGGCGGGCCCGGCGAAGGAGCTGCGCGTCGTCGTCGCCGACGACCAGGCGCTCGTCAGGACGGGGCTGCGCGTCGTGATCGACACCGAGCCCGGCCTGGAACTGGCCGGCGAGGCCGCCGACGGCGAGCAGGCCATCGCCGTCGTCGAGGCGACCCGGCCCGACCTGGTCCTGCTGGACATCCAGATGCCGCGGCTCGACGGGCTGACCGCGGCACGCCGGATCCTGGCCGACCCCAACCCGCCCAAGGTCATCATGATGACCACGTTCGGCACCGACGAGAACCTCTACGCCGCCCTGCGCGCGGGCGTCAGCGGCTTCGTGCTGAAGACCTCGGCCCCCGAGCAGTTGGTCGCCGCCATGCGTGCCGCCGCGGCCGGAGACGCGCTGATCGACCCCTCGGTGACCACGAGGATCATCTCCGCCTTCGCCGGCCGGACCGACCCCGACGCGCCCCCCGCGCTGGCGGGGCTGCCGGACACGCAGCTCGACGTGCTGAAGCTGATCGCCCGCGGGCTGACCAACCGGCAGATCGCGCAGACGCTCGCCGTCCCCGACCGCCAGGTGGCCGGCGCGGTCGCGGGCCTGCTCGACCATCTGGGGCTGTTCGACCGGGCCCAGCTCGTGGTCGCCGCGTACGAGTCGGGCCTGGTCACCCCGGGGAGGTGACGACCTCCTTATCGTCGCTTTGACGATAAAAAATCCGGGGTACTAGGCTGGGGCCGTGGCTCACTTGCGCATCGCCCTGGCACAGACGAACCCGGTCGTCGGCGACCTGACCCGCAACGCCGACGCGCTGGTCCGATGGACGCGCGAGGCCGCCGGCCGCGGCGCCCACCTCGTCCTGTTCACCGAGATGTTCCTGACCGGCTACCCGGTCGAGGACCTCGTCCTGCGCACCTCCTTCGTCGAGGCCAGCATCAGGACGCTGGAGGACGTGGCCGCCCGGCTGGCCGGCGAAGGGCTCGGCGACCTGCCCGTCGTGGTCGGCTACGTCGACCGGGCCGGGCTCGCGCCCCGGGTGGGCCAGCCCAAGGGCGCGCCGCTCGACGCCGCCGCGGTGCTGCACCAGGGCAGGGTCGTCACCCGTACGGCCAAGCACCACCTGCCCAACTACGGCGTGTTCGACGAGTACCGCTACTTCGTGCGCGGCGACCGGCTGCCGATCTTCCGCGTGCACGGCGTCGACGTGGCCATCGCGGTGTGCGAGGACCTGTGGCAGGACGGCGGCCCCGTCGCGGTCGTCGGCCAGGCGGGCGCTGGCCTGCTCGTGGTGCCGAACGCCTCGCCGTACGAGCGGGAGAAGGACGACGTCCGCCTGGAGCTGGTCGCGCGCCGGGCCAGGGAGGCCGGGTGCGCGCTGGCCTACGCCAACCAGGTAGGCGGCCAGGACGAGCTGGTCTTCGACGGCGACTCGATCGTCGTCGACAGCACGGGCGAGCTGGTGGCGCGGGCCGGGCAGTTCCGCGAGGAGCTGCTGGTGGTGGACCTCGACCTGCCGGTCTCCGCCGCCGAGCCCGGCGTCTTCCCCATCGACGCGGGCGACGGCACGACGATCACGGTGGAACGCCTGGTGCTGTCGGACGCGCCCGTCGCGCCGTACGCGCCGGTCGAGCCCCGTGTGGCGCCCCGGCTCGACGACACCGGCGAGGTCTACCAGGCGCTGGTCCTCGCGGTGCGCGACTACGTGGCCAAGAACGGCTTCCGCTCGGTGATCCTCGGTCTGTCCGGCGGCATCGACTCGGCGCTGACGGCCACCATCGCCTCCGACGCGATCGGCCCCGATCGCGTGCACGTGGTGCTGATGCCGTCGCGCTACTCCTCCGAACACTCCGTCGGCGACGCCGAGGAGCTGGTGCGCAGGCAGGGCATCAACGCCCAGGTGGTGCCGATCGCCGACATCGTCACCGCCTTCGAGAAGGAGATCGAGCTGTCGGGGCTGGCCGCGGAGAACCTGCAGGCCAGGGTGCGCGGCATGATCCTCATGGGGCTGTCGAACGAGCACGGCCACCTGGTGCTGACCACCGGCAACAAGAGCGAGCTCGCGACGGGCTACTCCACGCTGTACGGCGACTCGGCGGGCGGCTTCGCGCCGATCAAGGACGTGCCGAAGACGATGGTGTGGGCGCTGTCCAGGTGGCGCAACGAGCACACCGATCCCTCGTTCCTGCTGCGCGCCGAGCGGCCGATCCCGGAGAACTCCATCACCAAGGAGCCCAGCGCCGAGCTGCGGCCCGACCAGCGCGACACCGACTCGCTGCCGCCGTACGAGGTGCTCGACCGGCTGCTCGACGACTACGTCGAGAAGGACATGGGCTCGGCCGAGCTGATCGCGGCCGGCCACGACCCCGACCTGGTGACCAGGGTCATCAGGCTGGTCGACCTCGCCGAGTACAAGCGCCGGCAGTACCCGCCGGGCCCGAAGATCACGCCGAAGAACTTCGGCAGGGACCGCAGGCTACCGATCACCAACAGGTGGCGGGAGACGACGGCCTAGGTAGGCGCGCAGCAGCTGCTTGGTCTCCTCGATCAGTTCGGGCTCGTCGTGGTGGGCCCGCAGCAGCGTGTCGGCCGCCTCGACCGCCACCAGCATCGGGTTGACCGCGTCGATCCCGAGCAGGTCGGCGAGGGCGTGCGCGACCTCGGAGTTGTCGCCGAAGTCGAGGACGGCGAAGCCGGGGACCGTGGCCTTCATGAGCAGGTACTCGTCGACGACGGCGTCGATGACGGGCTCCCAGCCGCGGGCCCCGGCGAGTTTCGGCTCGATGCGGGCGACGAACTGCTCCAGGTTGCGCCTGGTCAGCGCGGCGGCCAGCGACCGCTTGTCGCTGAAGAAACGGTAGATCGAGCCGATCGGCATCCCCGTGCGGGCGGCCACCGTCCTGGTGCTCAGCGCGTCGTAGCCGCCCTCGTCCAGCAGCGCCGCCGCCGCGTCCAGCATCCGGTCGACCTTCTCGGCGCTGCGCCGCTGAACGGGAATGCGTCTCATGCGGCAAAGAGTAGGGTCAGCCCGCCGATGGTGTAGCAGACCATGAGCACGAACAGCGGGATCTGGCCGGCCACCGCCCTGGCCGGTTCGAGCAGCCGCACCGACCTGTCGTGGGCGGCGACCACGCCGAGCACGTGGCCGATCACGATGGCCAGCACCTGGACGGTCGCGATGGTGCCGGGGCCGACGACGTCGGCGTCGACCTCGCCCGGCAGCCCGAGGGCCAGGATGACCGCGCGCTGCCCCTCGATGACGAACAGCGAGAAGTAGTGCGCGACCAGGTAGCCGATCGCGATCGGCACCAGCGAGTGCGCGAAGCGCGGGGTCAGCCCGCGCGTGCGGCCGATCAGGCCCGCCGCCCACAGGCACGCGGCGTACAGCAGCGCCACTCCCCCGATGGCCACGGCCAGGCCGACCGTGCCGAGGCCGACCCGGCCGAGCGGGCTGGTCTGCAGCGCGGTCACCCAGAACGGCGCGCCCGCGAAGCCGTCGTAGCCGGTGCTGCCGAGCAGGACGCACACGGTCGCGACCAGGCCGGGCGCCGGGACGATCGCGTCGAGGCCGTTGAAGGGGCTGCGCAGCACCAGCGTCCCGTCGGCCCTGCGGCCCAGCGGCGACAGGTGGCCGACGAGCGTGGAGAAGACCTCGAACGGGTCGCCCCTGTCGAGCCACGCGTGGCCGTACACGAGGGTGCCGGCGGCCGTGGCGGTGCCGTACAGGAGGAGGAAGGCCAGCAGTGTCGGCGGCGCGGCCGGCTCGGGCGAGACCAGCTCCATCCAGGTGAAGGCGGTCAGGCCCGCCGCGGCGGGCCAGTAGCCGAGCCGCCGCGGCAGCGGGCGGCGCGGCCGGTCCGGCAGCAGCCGGAACGGGTTGGCCAGCCGCCACACCGGCCCGAACAGCAGCGACGCCGGCACCAGCCCCACCCAGAAGACCACATAGACCAGGTACGGCGCGGCGTTGTCCCTGGCCGGGCCCAGGACCAGCCAGCCCACCGTGTAGAGCGCCACGAGCGCGGCCGCGACGCGCAGTGCCCGGGCGGGAGGGCGCCACGGCAGGACCCTGCCGGCCCTGTCGCCGCTGAAGCGGGAGTCGGCCCAGAGCAGGCCGAGCGCCAGGAACGACACGACCAGCGCCGCGAACGCCCCCGCGTAGGCGTAGAACAGGGGGATCGGCAGGTCGCTGCGGCTGCCGATCCCGTGCGCCAGGATCCCGGTCACGTGACCGCGAGCTGGATGAGCACCAGCTTGCTCTCGTGCGTCTCCACCTCGAACACGCCCGTCATGTCCGCCGTGAAGCTGACGACGGCGGGCTTGCCCGGTTGCAGTTCCTTGCCGATGTCGAAGCCGTGCACGTGCAGCTCGTCGGGGACGTCGCTGGTCACGGTGAGGGTCACGGTCTGGCCGCGCCTGACCTCCAGCCAGCCGGACGGCGGTGTCACCTTGCCCCCGGCGATCGTGATCTCGGCGCGCGGGTCGCCGGGCGCGGGCGCCGCCGTCGCCACCTCGTGCCCGGTGCCCGGCCGGTGATGCGTCTCGGGCAGCGATCCGCACCCCGCCACCAGCGCGAGCGCGACCAGCGCCGCTCCCCGCCTCACGCGGTCTCCTCCGCGACCCTGCCGGTACGGCGGGGCGCGACCGCCACCACCGCGCACAGCACCCACACCCCGGTCAGCAGCCCGCGGATCCAGCCCGGCCCGATCGGCAGCACGGGCAGCATCCACACCGCCTTGTCGAAGGCGTCGACCAGGTGCAACACGCCCAGCACGACGCCGAACCAGCCGAAGGCCCCCCGCATGACCAGCCCCGTTCCGAGCAGCCAGACCCCCGTCAGCGCCAGCGCGGCGGCGGGCAGGACCGTGTAGGGCTCCAGCGCCCCGACCACGTCGAGCGCCAGCCCCGCCAGCCCGGCGAGCGTCAGCGGCAGCGCCCACCGCGAGCGCAGGCGGCGCCGCCACAGCAGGACGGCCATCAGCCCGAGCACCAGCGAGCCGCCCAGCGCCAGCTGCACCTCCACCCTGGCCAGGCCGCTGGAGCCGAACCACCAGCACCCGCCGGGCAGGCGGCGGTCGCCGACGCTGTAGTCGTTGCACAGGTACATCTGCACGAGCTTGACCGGCTCGGCCACCACCCTCGACGGCCCGCTCGCGCCGCACGCGGGAAGCGCGCCGGGGCTGGTGACGCGCACCCCCTCCCAGCAGTTGCCGGTGCCCTGGCCGTCCCAGTAGACGTCGGCGCCGTTGGGCCGCTTCTCGCCGGCCGGCGAGACGCCCAGGTGGTTGCCGGCGTAGAGGTTGTGGTGCGAGGTGTCGAACTGCTTGTCCCACGACTCCTCGCCCCTGATGAAGGCGGGCACGGCCAGCAGGTTGAAGGCGGCGTTGTCGTGGCCCCAGATCCAGTTGTTCCTGAAGACGTTCCAGTTGCCGCCGCCGGTGATGATGCCGCTGCCGGGCGGCAGGCCGATCTGGGGGCAGACCACGCCCTTCTCGTAGCCGCGTTCGGCGGGGGGCTTGGCGCAGGTGCCGTCCCTGACGTACTCGTAGTAGGAGGCGTTGTTGTCGTAGATCTTGTTGTTCTCGAACCTGGCGTGGTTCTGCGGCAGGCCCGGATGGCCGGGGAAGGCGCTGTCCATGGTGGCGCCGGCCAGGTTGCCCCAGAACTCGCTGTCGTGGACGTAGACGGAGTCGCCTGCCGTACCGGAGTAGCCGACCATGTTGTGGTGGCTCTTGCAGCGCCTGATCTCGATGGAGTAGCGCGGCACCTCGTGGCCGCGGCCGTCGTTGATGTTGGAGGCGCTGCCCGGGTACAGGCCCGAGTCACCGTTGCCGTAGGACTCGCAGTCGGTGTAGAGGCCGTGGTCGCTGGCGAAGGTCAGGAAGCCGTACTCGTCGTTCCACCTGGTCAGCATCTGGTCGATGACGAAGCCGTCGGTCGCCAGGATGTAGAGGGAGTTGAAGGTGGTGCGCTGGGCGGTGAAGTTCCTGAAGTAGATGCCGTTGGTCATGTCGGCGCGGATGGCGTTGAGCTTGCGGTACTGCGCGTCGACGATCACGTCGAGCGGGCCCGCGCCGGTGCCCTCGATCTGCAGGTCCTTCTTGCCGAGGATGGCGACCAGGTTCTGGTTGTGCGGGCACTGGGCCTGCTGCTCGTAGGAGAGGATCTGGTAGCCCCAGCTCGACCAGCGGGCGTCGAGCTTGGCGCAGGCGCCCCCCGGCTGCGGCAGGCTCGGCTCCTCCAGGTAGCGGCCGGGGAGGATGGCGATGTTCATCCCGGGGCGGTCGACCTTGTCGACGGCCTCCTGGAGATGCCGGACGCCCTCCTTCTGGCAGCGGGCGAACAGGTCGAGGTTGCGCTGCTTGAGCTCGGCAGGGAAACTCGCGATCCGGCGCTCGAAGTCTGATCGATCCGTCTTGCAGACCAGCAGGTCGGGCTCCCTCTGCCGGTAGGTGGGGACGCTCCCCG
Source organism: Nonomuraea sp. NPDC003754 (assembly GCF_053605785.1). Taxonomy (NCBI): domain Bacteria; kingdom Bacillati; phylum Actinomycetota; class Actinomycetes; order Streptosporangiales; family Streptosporangiaceae; genus Nonomuraea; species Nonomuraea sp. NPDC003754. Next base: position 42,029 of record NZ_JBSGJX010000011.1, read on the forward strand.
AGCCGTCCGGCAGCTTCACCTCCCGCTCCTCGTGAGCCAGGGCGGCGCCGGCGGGCAGGAGCAGGGCGAGGACCACGCCTAAGAGCGTCAGCGTCCTTCGGGCGATGAGGGGCATGGCGGCGAGATTAGAACATTGCTCACGTTCTGCCTAGGGCCCCCGGAGTTCGCCCGCCCGGTCAACAGGGCCGGAGGAACGACTCGGTCACCCAAGGTGACCAGATGGTGGCAGGGCTCCGCCCCGAGGGACCGCGGGACGGCATGGCCGCCCTGCGCGGCCTCTCAGGGCGCCAGACCGCGCAGCGCGCTGTCGACGATGCGGGCAGGCAGGTCGTCAGGCAGGTCGCCGTCGTCCTTGGCCCGCTTGATGTGCCACATCATCGTGCCCGACAGCGTGCCCAGCGCCAGCCGCGTGTCGAGATCGGCGCGCAGCTCACCGGTGCGCATGCCGCGCTCGATCACCGCCGTCATGGCCGCCGTGCGCGGCTCGACCGCCTGGCGCATGAACCTGGCGAACAGCTCCGGATAGCGGTCGGACTCGCTCATCGCGATGTTCATGACGCAGCGCGTGCGGGCCTGACCCGCCTCGCGCATCGTGGTGTCGAGCAGGGCGACCAGGTCGTCGCGCACCGAGACGCCCGCGAGCGGCGGCACCGGGGCCTTCAGCGAGGCGAGCGCGTCGGCGACCAGGTCCTCCTTGTTGGACCAGCGCCGGTAGATGGTCGTCTTGCCGACCCCGGCCCGTGACGCGATCGCCTCGATGGACAGCTCGGAGACACCCATCCCCTCGCCCATCAGGTCGAGGGTGGCCTCGATGATCGCCTTCTCGGCCTTCTCGCTGCGCGGACGGCCCGCGGGGCGGGCCGTACCGGTCTCTGTCGTCGTCATCGCAGCCTCAGACTACCGCTGGTTCCTTCTCTTCCACCTTGGCGACCAGGCGCGCCTTGCCCGGCATCCAGACCGCCACGACCACCACGCCGACCAGGGCGATGGCCGCGGAGACCAGGGCCGTGGTGTGCATGCCGTCGATGAAGGCGTCGAAGGCGGTGTTCAGGACGGCGGGGTTGCCGCCGGCCAGGCCGACCGTGGCCATGATGGACTCGCCGGCCGCGTGCCGTACACCCTCGGGAAGGGCGGTGAGCGCGGGGGCGATCTCGCCGCGGTAGGTCGACGACAGCAGCGAGCCGAGCACGGCCACGCCCAGCGCGCCGGCCACCTGGCGGACGGTGTTGCTCATGGCCGAGCCGACGCCCGCCTTCTCCCTCGGCAGCGACTCCATGATCGCGGTGGTCGCGGGCGGCGTGATGTTGGCCATCGCGGCGCCCTGGACGAAGAAGACGACCTCCATCAGCCAGATCGGGGTGGTCCTGTCGAAGAGCGAGTAGCTGACCAGGGCGAGGGTGACCACGATCATGCTGGCCACCGCGGAGGACTTGGCGCCGAAGCGCTCGTTCACCCGCTGGCTCAGCGGCGCGAAGATCAGCTGCGCGGCGGCGAACGGGATCATCAGCGCGCCCGCCTGCATCGGGCTGAACCCCCTGACGATCTGGATGTAGAACGTCAGGAAGAACATCCCGCCCATCATCGCGAAGAAGACGATGCCCATCATGCCGATGGCCGAGCTGAAGCGGACGTTGCCGAAGTTGCGCACGTCGAAGGCGGGGTGGTCGATGCGCCGCTCCCACCAGACGAAGCCGGCCAGGACGAGCACGCCGAAGACGGTCGGGACGAGCACCTCCGCGCTGGCGACCGTGGCGAGCTCGCCCATGCGGATGATGCCGTAGACGACGGCGACCAGGCCGACGATCGACAGGATCACACCGACGGGGTCGAGCTTCGACGGCCTGGGGTCACGCGACTCGGGGACGATGGTGCCGATGAGGATCATGCTGATCAGCACGATGGGGACGTTGATCAGGAACACCGAGCCCCACCAGAAGTGCTGGATGAGGAAGCCACCGGTGATCGGGCCGACCGCGACGGCCAGGCCGACGCCGCCGGCCCAGTAGCCGATGGCCTTGCCGCGCTCGTGCGGCGGGAAGACGTTGGAGATGATGGCCAATGTCGCCGGCATGATCGCCGCGCCGCCGATGCCCATCGCGGCGCGCGCGAGGATCAGCTGCATCGGATCCTGGGAGTACGCGCTGGCCAGCGAGGCCAGGCCGAACAACAACATGCCGATGAACAACATCCGCTTGCGGCCGGTACGGTCACCGATCACGCCGAAGGTGAACAGCAGGCCCGCGAAGACGAGAGTGTAGGAGTTGATCGCCCACTCCAGCTCGGCCTGCGTCGCCCCCAGCCCTTCGACGGGGTCGGCGATGGTCTTCATCGCGACGTTCAGGATGGTGTTGTCCAGCACGACAGCCAGGAGGCTGAAGACGAGGACGCCGAGGATCGCCCACCGGCGGGGGTGGCCGGTCTCTGGTTTCATGGGGACTCCACATTTCGATACGGCTTAGTTTCGCAACGCAACCGTAGCGCAACGAATTCCGATACGCAACGGTTGCGTTTCATAACCAGGCCGAACGGGAGTCACGCGTGCACGCGCTCGGGCTCCGGCTCCCGCTCGGCGGCCGTCTCCGGCTGCGGCGTCCGCTTCCAGAACGGCAGCGCCACCAGCACCATCACCACGGCCACCAGCCCCGCCAGGGCGAACGCCCAGCTGGGTCCGTGGGCGTCGATGACGGCTCCGGCGATCGGCGCCGACGCGGCACCGCCGATCAGCAGGGCGGTGCCGTGCAGGCCCATGGCCTCGCCGCGAGCCGCCGCGGGGGTCCACCTGCTGAGGGTGTCGACCGACGACGACAGGGCGGGCGCGCACAGCACGCCGGCGGGCAGCAGCGCCACCACCAGCCACCGCCAGTCACCGCCGACCAGACCGACGGGGATGGTGAGCGCGCCCATCAGGCCGGTCAGCAGGAGGGTGGGGAAGCCGCGGGGCAGCCCGCCGTACACGAAACCGCCGATGAGCGAGTAGACGCACCAGACGGCCACGGCCAGACCGATCCACCGGGTCTGGCCGGCGTGCTCGATCGTGGCCACCAGCGACAGCTCGGTGGCGGTGAGGACGAACGTGGCCGCGGTGACCGTGCCGAGCAGCGCGACGAGCGAGGGGGTCAGCCACTGGCGACGCGAGACCTTCTCCTGCGCCGCCTCCAGCTCCGCCTCGGACCTGATGGGCGGGTTCAGCACCAGGAGCCCCGTGCCCGCGCACGCCAGCCCGGCGGCGATCAGCGACATCGTCCACGTGCTGCCCAGCGTGGTGATGCCGGCGACGGCCAGCGCGGGACCGGTCATGTACGACAGCTCGACCATGATGGAGTCGAGCGAGAAGCCCATCCTGCGCTGCTCGACGGGAACCATCGCGGCCAGGCACTGCCGGATCACGCTGAAGATCGGCAGGGCCAGCAACCCGGCCACGCCCGCCGCCGGCACCAGCACCGCGAACGGCAGCAGCCACGCCGTCGACCAGAACGCCACCTGGGCGACCGTCGTGACGGCCAGCACCGGACGCAGCCCGTGCCTGTCGACGAACCTTCCCGACAGCGGCGAGCCGACGGCCATGCCCACGGTGCTGGCCATGGCGACCACGCCCGCCTCGGCGAACCCGAATTTCAAGCCGTTCACGACATGCAGCGTCAACGCCATGGCGGTCGCCGTGGCGGGGATCCTGGCCAGCATGCCGACCAGCAACAACGTACGGACACCGGGGATCGCGAGCAGACGCCGGTAAGGTTCGATTGCCATTTTTATTGCTTACCTCCGGCCCCATTCTCTCGTCAGGCACCGACACTTCGGGCCGCATGTCATCATCGGAGAGGTCCGGGTACGCCACTGGGGCGACTCGAGACGGCTCAGGAGGGTTACACCCATGTCCTCTTCCCTGTACGGCGGCGCTCTCGGGCGCAGGGTCACCGTCCGCGACCTCGCGGCGGCCAAGGAGCGCGGCGAGAAGTGGCCGATGCTGACCGCCTACGACGCGATGACGGCCCGCGTGTTCGACGAGGCGGGCATCCCCGTCCTGCTCGTCGGCGACTCGGCGGCGATGGTCGTCTACGGCTACGACTCCACGCTCCCCGTCTCCGTCGACGACCTGCTGCCGCTGACCGCGGCCGTGGTGCGCGGCTCCTCGCGGGCGCTGGTCGTGGCCGACCTGCCGTTCGGCTCCTACCAGTCCTCCCCCGCGCAGGCGCTGGAGTCGGCGGCGCGCTTCATGAAGGAAGCCGGAGCGCACGCCGTCAAGCTGGAGGGCGGACGCAGGGTCCTGCCGCAGGTCGAACACCTGGTCTCGGCGGGCGTGCCGGTCATGGCGCACCTCGGGCTGACACCCCAGTCGGTCAACGCCTTCGGCGGCTACCGGGTGCAGGGCCGCGGCCAGGCGGGCGACGAGCTCATGGCCGACGCCAAGGCCCTGGAGCAGGCGGGGGCCTTCGCGGTGGTGCTGGAGTGCGTGCCGGCCGAACTGGCCGAGCGGGTCACCACGTCGCTGGCCATCCCGACGATCGGCATCGGGGCGGGGGTCGGCACGGACGCGCAGGTGCTGGTCTGGCAGGACCTGATGGGTCTGACGGCGAAGCCGGCCAAGTTCGTCAAGACGTACTCGGATCTGGGCGCGGAGATGGACAGGGCGGTCCGCTCCTTCGCCACCGAGGTGGCCGCGGGAGTGTTCCCTGCGGCCGAACACGCCTACAGCTGACGCGGTGAAGGCGGGCCGGCCCCGAACATGCGACCGGCCCGCCTCCCCGAGGAACAGCCCAGCCCTCCGGCTTCCCCCGAGGAACAGCACAGTTCTCCGGCTCCCCTGCGGCCCTCCCGGATCCACACCCGACCGGACGCCCGCCGCACCCCGGACGCCGATGCCACCTTCCGCGCCCCGGACGCCGGTGCCACCTTCCGCATCCCGGACGCTGATTCCACCTTCACGCGACACCCCGGGTGCCGAATCGACCGGCAGCACAGACCCGTCCCCGGCTGCCGGGTCGGACGGGCCCGACAAGCTACCCGAGGGTGGCGGGGTCGGTGTTGGACCCGCACAGCACGACCGCGACCCGCTCACCGGGCGCCCGCTCGTAGGCGCCGGACAGCAACGCCGCGTACGCGGTCGCACCGGCGTGCTCGGCGGCGATCCTGTACTCCGCCCACAACGTACGCCGCGCGGCCTCGATCGCGTCGTCGGACACCAGCAGGCTCCTGACGCCCGCCCGCTCGACGATGCCGTAGGCCACGTCGCCGAGGCGGCTGGCGCCCAGCGCGTCGGCCGCTACCCCGCTCACGGCGACGGGGACGGGCCGTCCCTCCTTCAGCGCCTCGTGAAGCGTGGGGCAGCGCTCGGGCTCGACCGCGACGACCACCGGCGCGCCCTGGGACGCGCCCGAGCCTACGGTGACGCCTGCCACGAAACCGCCGCCGCCGACCGCGATCAGGATCGTGTCCACGCCGCCCGTCTGCTCCATCAGTTCGAGCCCGAGCGTGCCCTGCCCCGCGACCACGTCGGGGTGATCGTAGGCGTGCACCTCGAGCGCGCCGGTCTCGGCCGCTCGTTTGGCCGCCGCCTCCGCGGCCTCGGAGTAGATCGCCCCCGTCTGCGTGACGTCGGCGCCGAGCGCCCGCAGCCCCGCCACCTTCACGGGACTGGAGACCTCAGGTACGAAGATCTCGGCCCGCAGCCCGAGGGCCCTGGCCGCGTAGGCCACCGCGAGCCCGTGGTTGCCGCCGCTGGCGGCGATCACGCCCGCGTCCGGCACGGTGGCCGACAGCATCCTGTTGAACGCCCCCCGCACCTTGAAGGAGCCGGAGTGCTGCAGCGTCTCCAGTTTGAGGAACAGCCCTTCGCCGACCTCGACGACCGGGGTCCGCAGCACGCGACCCCTGATCCTGTCCGCCGCCGCCAGCACGTCGTCATACGAAACCGCCATCACAGCTCCCGCTCGATCGTTCGCTTCAGCTCGGCTATCCGTGCCTCGTCGCGCCGGTAGAAGACCCACTGCTTGATCTTCGTGCCCCGGATCAGCCCTGCCCTTTCCAGGATCTTCAGGTGCGCCGAGGCGCTCGGCTGTGTCATGCCGAGCTTGGTCGCGATGAAGATCGAACAGACGCCGTCCTCCATCAGATCGCCGTCGACCTGCGGCGGGAAATGGGCGACGGGGTCCTTGAGCCAGTCGAGGATCAGCAACCTCGGCTCGCTGGCGAGCGCCCGGAGAGTCGGCAGCACTGAGGAAGTTTCCTCAACGCCTAAGCGTCACGTCAAATCGTCGGCGCCCTCGAGTAGCTTTCCGAACATGGAATCGAACCTGCGCGAACGCTTCGTCGAACTGGTGGAATCCTGTGGTCCCGTGACCTGCGTCAGGTCCGCCACCTCGATGACCTTCCGCGGGCGCCGTGACTTCGCCGGAGCCCGCACCACTGCCCACGGCCTGACCGGCTATCTCGGCCTGCGCCGGATCGTCCACGACCGCCGCTTCGGCGGGGCCACGCGCTACACCGACCGTCTCTACGTGCACCGGTTCCACCTGCGCCACTGCGAGGACCTCGACGAGGAGTTCGCGGCCTGGGTCCGCGAGGCGTACCTGGTGGGCTCCGCCTGAGCCAGGGTGCGGAGACCTCGCCTTCGGCCGGGACAGCCCCGCCGCCGTGAAACCCGTCGGTCCGCCCGAAGCCGCCCCTCTCCGCGAGTTCACTTCCGATCCGCCCGAAGCCGCCGTCTCAGCGGGCCGCGTCCAGGGCCTGGGCGAAGTCGGCCCAGAGGTCCTCGGCGTGCTCGATCCCGACCGCCACCCGCACCGTGCCCTCGGAGATGCCGTGCCGTCCCAGTTCCTCCGCGCTCAGCGACCTGTGCGAGGTCGTGGCCGGGTGCAACACCAGCGTCTCCACGCCGCCGAGCGAGGGCGCGAGCAGCGCCAGCCGCAACGCCGCCATGAACCTCTCGCCGGCCGCCCGGCCACCCGCGAGGTCGAACGAGAACACGCCCCCGAACTCGGGCAGCAGCTTGACGGCCACGTCGTGCGACGGGTGCGAGGGCAGGCCGGGCCAGTGCACGGCGCTGACGGCGGGGTGCTCGGCGAGCCTGGTGGCCAGCACGCGGGTGTTGGCGCAGTGGCGCTCCATCCGCAGCGGCAGCGTCTGCATGCCACGCAGGGTCAGCCACGCGGCGAACGGGTCGGGGGTCGAGCCCAGTTCGATCGCGAAGTGCCACACCGTGCGGTGAAGTTCCTCGTCGGCGAAGACGGCGATGCCGCCGATCACGTCGGTGTGCCCCGACAGGTACTTCGTGGTCGAGTGGATCACGATGTCCGCGCCGTGCTCGAGAGGACGGCAGAGCACGGGCGAGGCGAAGGTGTTGTCGACGACGGACAGCAGGCCGAGGTCCTTGGCCGCCGCGCACATCGCGGGCAGGTCGGCGACCTGGCAGACCGGGTTGGCGATGGTCTCCAGGTAGACGAGCTTGGTCTCGGGCCGTACGGCCGCGCGCAGGGCCGCGGGGTCGTCCTCGGCGACGTAGGTGACGGAGATGCCGAAGCGGGCCACCATGTCGTTGATCATCGCGGCTGTCCCGCCGTACAGCGCCTTCTGGGCGATCAGGTGGTCGCCGGGCTTGAGCAGGCCGAGCAGGACCGAGTTGATCGCGCCCATGCCCGAGGCGGTGGCGACGGCCGCGACGCCACCCTCCAGACCGGCGACGGCCTCCTCCAGCGAGCGCACCGTGGGGTTGGAGAGCCTGCCGTACACGAAGGCTCCGTCGGGCCTGCCCATGCCGTCGGCGAAGACCTCGGGGTCGTCGAACACGAACCCGGACGTCTGGTAGATCGGCACGGTGATCGGCACGCTTCCGCTGATCACGGGCTTGGGCAGGTGGACGGCACGGGTCTCGGGACGCAGTTGGCTCATACCGACAAGGATCGCCGTTCTGACGGCGGGATGTCAGAGCCAATCATCCATAATTGGTCCATGGATGAGGCCAATCTCGCGGATCTCCTCGGCCGGTGGGCGTCCGGACGCGGCCCGCTCTACCTGCTGCTCGCCGCCCGGCTGCGCGATCTCATCGATGACGGGCTGCTGCCGCCCGGGGCTCCGCTACCGCCCGACCGGGTGCTCGCCGGGGGGCTGGCGGTGGCGAGGGGCACCGTGGTCGCCGCCTACGACCTGCTCCAGCAGGAGGGGCGCGTCGTCAGGCGCAGAGGCAGCGGCACCCGTGTGGCCAGCGCCGACCTGCCCGCCACACGCGCCACCAACGAGGTGGGCTCCAACCCGCTGCTGTCGCACATCCTCCACCCGCCGGACGGGGTCACGCTGCTGACCTGCGCCGCGCCCGACGAGCCACCGCCGTTGCTGGCCGAGGCCTTCGGCGAGGCCGTGTCGATGCTGCCCCGGCGCGACCTCGGCTACCACCCCGCCGGGCATCCCGCCCTCCGTGCCGCGATAGCCGCCTACTACACCGGGCGCGGCCTGCCCACCGACGCCGGCCAGGTCATCGTCACCACCGGCGCGCAGCAGGCGCTGACCCTGCTCACCGGCCTGCTGGTCAACCCCGGTGACACCGTCCAGACCGAGACGCCCACCTATCCGGGCGCGCTGGAGGTGTTCAGGCACGCCGCCGCGGTCGTCCGGGCGGGCGTCGACGCGGGCGGCCGGCCCGCCCTGATCTACGTCACGCCCACGGCCAGCAACCCCACCGGCGCGATCATGGATACGGCGGAGCGCGGAAGGCTGGCCGTCTCGGCCGCGGCGCACGACGTCCCGCTCATCGACGACGAGGTCTGCGCCGAGCTGTGCTTCGCGGGCGACACCCCGCCCCCGCTCGCCGCCTTCACCCCGGGCGAGCAGGTCGTCACCATCGCGTCACTGAGCAAGCTCGTGTGGGGCGGGCTGCGCGTCGGCTGGATCCGCGCCGCCGCCCCGCTGGCCGCCCGGCTGGCCAGGCTCCGCGCCATCCACGACCTCGGGGGCGACGTGCTGTCCCAGCTGGCGGCGGTCGCGGTGCTGCGCAGGCTCGACGAGGTACGGCAGGCGCGCGTCGCGGTGCTGCGCGCGCAGCACGACCACCTCCTGGGCGAGCTGCGGGCCAAGCTGCCGTCGTGGGAGTTCGCCCCGGCGCTCGGCGGGCAGACGATCTGGGTCCGCCTGCCCCGTGGCGACGCCGACACCTTCGCCCAGGTGGCGCTGCGGCACGGGGTGGCGATCCCGCCCGGCCGGTCGTTCGACCCGGCGGGCGGGCATGCCGACCACATGCGGCTGCACTTCCTGTTCCCGAAGGAGGAGCTGACGGCGGCGGTCGACGCGCTCGTGAAGGCGTGGGACGCCTACGACGGAGCCCGCCACACCGCGTCCCGCCACACGCTGATCGTCTGACCCTGCCCGCGCGCTCGCGGCCGTGGGCGAGTCCCAGGGACCCGTCGCAGAAAGACCGGTCACTCAAGGCCCGTTTCCAGAAGGTCCGGTCACCGGAGCGCCGGTTACCCGAGAGCCGCCTGCCGGAGAACCGATCTCAGGAGCCGGTCACAGGGGCCGGTTGCAGGGGATCCGGTTGCCGAAGGACCGTTTTCCGGATGGGGTCAGGCGAGTGCCGGTGTGGACGAGCGCCGCTCACACGAAGGCCAGTGTGGACGAGCGCCGCTCACGCGAGGGCCGGTGTGACGCCGAGCCCGGTCATCCGAGGACCGGCGTGATCCCAGGCCCCGTCACGAGGGGCGAGCGCACGAGAGGCGGGAGGCCGAG
>NZ_JBSGJX010000011.1:51837-225983 GCF_053605785.1 Nonomuraea sp. NPDC003754
AGGCGGGATGGCCGAGGCGGGATGGCCGAGGCGGGATGGCCGAGGCGGGATGGCCGAGGCGGGATGGCCGAGGCGGGATGGCCGAGGCGGGATGGCCGAGGCGGGATGGCCCGTGGTGTGTCTGCGGCTCCTCCGCCGGCGCATCGGCGCCGGAAAGCGTGACAAGACATGAATTCTTCACTGCCCGCCATCGAGCGCGGCCCGAAGAATCAGACCCATGATCCAGGTGAACGGGCTCACCAAGAGCTACGGAGACTTCCAGGCGGTGAAGGGCATCTCCTTCGAGGCCGTCCCGGGTGAGATCTTCGCGCTCCTCGGCAGGAACGGCGCGGGCAAGACGACCACGATCGAGGTTCTGGCGGGCTTCCAGCGCGCCGACGCGGGCGAGGTGCGGGTGCTCGGCCTCGACCCCGGCAAGGACCGGAGAGGGGTGCGCCGCCGCACCGGCATCATGCTGCAGGAGGCGGGGTTCTTCCCTGACCTCACGGTGGCCCAGACCGTCGACTCGTGGCGCGACTTCGCCCCCTCGGCCCGGCCGACGCGGGAGGCCCTGGAGCTGGCGGGCCTGCTGGACCGGTCGGCGACGAAGGTGCGGCAGCTGTCGGGCGGCGAGAAGCGCAGGCTCGATCTGGCGCTGGCCCTGCTGGGCCGTCCCGACGTGCTGTTCCTGGACGAGCCGACCACCGGGATGGATCCCGAGGCGCGGCGCAACACCTGGGAGGTCGTCCGCGACCTCGCCGCCTCGGGCACCACCATCCTGCTGACCACCCACTACCTGGACGAGGCGCAGCGCCTCGCGAGCCGTATGGCGATCATGGATCGGGGCGAGATCGTCGCCGCCGGCGGCATGGCGGAGACGCTGGCCGCGCAGGCCGGACGGGTCTCCTTCGAGCTGCCTGCCGGCATCTCGCCGGGCGACCTGCCGCTGCCGGTGACGATGGAGGGCGGCGTGGCGACGTGCAGGGCGGAGGATCCGGATCTGGCCGCGCAGGAACTGCTGAGCTGGGCGGCGGCCAAGGGCCTGCGGTTGCGCGGCATCGAGGTGCGGACGGCGTCGCTCGAAGACCTGTTTCTCGAAGGGATCGACCATGCGTGAGTTCGTGGCGGTGGCCCGGTTCGGCGGGCGGCTGTACTGGCGGGACAAGGTGGCGCTGTCGACCTCGGTGGCGTTGTCGCTGGGGCTCGGCATCGGTCTGCCGTTCATGATGGCGAAGGTGCGGCCGGGCGTGCCGGGCGTCGTGCTGGACACGCATCTCGGCGTGCTGGCCATGGTGCTGACGGTGGCCGCGTTCATGCAGGCGGCGGTCACGCTGACCGCGCGCAGGGACCAGCTGATCCTCAAGCGGATGCGCGCCACGGGCCTGCACGACCGCGAGATCATCGGCGGCGAGCTGGTCAACATCTCCGCGCAGACCGTGCTGCTCGCCTTCGTGGTGTGCGGGGTGCTCTACGCCGTCGCGGGCCTGCCGCTCCCCCGCAACCCGCTGGCGCTGGTGCTGTTCCTGGTGGCGGGCGTGGCGGTGCTGTCACTGCTCGGCGCGGCCTGGACGGCGGTGATCTCCCGGGCGGAGGTGGCGGCGGTCATGTCCATGCCGTGGTTCATGCTGGCGGGCGTGGGCGCGGGCGGTTTCGGGCCGGTCGTCAAGCTGCTGCCCGCGTGGGTGGGCACCGTCCTGGACCTGCTGCCCACCGGCGGCCTCGTGGCGGGCGCGCGGGCCGCCTACACGGGAGAAGGAGGTCTGCTCCTGCCGCTGCTGAACCTGGCGGTGTGGGCGGTCGTCGCGCTGGTCTCGGTCCGCCTGTGGTTCCGATGGGAACCCAGGAAGTCATAATTGGTCGCGCCATGACATCAGAATCCGCCCGCCGCCTCGCGATCATCGTGATCACCACGATCTCCGCCTGCTACACGGTGATGGCCGTCGTGCTCTACCTCTGGTCGGCCTATCTCGTCATCGTCACGGTGCCCATGAGCCTGTGGGCCATGGCGGCGGGCGTGTGCATCGGGGTCACCCACTACCTGCACGTGCGGGCGGGCCTGCGCGGCCGGCGGCCGCCGCTGTTCCCGCTGACCCTCGTCCTGCAGACCGCCGCGACCTACCTGACCGACTTCGTCCTCCCGTACGGCTGGTCCGCCGTCGTCTCGCCGCTGCTGGCCGGATCGCTGCTGATCCTGCTGCCGCCGCGCGCCGCCTGGCCGCTGGTGGGGCTGGCCACGGCGTACCAGGGCTGGCAGATCTACGTGGCGACCAGCGGGCACCTGGCGCTGACGTTCTTCTACGCCGTCACCGTCTTCAGCACCGGCGTCATGATCTACGCGCTGGTCCGGAGCGCCCTGATGGCCAAGGAACTGGACCAGGCCAAGGCGGAACTGGCCGAGGCGGCCGTGCTCAAGGAGCGCCTGCGGATCTCCCGCGACCTGCACGACGGTCTCGGCCGCAGCCTCACCGCGATCGCGCTGAAGGGCGATCTGGCCGCCAGGCTCGTCGAGCGCGACCCGCTCGCCGCCAGGACCGAGGTCGGCGAGCTGGTGCAGGTGGCCCGCGAGGCCGTCCAGGACGTACGGCACGTCGCACGCGGCTTCCGGCAGATGTCGCTGTCCGGCGAGGTCGAGCGGGCGACGGCGCTGCTGGCCGCCTCGGGCGTCGACTGCCAGGTCAACCTGGCCGCCGCGGCGCTGCCCCGTCCCTCGGAGGAGGCGCTGGCCTGGGGGGTGCGCGAAGGCGTCACGAACATCCTGCGGCACAGCCGCGCGACCACCTGCTCGATCAGCACCTCCGTCAGGGCGGGCACGGCACGCCTGGAAGTGGTCAACGACGGCGCCCCCGGCTCCCCGATGTCCAGGGGCAACGGGCTGACCGGCCTGAGCGAGCGGGCGAGCCAGGCGGGCGGCACCGTCACCGCCGAGCCGACGGAAGCGAACGGCTTCCGCCTCACCATGGAGGTTCCCGCGTGATCAGGGTGCTGCTCGCCGAGGACATGCACATGATCAGGGCCGCCCTCACCGCGCTCCTCCGCCTCGAACCGGACATCGAGGTCGTCGCCGAGGTGACCAGGGGCGACGAGATCGTGCCGGAGGCGCTGCGGGTCCGGCCCGACGTGGCGATCGTGGACATCGACCTGCCCGTGGTCGACGGCATCACCGCCGCCGCCACCCTGCGCACGCGGCTGCCGTCCTGCCGGATCCTGGTGCTGACGGCGATGGGCCAGCCCGGCCAGGTGCGGCGGGCCCTGGAGTCGGGCATCGAGGCGTTCCTGGTGAAGGACGCCCCGGGCGACCGGCTCGCCGAGGCCATCCGCAGGACCGCGGCGGGGCTGCGGGTGCTCGACGCCGACCTCGTGTCCTCGGCCATGGAGTACGGCGAGAGCCCGCTCACCCCGCGGGAGCGCACGGTCCTGGCGGAGGCGGCCCGGGGGGCGACGGCGGAGGAGATCGCCTCGCGGCTGCACCTGTCGGCGGGGACCGTGCGCAACTATCTGACCGGGGCGATCACCAAGACGGGCGCCAGGAACAAGATCGACGCGATCAGGATCGCGGAGGACGCGGGCTGGCTCTGACTGCGCGCCATCGCCCAGGTGGTGCGGACCGTGCTGGCCGCGGCGCTGGGGGCGTCCTTGGAGCCGTGGTCGGGCAGCACCGGCGGCCGCCGCCGCGGACCGACACGCCTGTCCCGCCCGGTCGCGCCCTCGAGCGCCGGCCGGCGTGCCCGTGGCTGGGCCGGCCGGAGCCGGGACCGGCCGACAGGGCAGCCGCTCCGCGATCGTCCGACCGGGAAGCGGCCCGGAAGCGGCCCGGAAGCGGCCCGGAAAACGGTTGGACGTGGGGCAGGCGGGTGTGGTGACCCTTAGGGCCGAGATCTCGGTCCGAACGAAAGGCTTGCCGCGTGTCGTTGTGGCGCAACAGGAACTTCTCCATCTTTCTGGCGATCCAGGCGCTGTCGGTGGCGGGCGACTCCTTCTCCACGATCGCCATCCCGCTGCTGGTGCTGCGGGAGACCGGTTCAGTTGTCCAGATGGGCATGATGACCGCGTTGTCCGGGGTGGCCTCCCTGGTGGCGGGGGCGTTCGCCGGGCTGGCCGCCGACCGGCTGGACCGGCGACGGCTGTTGATCGGCTGTGACGTCGCGCGGGCCGCGCTCTACGCGCTCATCCCGCTGGTCTGGATCGTCGAGCCGCAGATCTGGCTGCTGTACGTGGTCGTGCCGGCGGGAGCGGCGCTGGGGATGGTCTTCCAGGTCACCTATGTGACGGTGGTGCCGCGCCTGGTCGGCAAGGACCAGCTGATGCGCGCCAACGGCCACCTGTACGCGGTCTACGCCGCGGCCAGCGTCGGCGGTCCCGCGCTGGCCGGTCTCGCCTCCCATCGGTTCGGCCCGACCGTGGCGCTCGGCGTCGACGCGGCGAGCTTCGCCGTCTCGGCGCTCGGCCTGTGCCTGGTACGGCTGCGCCCGGCCGAGGCGCCGACCGCCGCCGAGCGCGGCGGCTTCCTCGAAGGGGCCAGGTTCCTGTGGCGCCAGCCGGTGCTGCGCTGGCTGACGATACTGCTGACGTTCTACATCTTCCTCACGGCGGGGCTCGACGACATCGTCATCTACTACCTGAAGAACGATCTCGGCCAGAATGACGACGCCGTCGGAGTCGTGCTCACCTGCGGCGCCGTCGGCGCGCTGCTGGGGTCGGCGGCGGTGGCAGGGGTGCGGGGACGGCTCGGCTTCGGCCCGACCTGGATCACCGCGATCGCCCTGTCGGGTGTGGCGATCGCCTGCGCCGGGCTGGGCCCTGCCGTACCGGGGGTCGCGGCGGTCATGGCGGGGTTCGTCCTCAGCCAGTCCATCGGCGGCATCTCCTCGCAGTCGCTGCGTCAGGAGATCACACCCGACCATCTGCTCGGCCGGGTCACCTCGGCCTTCTGGACGATCCATTTCGCGCTGGGACCGATCGGCGCCGGTTTGCTCACGCTGGCGGCTTCGCGGCACGGCACTCCGCCGGTCGCGCTGGTGGCGGGGGTCGCCGTCGTCGTGATCGCGCTGGTGGGGGTGCTCACTCCGGTCAGGCACCGGCATCCGGCGCGGGTGGAGGTCGCGGTGCGTGAGGCGGGTCGGGTCTGACGTCGGGCGACGGTTCGCCGGCCGGCATGCGATCATCCGAGGCCCGGACCAGCCGAACCGTCAGGACCAGCGGAACCGTCAGGACCAGCGGAACCGCCGGGACCAGCCGAGCCGCCGGGAACAGCGGGACCGGACGGCCCGCCGGCGGTCGCGGCCCCTCCCGCGTCGCGCGGTCCGCACGGAAGGGGCCGACGCCGGTCGGGCCGGGGTGCGGGCTCAGACGTCGGTGATGCGGATGCCCGCGTGGGCCTTGTAGCGCCGGTTGATCGAGATCAGGTTGGCCGTCAGCGCCTCGACCTGGTGGGCGTTGCGCAGCCGCCCGCCGTACACGCCGCGGGCTCCGGGGATCTGCCCGGCGAGGGCCTGCACGGTGTCGGTGGCCTCGCGGTCGTCGCCGAGGACCAGCACGTCGAGGTCGATCTTCTCGACGGCCGGGTCGAGCAGCAGCATGGCCGACACGTGGTGGAAGGCGGCGACGACGCGGCTGTCCGGCAGGACGGCGGCGGCCTGCTGGGCGGCCGAGCCCTCCTCGACCGGCAGCGCGTAGGCGCCCTGCTTGTCGAAGCCCAGCGGGTTGACGCAGTCGATCACGATCTTTCCGGACAGGGGGGCGCGGAGGGATTCCAGCGTCGCCTTGTGGCCGTCCCACGGCACGGCGACGATCACGATGTCGGCCTCGGCGGCCACCTCGGCGTTCTCCGCTCCCCTCGCCCCGTTGCCGATGGACTCGGCCGCCTCGTGGGCGCGCCCCGCGCTGCGCGAGCCGATGAGCACGGGGTGCCCGGCGAGGGCGAACCTGCGGGCCAGGCCCTTGCCCTGGTCGCCGGTGCCGCCCAGGATGCCGATCGTCAACCCGCTCACTTCAGGAAGGTCAGTCATATCGCCGATGATGCCAGCAGCGGGGTTCGTGTGTGGAACCCAGGCCTCGGGCGCGGAAACGGGCGCGGGAACGTCACAGGTCAGGCACCATGGACGGATGGACGCAGGCTCGGTGGCTCTTCTCCGCGAGGTTCTGGCCGAGACCGGCTGGCTGGAGCGCACACGAGAGCTGGGCACGGCGCTGAGAGCCACCCGCTCCCCTGGCGGCCTGCTCCTGGTCGGCACGCCCGACGACGAGCCGTGGCACCTCACCGCCCATCTCGGCGACGAGGCCAGGCTGGCCGGCCTGCCGCAGCTGGCGCCCACGCTGGTGCGGTGGCAGCCGCCACAGCAGGCCCCGCCCCACCTGCGGGTCGGTCTCGACCGGATCGAGCGGGCGGGCAGGGGGGAGACGCTGTTCGTGGTGGCCGAACGGCAGGCGCCGGTGCCGCTGCTGGAGCGGGTCGACGACGCCAGGCGCACGGGTGCCACGATCCTCGCTCTGGGGTGCGGCGACTCGGAGCTGGCGGGGCTGGCGCACGACGCGCTGGTGATCCCGTCCGGCGGTCCGGTCAGTTTCGACGGCGCGCAGCATCTCGTCAGCACGGCCGCGGGCGAGCTGCCGCAGCGTCCGCGGCTAAAGGACCGGCTCGCCCGGCTGCTGGAGCGGGTCAGCGGCCCGCAGGTGGCCGACTAGCGCCTCCTCGATCGCCGCGATCACGACGGCCTGCACCGGGTCGGGCGCGCCCGAGCGCGTGCGGCTGAGGCGGGTGACGGCCTCGATCCTGCGCGCGCCCACCTCGGCGATCCGGCTCACCCTGACGAATCCCTCCGGCACGTCGAGCAGCGCGAGCTCGGGCACGATCGCCACCCCGTGGCCGGCCGCCACCAGCGCGAGCGTGGGCGGGAACTCCTCGATGACGTGCGCCCTCCTGGGCGTGAACCCGTGCCGCGCCGCCAGCCGTTCGAGCGCCTGCCCGCACGCCTGGTCGGGCCGTCCGGCCACCCAGGGGGCGGTGGCGAGCTCGGCGACGGTCGCCGGCGTCGACGGCCAGCCGGGCGGCACCACGACGCGGAACTCGTCGATGTGGAGCGTCCGCGCCACCAGCGAGGGCTGGAGCGGGCCGGGCAGGCTCGCGTCGCGCTCGGCGATCACCAGGTCCACCCCGCCGTGCCGCAGTTCCTCCCGTGCGGGCGGCCCGATCAGCTCGCGGATCACGGGCGTGATCCGCGGATGCCGTACGGCCAGCATGCGCAACGCGGGGACGAGCAGATGCGTGATCACCGTGGGGAACGCGGCGATGGTCACCGGGCCCGCCAGCCGTTCGGTGAAGGTCGTCAGCTCCCGCCGGGCCTCGGCGAGCTCGTCCTCGATCCGGTCGGCGTAGCCGGCCAGCACGCGCCCCGCCGGGGTGAGGGACACCCTGCGCTGTGACCGGTCGATCAGCGCGAGCCCGACCTCGCGTTCGAGCTGCGCGAGCTGCTGGGAGACGGCCGAGGCGGTCAGGTGCAGGGCCTCGGCCGCCCGCATGACCCCGCCCCGCCTGGCGACCTCGCGCAGGACGCGCAGCCGCCTCGGATCGATCTCCATTAGCTCAGCTTACGGGTAACTGTAGATTTCGTAATTTGCCCTGTAGGAAAGGTCGTCAGCAGAATGAGCCGCATGGAGCACGCATGATCGTCGAACTGAGCCACCGGATCACCGAGGGCATGGTCACCTATCCCGGCATCCCGGGGCCCGTCCTCGGCTCCCATCTGACCCGGGAGGCGTCCCGCGAGGTCTACGCCCCCGGCACGGAGTTCCACCTCGGGACCATCACCATGGCGTGCAACACGGGCACGTACCTGGACACGCCGCACCACCGCTACGCCGACGGGACGGACCTGTCACAGGTGCCGGTGGACCGGCTGGCCGACCTGCCCGGCCTGGTGGTACGCGCCGTGGACCGGCCGAGCGTGGGCATGGACCTGCTCGACGGCCTCGACATGCGCGGCAAGGCGGTCCTCCTGCACACCGGGTGGGACCGGCACTTCGGCACGCAGGCCTACGTGCACGGCCACCCGTACCTGACGACCGAGGCCGCGGCGTGGCTGGCCGAGCAGGGCCCGGCGCTGGTCGGCATCGACTCGCTCAACATCGACGACACCCCGCCCCGGGGGGAGCGCCCGGCGCACACGCTGCTCCTCGCCGCGGGCATCCCGCTGGTCGAGCATCTGACCGGACTGGCCGGGCTGCCCGACAGCGGGTTCCGCTTCCACGCGGCACCGCCGATGATCGCCGGTCTGGGGACCTTCCCCGTCAGGGCGTACGCGGTGGTCTAGTCGTCGTCGTCCGCGTCCTGCTCGTCCCATGCCTTGTTGCGTTCCGCGGCGCGCTGCAGCGCGCCTGCCGCCTCCTGCTCGGAGGCGTAGGGGCCCATGCGGTCCTTGTTCGGGCAGCCCTGGTCGGGCTCGACGCGCATGTGCTTGAGGCAGAACCACCACTGACCTTCGCTCACGGGGTGAATTGTGCCCCGTAAACTCGGTTTCATGACCACACTGCTCCAGCCCGGGCGGATCTCGCCCATGCGCAAGGTTCCCGCCCACATCCAGCGGCCGGAGTACGTCGGCAGGAAGCATCCGAAGACGGGAGAGGCCGACGTCAAGACGCCGGAGATCATCGAGCGGATGCGCGTCGCCGGACGGATCGCCGCGCAGGCCCTCGAGGAGGTCGGCAAGCACGTCGCCCCCGGCGTCACCACCGACGAGCTCGACCGGATCGGCCACGAGTTCCTGCTGGACCACAACGCCTATCCGAGCACGCTCGGCTACCGCGGCTACCCCAAGTCGCTGTGCACGTCGATCAACGAGGTCATCTGCCACGGCATCCCCGACGACACGGTGTTGCGCGACGGCGACATCGTCAACGTCGACATCACCGCCTACATCGGCGGCGTCCACGGCGACACCGACGCCACGTTCCTGGTCGGCGACGTCGACGAGGAGTCGCGCCTGCTGGTCGAGCGCACCCGCGAGGCGACGACGCGCGCGATCAAGGCGGTCGCCCCCGGCCGGCAGCTCAACGTCGTGGGCCGCGTCATCGAGGCCTACGCCAAGCGGTTCGGCTACGGCGTCGTGCGCGACTTCACCGGCCACGGCATCGGCACGACGTTCCACTCCGGGCTGATGGTCCCCCACTACGACGACCCGTCGCTCCAGGTGGAGCTGGTGCCTGGCATGACGTTCACGATCGAGCCGATGCTGACGCTCGGCACGATCGACTACGAGATCTGGCCCGACAAGTGGACCGCCGTCACCAAGGACCGCAAGCGCACGGCGCAGTTCGAGCACACGATCCTGGTCACCGACACCGGCAGCGAGATCCTCACCCTCCCGTGAGCCCGGCGGCCACCGCCGCCCCGCCTGCCCGCCCTCCCGCCTGCCCGCCTGCGCGCCCTCCCGGCTGCCCGCCTGCTCGGCTGCTCGGCCGCCCGGCCGCCCGGCCGCGGGATCGTCCGGTACGGCTGCCGCGTGCCGTACCGGATCAGCGCCGGCGGGGCACGGAGCCCGTGACGGTCGTGCCCTCGCCCTGCACGCTGTTGACCGACAGGGTGCCGCCGAGCTCGGACATCAGCACGCGCATGCGGCTGATCCCCCTGCGCTCGTCCGGCATGCCGAAGCCGGCGCCGTTGTCGCTCACCGTCAGCCGTAACCCGCGCCGCCCCGTGGTGACGGCCACGGAGACCAGCCCGGCGCGGCTGTGCAGCTCGACGTTGAGCAGCGCCTCCTCGACCACGGCGAGCACGCCTCGGGCGATCGTCGCCGGGACGTCGCCGTGCGGGAGCGCCCACACCTCCACCGCGATGCCGGTGCGCTGCGACCAGTCGGTCAGATACTCCTGAAGAGCCTCGGCCAGGCTCCGCCCCCCGCGCATGCGCGTCTCATCCACCAAGTCCGCACTCGCCTTCCTGAGCACACAGCGGACGCCCCCCGAGCCATGGTCTGGCGCCCCCGCGATGGCCAGGACACACGGCGCACCAAGGTGATGCCCGTCTCCCCCGCCCGCAAGGCTACCGGGCGGTTCGAAGGCGCGTGGAGCGAAGATAGAAGGCCGTAGCCGCAGGGCTACTGGGCCTGGTCGCGGCGGTTCAGCTTGGCCAGGTAGTCGTTGTAGGAGTCGAGCTCGGCGTCGCCGGTGCCGCCGGTGCGGGCGGCCAGCGCGTCGGCTCGCCGGTCGGCCCTGCGCGCCTTCCTCTCGTCGTCGCTGTACCACTGGAAGGCCAGCGCGAGGAGCACGATCAGGGTGGGGATCTCGCCGAAGCCCCAGGCGATCGCGCCGCCGTTCTCCTGGTCCTGCAGCGCCGACAGGCCCCACGTACGGCCGAGCTGCTCGTACCAGTCGGCGGCGACGACGGTGCCCATCATCATCAGCGCGATGCCGAAGAAGGCGTGGAAGGGCATGGTGACGAACAGTGTCAGCAGGCGGCCGACGTGCGGCAGCTTGTGCGGCGCCGGGTCGACGCCGATGATCACCCAGAAGAACAGCGACCCGCTCAGCAGGAAGTGGAGCGTCATCGTGATGTGCCCGAGGTGCTCCTCCATCGCCGCCGCGAACAGCGGGGTGAAGTAGAGCGCGTAGGTCGAGGCGATGAAGATGGAGGTGGCGACCACCGGGTGGGACACGACACGGACGAACCTGCTGTGCAGGATCACGGTCAGCCACTCGCGCGGACCCCTGTCGCCGCGGCGGGCGGCGGGCTTGAGCGCGCGCAGCGCCAGCGTGACGGGCGCGCCGAGCACCAGGAAGATCGGCACGAGCATCGCGAGCGTCATGTGCTCGATCATGTGGACGCTGAACAGCACCTTGGCGTAGCGGGCCAGGCCGCTCTGCGTGGCGAGGACGAGGATCGCCACGCCGACGAACCAGGCGGCGGTACGGCCCGCCGACCACGCGTCGCCGCGGCGGCGCAGCCGTACGACGCCGGCGGCGTACAGGCCGCCGAGGGCGGCGGCGAGCAGGGCGAAGAACAGGTCGAGCCACCACAGCGAGGCCAGGGTGGCAAGCGTGATCTCCGGCGGCATCGGGAAGCCGAGCAGTTCGAAGGCGCGGTCGGCCGGCAGCGCGACGTCGGGCGGCGTGGTGCGGGCCAGCGCGACGGCCAGGCCGATGGTGGCGAACATGAGCACCAGCTCGCCGGCGGCCAGCCGGGTGAACGCCCCTGGCCTGCCCTTGCCGAGCTGGGCCATCGTGCGCTGGCGGTGCCACCAGCCGATGTAGCCGAGCACGACGAACGCGGCGGTCTTGGCCACGAGCAGCACGCCGTAGGCCGAGGTCCACAGGTCGCTGATCGCGGTCAGCCGGGCCAGGACGCTGAAGAGGCCGGACAGCCCGACGCCGATGTAGCACCACAGCGCCATCCGGGAGAAGCGGTTGGCGGCGACCTCGAGCTGCGGCTGCCTGCGCAGCCCGTGGGCGAGCAGGACGGTGAGCCCGCCCACCCACAGGGCCAGCGACACCAGGTGGGCGGCGACGCCGGTGGTGGCGAGCCCGTGGTTGGGCGAGGAGGAGGCGTGGGTGGTCAGCGCGGGCGGCAGCAGCGTCACCACCGCCAGTGCCAGCAGGCCCGCCGACGCTCCCGCGGTGATGGCCCCGCGGGAGAACATCGCGATGGCCACGCCGAACAGCACCACGAGGGTGAGCGCGATGCCCTGGCCGACCTGGCTGGCGAAGCTGGTCAGCTCGTTGCCGGAGAGCACGTCGGCGACGGGCAGGCCGAGCTGCTCCGACAGCGTGAACACCATGGTGACGACGCCCGCGCCGGCCCAGACCAGCGCCGTCCACGACGCCGCCTGGACGTAGCTCAGCGCGGTCTTGCCGAGCATGCCCTTGTCGCTGGGCAGGAAGAAGGTGGCGGCCAGCAGCAGGCCGACGGTCAGGACGCCCGCGACGTCCATCACCAGCTTGGCGATGGGCAGGCCCCACCGGGTCAGCGTGCCCTCGTCCGGCAGGCCGGGGATGATGCGCGGGAACGCCGCTCCTCCCGCGACCATGGCGATGACCAGGGCGAGGAGCGCGGCCCCTGCCAGCGCGAGCGCGAGCCGCGCGGTCCTGGTCACGGCTTCTTCTTCCGGGCGCTCAGCAGGAAGCCGATGCCGATGCCGACCAGCCCGCCGATGACGATGACGAGCCAGACGGGGAAGCCGGTCGCGGCCTGCGACGTCTGTCCGGCGACGGGCTGCGGCGCGGCGGACTGCGCGGCCGGCGTGGCCGCGGGGGCGCTCTGCGCGGCGGTCGCGGGGGCGGACTGCGCGGCGGGCGCGGTCGCGGGGGCGCTCTGGCCGGGTGACGCGCTCTGCGGTACGGCGGAGGCCGGCTGCCCGGTCGGTTCGGGCCGCGGCGCGCCCTTCACCGCGAACGGGATCTCGCCCTCGATGGGGTGACCGTCGGAGGAGACCACCCTGAAGGCGATCGTGTAGCCGCCGTCGGGCAGTACGCCCTTGAGCCGCTGCCGCACCACCTTGCCGTCGATCTCCGGCTTGCCCGCCTGCATCTCGGCGCCGCCGTCGGCGCGCACGATGACGAACGGGAGCTTCGGGGTACTGGTGAACTCCAGCTCGACCTGTTCGAGGGTCGCGACGGTGGCGTTCTTCTTCGGCGTGCTGCTCTTCAGCGCGTCGTGGGCCAGCGCGGGGGGCGCCGTCAGGACGGCGCCGACCAGGACGGCGAGCAGGGCGGTGAGGGCCGGCAGCGGGGATCTCTTCATGGCATCCCCAAGGCTACCCACCACCCTGCCCGGTGGTGACGTCGCTACAACCCCACGCAGGCCAGCGCCCGGTGGTAGGCCTCGACGGTGCCCTCGTCGTCACCGAGCGCCTCCAGGGTCTCCGCTGCCGCGTACCACTTGGTGGCCGCCTGGCGCGAGGTGGAGGCCCGGTCCATGAACCGCACCGCCTCGCGCGCGCTGGCCAGCGCCGCCTCCCTGTCGCCCATGGCGCCCTGGGCCCTGGCGAGGACCATCCGCATGTGCGCGTCCATCTCGGGCGTCTGGTCGGCCAGCAGCTCCTCGGCCGCCCTGGCGTGCTCGGCCGCGCGCTCGGGGTTGCCGGCGGTCAGCTCCACCGTGGCGAGCTGGAGCTCGGCGATGGCCTGGTCGGTCACGCCCGCCGAGGTCTCGGCGATCTCCTTGGCGGTCTGGCTGAACAGCTCCCTGAGCTTGTCGGTGTCGTGGGGCTGCAGCCTGGCGCGGTGGCCCGCCACGGCGCCGCGGAGCCTGGCCAGGTTGCGCGGGGCCGTGGCGGTCTCCGACTGGATGGCGTAGGCGCGCTCGATCAGGCTCAGAGCCTCCTCCGCCCGGCCGATGGACTCGGCGACCCTGGCGGCGTTCCAGCTGGCCGCGACGGCCGCGCGCGGGGTGCCGAGAAGCTCGGCGGCGGCCAGCAGCTCGGCGGAGAACTGGCGGGCGCGCAGCAGGTCGCCGCGGACCCAGTAGACCGACAGCAGCGTCGCGCCCAGCTCGACCAGGCCGTCGGTCCAGGTGGGCCGCACCGCGCCGGCGAGGACGCGCTCGCCGACCGCCACGGCGGCGACCAGCTCGCCCTTGTCGCGGTAGCACCGGCACAGTGCCAGCGCGATCTCCACGTGGCGCTCGGCGCTGAGCTCCTCGCCGTCGAGCCGCTTGAGGATCCTGATGGCCTCGGCGATGTCGCCGGTCGCCTCGGTCGCGAGCGCCAGGCCGTACTCCGCCTCTTGACGAAGGGCGGTCAGACCCGTCAGGTTGTTGTCCGCAACGAGCTCGGCGAACCTGGTCCGGGCCTCGTGAACCTCGCCGTTCTCCAGTGCGAGCCGCGCGTAACCCAGGCCGAGTTCGAGATCGTTCAGCTGCTCGGCGGTCACGCCGTTGACGAGGTAGCTGAGCGAACAGTCGAGCTTCTGGGCCAGGAGCTCAAGTACCGCGGGGGTTGGCGTGCGCTTTCCACTCTCGATCAGAGAGACGTAGCTGTCCGACAGTTCAGGGTGGGCGAGCTGGGCCTGTGACAGGCCACGCTGGCGGCGGACCGTCTTGATGCGGAGTCCGACCAGATCAGATGTGGTCACGGCAACGTCTCCCTGGGATGATGTACTTCAAGCACCACCTGAGCGAGGGAGAACCCCCCATGCGCAAGCGACTTGTCATGTCCGCACTCACTGTCCTCGTCGCGGCAATTGCCACGGTTGGAGGACATGGTACGACCGCAGGTGCCGAGGTGTCGCCTAAGGGACCGAGCTACGACTACCTCTGCTGCTAGTGCCCTTCAGTCCTTGCTGGAAAGTGCCGCGGTCAAGCCCTCGAATCGCCACAATTCGGGGGCTTCGGCATTCCCATGGGGGATTAACAGCGTAACCAACCCGTCTACATTTCAACTACAGGCCATATCGATCTTCGATCGTCTGCGTTCCTGAATGTGGTTGCCGTTTCACCATCCCCCGCGGCGAATCCGGAGGCTCGTGTGTTCATCGCTCTCCTGGGCCCGATGCTCGGACGGCTTCATGGACGCGAGGTCTCGCTGGGCGCGCCGCGTCAGCAGGCGATCGCGGCCATCCTCGCCTGCTCTGCCGGCGAGGTGGTGCTGAAGGAGCACCTCATCGACGGGCTCTGGGGCGAGGACCCGCCGAAGAGCGCCGAGCAGAGCGTCTACACCTACGTCGCCGGGCTGCGCAGCGTGCTCGAACCCGGTCGCGGCTCCCGTGAGGAGCCGAGGATACTCGTCGGCGTCCCCGGCGGCTATTCCTTACGCGTCGACCCTCTCCACGTCGACTGCGTGGCCTTCGCCGGCCATCTCGACGGGGCGGCGCGCCGGCGCGCGGAAGGCGACCTGCGCGGCTGCCTGCGCAGCCTGGACCTGGCGCTGGAGTTGTGGCGCGGGCCCGCGCTGCCCGGCGTGCCTGGGCCGTTCGCCGAGGGGCGCCGGCAGCACCTCGACGAGCTGCGCGTCACCGCCATGGAACGCAGGGCCGAGGTCATGGTCGAGCTCGGCAGGCACCAGGAGATCCTGCCCGCGCTGATGGCGCTGGTGGCCGAGCATCCGCTGCGCGAGGGGCCGCGCGAGTCGCTGATGCGGGCGCTGCACCTGGGCGGGCGCCAGGCCGAGGCGCTGGAGGTCTTCAGGGAGGGCGAGCGCGTGCTGGCCGAGGAGCTGGGCGTCGATCCCGGCGAGCGGCTGCGCGCCTATCGCGACGTGATCCTGCGCGGGCAGACCGCGCCACCCGCCCAGGCCGCCGTCGCGGTCCCGCGCCAGCTCCCCCGCGACCTGCTCGGCTTCGTCGGCCGCACCACCGAGCAGCTCAGGATCCGCTCGCACCTCGCGCCCTGGGACGAGGCGCCGCCCGCGCCGGTCGTGGCGATCTCGGGGCCGCCGGGCGCCGGCAAGTCGGCGCTGGCCGTCCGGGTGGCGCACGCCGTCGGTCACCGCTTCCCCGACGGGCACCTCTACGTCAACCTCCGCGGAGGCACTCCAGGCGTCAAACGGCTGACCCCCTCCCAGGCGCTGGGCCGGCTGCTGAGAGCGCTCGGCACCGCGCCCGAACGGGTGCCGGTGGACCTCGACGAGGCCGCGGCGCTGTGGCGCGGCCTCCTCAGCGACCGGCGGATCCTGGTGCTGCTCGACGACGCGGCCAACCTCGCCCAGGTACGGCCGCTGCTGTCGGTTCCCGCCGGCTGCTCGGTGCTGGTGACCAGCAGGGAGACGCTGGCGCCCGCCGACGACTGCGTCCAGGTACGCCTGGGAACCCTCCAGGACGCCGAGGCCGTCACCATGCTGGCCAGGCTGACCGAGGCCGGCCGTACCTCCGCCGACCCCGCGGCGACCACCCGGCTGGTACGGCTGTGCGACGGGCTCCCGCTGGCGCTGCGCATCGCCGGCGCCCGGCTGGCCAGCCGTCCCGACTGGACGGTCGGCATGCTGGTCGACCGCCTGGCCGACGAGCAGCGCAGGCTCCACGAGCTGGAGGCCGGTGACCTGGCCGTCCGGTCGGGGCTGACGGCCAGCTGGCAGGCCCTGCACGACAGCGACCATCCCACCGACCGGACGGCCGCCAGGCTGCTCGTGCTGCTGGCCCTCATCCGGGTGCCCGACGTGAGCACCTGGGTCGCCGCCGCGCTCCTCGACGCGGCGCCCGCCGACGCCGAGCGCGCCCTCGACCGGCTGGTCGACGCCAACCTGCTCGAGCGGGGCCGCGCGTGGCACTACCAGATGCACGACCTGGTCAGGCTGTTCGCCGGCGAGCACGCCGTCACCGACCGCGCGGCGTGCCTCGAGCGGGTGCTGGGCTACTACCTCGTCACCGTCGAGCACGCCACCCGCCTGCTGGACCCGCACCGGGTGCAGGCCGACATCCCGGCCGTCGACATGCGCCCGCACCCGCTGGCCGACCGCGACGAGGCCCACGACTGGCTCAACACCGAGGAGCCCAACCTGGTGGCCGCGGCCGCGCAGGCCATGGACGATCCGCACGAGCGGATCGCCCGCCTGGGGGCGGCGCTCAGCATCGCGCTGCGGTGGTTCCAGCGGCACTCCTACCGGCTGGCGGACATGATCTCGCTGTGCCAGCGGGCCCTCGCGGTCGCCAGGCGGCTGAGCGACGAGGCGATGGCGCTGGAGGCCCACGGCGGGATCGCCAGCGGCTTCGGCCACCAGGGCCAGGTCGACGCGGCGGTCCGCCACCTGAACGAGGAGCTCAGGCTGGCCAGGCGGCTCGGCGACCGGTTCGCCGAGCAGCGCGCGCTCGGCAACCTGGCCAACTCCTACGTGGACGTGGGCCGCCACGACCTGACGCTGCGGCACGCCATGGCGCAGCTGGAGATCGCCACGGAGATCGGCTCGCAGGTCGGCCAGCGCTACGCCCTGCTCATGGCGGGACAGGCCAACGGCCGCCTGCGCAGGTTCGCCGCGGCGGAGGAGTGCCTGACCAGCGCGCTGGCGATGGCGCGCCGGGTCGGCGATCTCGGCCACGAGGGCGCCATCCTCGGCGTGCTGGGCCTGGTCAAGGTGGACAAGGGTGATCTCGAAGCGGGTGTCGAGGCGCTGTCGGCAGGGCTGAGGGCCGCCCGAACCGTGCGGTTGCTGAGCACCGAGATGGACTGCCTGATCGCGCTGGCCAGGGCGTACCGGCTGCTCGGCGACCAGCGCAGGGCGCGCGCCTACCTGAGCGAGGCCGCCGTGCTCTCCCAGAGCATGCAGACGGACGAGGTCCGCCGCCAGGTGGCCGAGGAGCGGGAGGCCCAGGGAGCGGGTGCCGCGCTCCCCCAGGCCGGCCTGGTCTGATCAGCGGGCCCGCAGGGCGAGGAAGAAGTCCACCCGGTCGGCCATGGTCGACAGGTCCCTGCCGGTCAGCTCCTCGACGCGCCTGATCCGGTAGCGGACCGTGTTGACGTGCACGTGCATCCGCTCGGCGCAGGCGTTCCACGAGCCCGCCGTGTCGAGGAAGGCGCCGAGGGTGCGCACCAGCTCCGACTGGTGCTTGGCGTCGTAGTCGACGAGCGGGTCGAGCAGCCGCTGCGTGAACGAGCGCCGGACGTCGCCAGGCACGGTGGCCAGCAGCAGGTCGTGGGTGTAGATCTCGTCGCTGGTGACGACCCCGCCGGAGCGTGCGGCGGCCATGCGCAGGGCGTGGCCCGCCTCCTCGATCCCGCCCCTGATCGAGGCGGCGCCGGTGAGGGCGCCGCTCACCCCGATCGACACCCGGGTGTCGCGCAGCGCCGACAGCACACCGAGCCCCGCCCGCAGCCGGTCGGCGAGCGCGGAGACCGAGACCGAGATCGAGACCGGGACCGGGACCGGCAGCGGGACGAGGGCGACGGCGCTGTCGGAGCCCGCCGCGGCCACCACGTCCCGGCCGAGCAGCTCCTCCAGCACCTGCCCGCCCAGCGTGGCCGGGTCAGGGCCGCGGGTGGCGCCGGGGCGCGGGGCGGTCGCCGTCACCACCGCGTACGGCTGGCCGGGCCCCAGCCCGCACGTGCGCAGCCGGGCGTTGAGCTCGGCGGCATCGGCCTCGGCGGACAAGGCGGCGCCGACGAGCTGCTCGACGAGGCGGCGCTCGACCCGCCTGCCCTCCTCCATCCTGGTGCGTTCGAGCGCGACGCAGGCGGCCAGCTCGAAGCCGAGGTCGGCGCGGCCGAGCAGGTCTCCCTCGCAGGCCAGCACCCAGCCGGCGGCGCGATGCCCCCGGCCGACGCCGAAGAGCGTGTGGCCGTGCGCCGCGCACGGCAGCCGGGACGCCGACAGGTAGGCGCGGGCCAGCCGGACCGGGTCGGGGCACGAGCCGACGACGATCTCGCCGGTGGAGGACAGCACCGCGCCGGTGACGCCCAGCTCGGCGGCGGTGAGCGCGAACAGCTCGCCCAGGCCGGCGCCTTCGGCGACGGCGTCGACGATCCTGCGCTGGCGGCCGAGCGCCGCCCTGACCTCGCCCGACAGCCGGGGCGCCGCCGCCTCTTCGACGGCGCGGAAGGCCACGGCGGTCGGGATCTCCAGCAGCGGCATGCCCGCCTGCGCGCAGGCGGCCACGAGGTCGTCGGGCACGTGGCCGAGCCACGCCTGGCCCGCGCCGAGGGCGGCGACCCCCGCGGCACGCAGGGCCGCGACGAAGCGGGCGGAGTCGGCCGGCTCGTGCCGCCACATCAGGCCGGTGAGCACCAGCTCGCCGCCGCTCAGATAGCGGCCGGGTTCGGGCAGGTCGGTGACGTGCACGGCGGTGAACTCGGTGTCCTCGTCCCCCGCCAGCAGGACGAGGCCGAGTTCCGAGGCGGCGAGCAGGTCCCTGATGCGCACTTGGAGGAATATACAAGTCGGCCCAAGGACGGCTTACCGCGATTTCACATCGCACACATAGGCCCTCCCTCCGCCGGGTGCTGTACTCGGAAGATGACGGAGACGGCCAGCACGACGCGGCAGGGCGTGGGCGAGAGCGTCCGGCGCCCCGACGCCGTCCTCAAGGTGACGGGCGAGTTCGCCTACTCCTCCGACCTGTGGCTCGACGACATGGTGTGGGGCGTGACGCTGCGCAGCCCGCACCCGTCGGCCTGGATCAGGTCGATCGACATCGGCCCCGCGCTGGCCATGCCGGGGGTGCTGGCGGTGCTCACGCACGAGGACGTGCCGGGCGAGAAGTTCTACGGCCTGGAGCACAAGGACCAGCCGGTCCTGGCCATCGACCAGGTCCGCTACCAGGGCGAGCCGGTGGCGCTCGTGGCGGCCGATCACCCGGAGACCGCGCGCAGGGCCGCCGCCGCCGTCGTCGTCGACTACGAGGTGCGGGAGGCGGTCACCGACCCCCGGCTGGCCACCGAGTTCGTCCGCAGGCAGCCGGTCAAGGTGGGCGACACCTTCACGGCCGAGGTCGTCGTCACCGGCGAGTACGAGGTGGGTATGCAGGACCAGGCCTTCCTCGGACCCGAGTCGGGGCTGGCCGTACCGGCGGAGGACGGCGGGGTCGATCTCTACATCGCCACCCAGTGGCTGCACGTCGACCGCGACCAGCTGGCGCCCTGCCTCGGCCTGCCGCCGGAGAAGGTACGGCTGACGCTGGCGGGCGTCGGCGGCGCGTTCGGCGCCCGCGAGGACCTGTCGATGCAGGTGCACGCCTGCATGCTCGCGCTCCGCCTGAACCGGCCCGTCAAGATCGTCTATGGGCGTGAAGAGTCGTTCTTCGGCCACGTGCACCGCCATCCCGCCTGGCTGCGTTACGAGCACGGCGCCACCCGCGACGGCAGGCTGGTCTACGTCAAGGCCGAGATCCTCCTGGACGGCGGCGCCTACTGCTCCTCCTCGCCCGCCGTCGTCGGCAACGCGGCCTCCCTCGGCGTCGGCCCCTACGAGGCGCCCAACGTCGACATCCTGGCCACCGGCGTCTACACCAACAACCCGCCCTGCGGCGCGATGCGCGGCTTCGGCGCGGTGCAGGCCTGCTTCGCCTACGAGTCGCAGATGGACAAGCTCGCCGCCGCCTGCGGCCTCGACCCGGTCGAGATCCGCGTCCGCAACGCCGTCTCCCAGGGGTCCGCCCTGGCCACGGGCCAGATCATCGACTCGCCCGCGCCGCTGGCCGAGATGCTGCGCGAGCTGGCCGCCATGCCCCTGCCCGGCCCGGCCACGGACGACCTGCGCGACCTGCCGGGCGGCGTCTCCCAGACCACCCACGGCGAGGGGGTACGGCGGGGCGTCGGCTATGGCGTCGGCATCAAGAACATCTGCTTCTCGGAGGGCTTCGACGACTACTCCACCGCCAGGGTGCGCGTCGAGCTGATCGGCGGCGAGCCCCACGTGACCGTGCACACCGCGGCCGCCGAGGTGGGACAGGGCCTGGTGACGATCCAGGCCCAGATCGCCCGCACCGAGCTCGGCGTCGACAGGGTGACGGTGGCCACGGCCGACACGCGGGTCGGCTCGGCCGGATCTTCGTCGGCCTCGCGCCAGTCCTACGTCACGGGCGGCGCGGTCAAGGCGGCCTGCGAGGCCGTACGGGCGCGGTTCGAGGGGCTGCCGGTCGTCGAGGCGCTGGAGAAGTACGGGCCGATCGAGGAGACCAGGGAGTACCGGCACCGGCCCACCTATCCCATGGACCCGGTCACCGGACAGGCCGACTCCCACACCCAGCTCGCGCTGTGCGTGCACCGCGCGGTCGTCGACGTGGACGTCGAGCTCGGCCTGGTCAAGGTCGTGGAGCTGGCGGCCGTGCAGGACGTCGGCAGGATCCTCAACCCGGTCGCGCTGGAGGGCCAGATCCACGGCGGTTCGGCGCAGGGGCTGGGGCTGGCGCTCATGGAGGAGATCCAGGTGCGCGACGGGCAGGTGCTGAACCCGTCCTTCACCGACTACCTCATCCCGACCGTGCTCGACATGCCGCCCATGCAGACGTCGATCAAGGAGAACCCCGACCCCGCCGCGCCGTACGGGCTGCGGGGCGCGGGCGAGCCGCCGACGCTCTCCTCCACGCCCGCCATCGTGGCCGCCGTCCGTGACGCCACGGGCGTCGCGCTGACCAGGGTTCCGGTACGGCCGGAGCACATCGTCGGGGTCCCTGCCTGACAAGGGCGCGGCCACGCTAGGTTGGATGCTCGACAGCACGACTGAACACGGAGGAAAAAGCCCACATGTCCGAAGCGCGCGAGGCGGCCAAGGCCGAGTTCGAGAAGTTCGACACCGACCACGACGGCGTGCTCACGGCGGGCGAGATCCGGCAGGTGAACCAGGCGCTGGGCGGCCACGGGGTCACCGACGAGGAGATCGAGGCGTTCGTCGCGTCGGCCGACCGGGACGGCGACGGCAACATCACGCTGGACGAGTTCGTCGCCCTGGTCGGCGGCGGCAAGCACGAGCAGCGATAGCCGCAGGGGAAACGGGGTAGAGAAACGATCATCCCCCTGCGTGCGTAAGGGGGATGATCGTGCTCGACCGGCTGTTCGAACTGTCCGCCCGCGAGGCGACGGTCGGACGCGAGATCCGCGGCGGGATCACGACCTTCATGGCGATGGCCTACATCGTCCTGCTCAACCCGATCATCCTGGCCGGCGCCAGGGACGTCACGGGCGCGCGGCTCGACATCGGCCAGCTGACCACCGCGACCGCGCTGGCGGCGGCGGTCAGCACGCTGCTGATGGCCTTCGTCGGCAACGCGCCCTTCGGTGTGGCGGCCGGCCTCGGGCTGAACGCGGTGGTGGCCTACCAGGCGGCGCCGCACATGACGTGGGCGCAGGCGATGGGCCTGGTCGTGCTCGAAGGTCTGGTGATCATCTTGCTGGCGGTCTCGGGCATCCGCCGGCTCATCATGGACTCGATCCCGCTGGCGCTGAAACACGCCATCAGCGTGGGCATCGGGATGTTCATCACGCTGATCGGCCTGGTGGACGCCGGATTCGTCTCCGGTACCGGCGCCACTCCCCTTCAGCTCGGCGCCACCGGGCGGCTGACGGGCTGGCCGGTGGCCGTCTTCTCCTTCGGGCTGCTGCTGATGATCATCCTGTTCGTCCGCAAGACGCCCGGCGCGATCCTGCTCTCGATCGTGATCACCACGCTGGTCGCGATCGTCGTCAACGCCGTGGCCACCATCGACCCGAAGCAGTGGGGCATCGTGGTGCCCCACGTGCCCGAGGCCGTCATCTCGCCGCCCGACTTCGGGCTGATCGGCAACGTCGACCTGTTCGGCGGGTTCGTCACCGCGGGCGCGGTCACCGCCTCCATCGTGCTGTTCACGCTGGTGCTGTCCGGATTCTTCGACGCGATGGGCACCATCATCGGGGTGGCCGACGAGGCGTCACTCGTCGACACCCAGGGCCGGGTGCCGCGGCTGGGCGCGATCCTGACCGTGGACGGCATGGCGGGCGTGATCGGCGGCCTGTGCAGCGCCTCCTCCAACACGGTGTTCGTGGAGTCGGCGGCCGGTGTGGGCGAGGGCGCCCGCACCGGCCTGGCCAGCGTCGCGACGGGCGCGCTGCTGGGCTTGACCATGCTGTTCACGCCGCTGGCCGAGGTGGTGCCCGCCGCTGCCGCCGCGCCGGCGCTCGTGCTGGTGGGCGCGCTGATGATGACGCAGAGTCGTAACGTGCCGTGGGAGGATCTGGAGCTGGCGATCCCGGCGTTCCTGACGATCGTGCTGATGCCGTTCACCTACAGCATCACCAACGGAGTGGGCGCGGGGGTGATCGCCTACACCGTCATCAAGGCGGCGCGCGGAAAGTACGCCGAGATCCCGGGGCTGCTGTGGGTGGTCTCGCTGATCTTCGTCGCCTACTTCGCGCTGAGCGGCCTGTTCTGACGGCCCGGCACCGGCGCGACGTCTAGCCGTCCTGCGGGTCGCAGGCGAAGCCGTCGCCGTCCTTGTCGGTGTACCAGTAGTACTGCGGGTGCCTGCCCTTCTGGTACGGCCCGCCGTACCCGGCCGCCCGTGCCTCCTTGCAGGTGGAGTAGCGCTTCTCGGTGCCGGCGTCGAGCGAGGAACGCGTGCTCCGGGAGGCGTCGGCGGACGTGCCGAGACCCGCGCCCGGTGACGCCGTGGCGGTCGTGCGGACCCCGGACTGGCCGGTGCCGGACTGGCCGGTGCCGGACTGGCCGGTGCCGGACTGGCCGGTGCCGGGCTGGGTGGTCCCCGGCTGGGCTCCGGGCGGGGTCGCCCCGGTCCCGGTGGTGCCGGGCTGCGTACCGGGCGGCGTGGCGCCCGGTTGCGTACCCGGCGAAGTGGCGCCGGGTTGCGTACCGGGCGGGGTGGTGCCGGGCTGGGGCGTGGTGCCGGGTGTGGTGCCGGGCTGGGGCGTGGTGCTCGTGCCGGGGACGCCCGGCTGGGGCGGTGCGGGGGTGACGGCGGCGCCCAGCATCGCCTTGACCAGCGCGTCGGCCTTGTCCTTGGTGAAGCCCGCGATGCTGACGCTGTCACCGCTCATCTGCTGGGCGACCGTGGGCGCGGCCAGCACGGTGGCGGTCTCGTTCTGGCCGACCAGGATGGCGATCTGCTGGTCGACGCGCTCCTTGATCAGCGCGGCCAGCGCGTCGCGGAAGGCCGGGGCGACCGCGATCCTGACGCCGTAGCTGTCCTTCTCCTTCACCGTCTCGATCGCCTGCACCGCCGAGACGGGCACCGCCTCGGACAGGAAGTAACAGATCTTCCCGTCCTGGGAGAGCGCCACCTTCTGGCCCGGGCACGGCGAGGCCTTCTGGTCCTCGACGGGGGCGAAGTAGATCGGCTCGCCCAGCCTGATCGGCGGTTTGCCGCCGAACAGCGGCGAGTCGGGGTTCCTCGTCATGAGCACCGCGACGGTGCCGAGCACACCCGCGGTCAGCACGACCAGGACGAGGGAGACGATCAGCACGATGGTGGTGAGCCTGCTCGCCCTCGGCCCCTCGGGGACCGCTGCGGGCTGCGCCCCGGGCGGACGCCCCGGCGGCGGCGGTTTCTCCATCCGTGAACCCCATCCTGACTGGTGCTTCCGCAGAGCCTAGCGAGGACGGCAGGAACCGGGAAATCATCGACAGTCTGCCAAGAACCTTGGCACGGTCCATACAGAGTGTCGCCCCCGGCCTGGGGGACATTGGACATATGAAGGTCGGAGTTCCTCGCGAGGTCAAGAACCACGAGTATCGCGTGGCCCTCACACCCGCGGGCGCGCACGAACTGATCAGGCATGGACATCAGGTCTTCGTCGAACGGGACGCGGGAAGGGGATCGTCCATTCCCGACGAGGACTTCGTCGCCGTCGGCGCGGTGGTGCTCGACGGGCCCGACGAGGTGTGGGGCATGGGCGACCTCGTCCTGAAGGTCAAGGAGCCCATCGCCGAGGAGTACCACCGGATGCGCAAGGGGCAGGTGCTGTTCACCTACCTGCATCTGGCGGCCTCCGAGGCGTGCACGAGGGCGATGCTCGACGCGGGCGTGACCGGCATCGCCTACGAGACCGTGCAGGCGGACAACGGCGCCCTGCCGCTGCTCGCCCCGATGTCGGAGGTGGCCGGACGGCTCGCGCCGCAGGTGGGCGCCTACCACCTGATGCGCCCCGAGGGCGGCCGCGGCGTGCTGATGGGCGGCGTCTCCGGCGTGCGGGCGGCGAACGTCGTCGTGATCGGCGCGGGCGTGTCGGGGATGAACGCCGCGGCGATCGCCCTCGGCATGCAGGCCGAGGTGCTGCTTCTCGACCGCAACATCGACAAGCTGCGCCAGGCCGACATGATCTACCAGGGCTACTGCCAGACGATCGCCTCGAACACGCTGGAGATCGAGAAGGCCGTGCTGGAGGCCGACCTGGTGATCGGCGCGGTGCTGGTGCCGGGCGCGAAGGCGCCGACGCTGGTCACCAACGAGCTGGTCAGCAGGATGAAGCCGGGCTCGGTGCTGGTCGACATCTCCATCGACCAGGGCGGCTGCTTCGAGGACTCCCGGCCCACCACGCACGCCGAGCCGACCTACCCGGTGCACGACTCGCTGTTCTACTGCGTGGCGAACATGCCGGGGGCGGTACCGCACACCTCCACGTTCGCGCTGACGAACGTCACGCTGCCCTACGCGCTGGCCATCGCCGACAACGGCTGGCTGGCGGCGCTGCGCAGCGACCGCGTGCTGGCCCGGGGGCTGAGCACGCATGAGGGGCGGCTGCTCAGCGAGCCCGTGGCCGAGGCGCACGGGCTCGTGGCGACGCCGATCGCCGAGGTGCTCGGCTAGCGGGAGCCGTCGCGCCGGTCACCCGCGATCGGCGAGACGGCTCCTGGCTCAGGACTTGGCGGACGACGGCGTGGCCGAGGGCGCGAGCGACTCGTGCGGCAGCGGCGTCGTCGTGTTCTTGGGCTCCGGCGGCAGCGGCTGCTGGTCGGCGGTCGAGGTGATCGCGTACTCGCCGCCGCAGGTGGCGCCGAGCTCAGGGGTGTCGGGCCCGTTCTGGTACTTGGTGATGAACTTGGGCAGCTTGGCGTCGCCGGCGTCCTGGAAGGTCAGCTGGTGTCCCCAGGTGCTGGCCACGATGGGGGCCGGCAGGCCGGGGTACGGGCTGACCAGCATGTACTTGGAGTCGCCTGTCGACTCGGCGATCGTCTTCAGCTTCTCGAGCTGGGCCTTGGGCAGGTCGGGGCGGTAGGTGATCCAGACGGCGCCGTGCTCGAGCGAGTGAACCCCGTGCTCGTTGTGGATGGGCTTGTCGTAGATCGCGCACTGCTGCCAGTAGTTGTTGTGCTTGCCGCCGACGGGCGGGCTCTCCTTGTACTTGACCGAGCTCCAGACGTGCTCGCCGCCCGCGTAGGAGACGTTGGTCACCGCGTCGAGCGAGGTCGCCTGCCGGTCCTTCACGATGTAGAAGCCGACGCCGCCGACCAGAAGGAGGATGACGAGACCGCCCACGCCCCACATCAGCATGGCGGACCGGCGCTCCTTGGCCTTCTGCTCCGCCCGCATCTTCGCCAGATGCTCGCGTCGCGCCTGCGCCTTCTCCTTCGTCATCAGTTCCTCCATGGGGTCACCAACTGCGGGTCACCCTATGCCCTCGGGGCGTATGTGGCGAATAAGGAAGGACCGGTGAGTAGTCTGGGAAAACGATGACGAAAAAGCCTCTTCTGATCGCGGGATTCGCCGCGCTCGCGGTCGCCGCAGTGTTGTTCTTCGTGATGGGCAGGACCGGCACTCCCACCGACTCGTCCGCCGAGGCCGGATTCGCCCGCGACATGGGCAAACACCACGCGCAGGCGACCGAGATGGCCTTCGCCGCGCGCGACAGGTCGGCCTCCCCCGACATCAGGAACCTGAGCGAGGACATCATCGTCACCCAGACCGCGCAGCGCGGGATGTTCATCGGGTGGCTGCAGCAGTGGGGGCTCGACCAGGCGAGCGCCCGTCCCGAGATGGCGTGGATGGTCGGCCACGCGGGCCACGGCGGCACCCAGGACAAGCCCGAGCCGATGCCGGGTGTGGCCACCCCGGAGGAGATGGCCAGGCTCAGGAGCCTGCAGGGCAAGGAGGCCGAGATCTTCTTCCTGCAGTTGATGATCCGCCATCACGAGGGCGGCGTGGAGATGTCCAAGGGCCTGCTGGAGCTGTCGGACCGGGCCGAGGTGAAGGGGCTGGCCCAGCAGATCGTCAACAGCCAGACCAGCGAGATCAAGCTGATGACGGACCTGCTGAAGCAGCGCGGCGCGGCACCCCTGCCGTCGATCCTGCGGTAGCGGCGCGCGGCCCAGCCGCGGCTCCTGCGTAGCGGCGCGCGGCCCTGCGGTGCGGGTTCTGCGGTAGCGGCGCGTGACCATGCCGTGGATCCGGAAATAAGGCACGATGGCGACATGGGAGAGCCCGAAAGCCGCCTGGAGGTCAGCATCTCGCCGGAGGTGGAGGCGGGGCAGTACGCCAACTTCGCCTCCGTCTGGCACACCCGCGACGGGTTCGTGCTCGACTTCGCGGTGATCACCAGGCCGCCGCAGCTGGCGGAGGAGCCCGAGTCGGGACAGCCCGTGGTGAGCGTCCCGACTCGGATCGTCAGCCGTATCAGAATTCCGCCGAGCCAGGTCTTCGAGCTGATGAAGGCCCTGGAGCAGCAGCTGACCGCCTACGAGAAGGAGATCGGCGGCTCGCCCTGAAGCTCCTCGGCCACGGCGGCGGCGAAGGCGTCGACGTCGGCCTCGGTGGTGTCGAAGGAGCACATCCAGCGCACCTCGCCGGTGGCCGCGTTCCAGGTGTAGAAGCGGAACCGCTTCTGCAGCCGCTCGGTGACGTCCTGGGGCAGGCGCACGAAGACCGCGTTGGCCTGCGCCTCCCTCGACAGTTCCACGCCGGGGATGTCGCGGACGGCCGCGGCCAGCCGCGCCCCCATGGCGTTGGCCTGCCGGGCGTTGCGCAGCCACAGGTCGCCCGACAGCAGGGCCTCGAACTGCGCGGAGACGAAGCGCATCTTCGAGGCCAGTTGCATGAACGTCTTGCGCAGGTAGTCGACGCCGGTGGCCGCCTCGGGGTTGAGCACGACGACGGCCTCGCCGTACAGCAGGCCGATCTTGGTGCCGCCGAACGAGAGGACGTCCACGCCCGCGTCGGTGGTCAGCGCGCGCAGCGGCACGTCCAGCGCGGCGGCGGCGTTGGTGAGCCTGGAGCCGTCGAGGTGGACGGTCATCCCCAGCCCGTGGGCGTGCTCGCAGATGGCCGCGATCTCGTCCGGGGTGTAGAGGGTGCCGAGCTCGGTGGTGTTGGAGATCGAGACGACCTTGGGCTGGGCCCGGTGGACGTCGCCGAAACCCCACGCCTGGGTGTCGATGAGGGCGGGCGTGAGCTTGCCGTCGGGCGTGGGCACGGTGAACAGCTTGATGCCGCCCACGACCTCGGGCGCGCCGCCCTCGTCGGTGTGGATGTGCGCGGTGTCGGCGCAGACCACGGCCTCCCACTGCCGGGTCATGGCGCGCAGCGAGACGACGTTGGCCGCGGTGCCGTTGAAGACCGGGTAGGTCTGGGCTCCGGCGCCGAAGTGGCTCCTGAAGATCTCCTGCAACGCCTCGGTGTAAACGTCCTCTCCGTAGGAGATCTGGTGGCCCTCGTTGGCCGTGACGATGGCCTGGAGGATCTCCGGGTGCACGCCTGCGTAGTTGTCGCTGGCGAACGCCTTGAGAGCGGGGTCGTGGCGGGGAATCACTGGGTGAGGTCCAATCGGATGCCGTTGATCTCGTCGGCGGGCCGCTCGTACAGCTGCGCGACCGCCTCGGCGAGGGTATCGACGTGGGTGAACCCGGCGAACTTCGCCTCCGGCTTGGCGGCCTTCATGGCGTCGTTCAGCAGCGCCTTGACCACGAGGACGGTGGCCGCCGAACCGGTGTCCTTCAACGCGTCGGCCAGCGAGAACGTCCACGCCTCGGCGGCGGCCTTGGCCGCCGCGTAGCAGGCTCCGCCCGCGGTGGGCTTCTCGGCCGCCTTGGCCGACACGATGACGAACCGGCCGTTGTCGGACTTCCTGAGCAGCGGCTCGAAGGCCAGCGTCACGTGCTGGAGGGTGCGGACCAGCAGGTCGTGCAGGACGGCCCAGTCCTCCAGGTCGGTGTCGGCGAACGTCTTGCCGCCACGCCACCCGCCGACCAGGTGGACGACGCCGTCGACCTGGCCGTGCTCGGCCTCGATGCGCTCGGCCAGTGCCTGGACGGCGCCGCGGTCGAGCAGGTCGACGTCGTCCTTGTCCACACCGATGACCGTGTGACCGTTCTCGGTGAAGTGCTTGGCGACGGCCTGCCCGGTCGGCCCGGCCGCACCTGTGATCAGAAGGATCATGCTCGGATCCCCTTCGTGGACTCGACGACGTCACCGAGCTTACGGCGGAGGGCCTCGTAGAACATGCTCAGGGGGAACTCGTCGGGCAGCACGGCGTCGACCATGGCCTTCTGTTCCTCGGGAAGCCGGCCGGTCTTCCACACCGAACGGGGGTGCGGCTCGACGTAGGCGGTGACCAGCTCGTAGGCGGCGATCCAGTGCGCCATCTTGGCGCGGTCGATGCTGTCGCGGTAGAGCTTCTCCACCTCGCCGCGCAGGTCGGCCACGCCGTCGGCGACGCGGTTCCAGTCGATCGACAGCCGGTTGTCGGTCCACCTGATGATGTCGTTGCGGTGCAGGTAGGCGAACAGCAGCTGGCCGCCGAGCCCGTCGTAGTTGCGCACCCGCTCACCGGTGATGGGGAAGCGGAAGAGCCGGTCGAACAGGATCGCTAGCTGCACGTAGCGCGCGTGCGGCACGCCCGCCGCCTCCAGCTTGACCGCCTCGCCGAACGCGGTGAGGTCGCAGCGCAGCTCCTCCAGCGAGTACAGCCAGTACGGCATGCGCTGCTTGATCATGAAGGGGTCGAACGGCAGGTCGCCGTGGCTGTGGGTGCGGTCGTGGATGAGGTCCCACATGACGAAGGTGTCCTGGGCCAGTTCCTGCGACTCCAGCAGCCTGGCCGCGTCCGGCGGCAGGTCCAGCTTGAGCGTCCGGGCGGCGGCGCTGCTGACCGAGCGGAAGCGCGCGGCCTCCCGGTCGGCGAAGATGCCGCCCCAGGTGAAGCGCTCGGGCGCCTGCCGTACCGCGACGGTCTCGGGGAACAGCACCGCCGAGAAGGTGTCGTATCCGGCGGTGAAGTCCTCGAAGGCGATCGGCACGAACAGCGGGTTGTCGTAGCCGTTGGACTCGAGCTCGGCCAGCCAGTCGGGCCAGATCGTGCGGATCCAGACCGCTTCGAGGTTGCGGTTGGGGTTGCCGTTCTGGGTGTACATGGGGAACACCACGAGGTGCTCCAGGCCGTCGACGCGCTGGGTGTCGGGGTGGAAGAGGTTGAGCGAGTCGAGGAAGTCGGGCACGCCGAGGCCCTGCTCCAGCCACTTGGCCAGGTCTGCCTGAACGGCCTGCAGGTAGGCGGCGTCGTGCGGGAAGTAGCCGGACAGGCGGCCCACGAGGTCGGAGACGTAGCCGACGAGGGCGGCGGCGGCCTGCTTGTCGTCGGGGACCGAGCCGTCCTTGGCCTGGAGCGGGCGCAGCTCCTCGACGACGGCCTTGAGCTGGGCGAACAGCTCGGACTTCGCCTCGTCCTGGGCGCCGGCCGGACGGGTGGCGGACGGCACCCGGGCCGCCCACGTCA
Organism: Nonomuraea sp. NPDC003754; assembly: GCF_053605785.1. Lineage (NCBI taxonomy): Bacteria > Bacillati > Actinomycetota > Actinomycetes > Streptosporangiales > Streptosporangiaceae > Nonomuraea > Nonomuraea sp. NPDC003754. The sequence goes on from NZ_JBSGJX010000011.1 coordinate 81,857, forward strand.
CGACGTTGCCCCACAGGGCGCGGTGGTCGTAGTCGTCGATGGAGTCGTCGCCGAACAGGTCGGAGTCGGCGAAGGCCACGACCTTGCCCTTGCCGTACTCGACGGAGACGGCCAGGGGCGCGCCCGCGGGGTCGGCGGTGGCGGAGGTGGTGAACAGCACGGTGGCGTCGTCGCGGGCGGTGAGCACGCCGGAGCGGTAGAAGCAGGCGCTGCCGACGCCGGCGAGCACGCCGCCGGTGGAGGGGGTGCCGAGCACCCAGGTGGCGACGCCGCGGTGGGCGTTGCCGGGGTCGCGGACAGTGGTGTGAGTGATGCCGATGCCGAAGCGGGCGAGCAGCTCGGCCAGGTTGTTGCCGTACTTGTCCTGCTCCTCCTCGGCCAGGACGATGAGCCCGCCGCCGTCGGCGACGAAGGACTCGATGGCGTTGAGCTCGTCGGCGGTGAAGACGGGGCTGCCCTGGCCGGTGGTCCGCTCCCAGCGCTGCTGCGACGGGTGGGCGACCACCAGGACGTCGTGGTCGGCGAGCTGCTCCAGGCTGCCGGAGGTGACCCGGTGCCCCAGGCGGCGCAGCAGGTCGGCGGCGCGCGCGTAGCTGTTGTCGTCGGGGTGGGCGGGATTGATGGCCTCGGCGACCTCACGCCTGATCGTCCACGACTCGCTGTGCGCCTCGTCGAACAGCACCCTGGGGAACGCTCGCATGAAAATCTCCTGTTTCGGACGCTCTCTTACGGAAAATATACACATAGAACGGGCATGGACCGCTATACCCTCCCGAATCGCGAGACAGGGGTGGCGTCCCGCTCCCCCGGCCGGGTGACGGCGGATCGGTCAGCAGGCGGACGACCGGCGGCCCGGCGCGACCTAGCGTGCCTGGCATGCTCAACAACCAGGTCGCCTTCCGCAGGATCGCGGCGGGCACGCTCCTCATCACCGCACCGCTGCTGCAGGCGGTCGCCGTCGTCGTCGATCCGGGCACGTGGGGCGACGACCGCGAGGCGGTCAGCTTCGGGGTCAACCCCACCCTCGCCCAGCTGCAGTCCGCGCTCTACCACTGGAGCTGGCTGCTGATGGCCGTGGCCGCGCTCGGCCTGGCCCACCTCACCCGGCGCCGCAACACCAGGCTCGGCCACGTGGCCGCCGCCATGGCGGTGATCGGCTACAGCTCGCTGTCCGGCATGCTGATCATCGACCCGGTCGAGTGGTGGCTGGGCCGGCACTACCCGCCGGAGCGGGCACAGCAGATCATGGACGAGATGCTCGGCCTGCCGATCACCGTGGGCGCCTTCCAACCGTGGATGTTCCTCGGCCTGATCGGCCTGCCGCTGCTGACCGTGGCGGTGTGGCGGTCCGGCTTCGTCGGCTGGTGGGTGCCGCTGGTCGTCAGCCTAGGCTACCTGGGCTCCTTCGCTGTGCCGTACGGCCCGCTGACCGTGCCCTTCTGGTGCGCGCCCGTGCTCGCCCTGGGCTGGACGGGCCTGAAGGTGCTGCGCATGGGCGACGCGGCCTGGGCCGCGTACTACCCGATGGCCGCGCCCGGCCGGACCACGCCCGACTCGTACGCGAACACGACGGCCTGAGCCCGGTCGCGCAGGTGCAGCTTCATCAGCACGCGGGCCACGTGCGTCTTGACCGTGGCCTCCCCGACGAACAGCTCGCGGGCGATCTCGGCGTTGGTCAGCCCGCGCGCCAGCAGGCGCAGCACCTCGAGCTCGCGCGGAGTCAGGTCGGCCAGCTGCGGCGGCGGGGTGGGGTCGTGCCGCCCGGCGAAGGAGGCGATGACCCGGCTGGTCACCGCGGGGTCGAGCAGGGCGTCACCGGCGTGCACGACCCTGATCGCCTCCACGAGCTGCTCGGGCGGCGACACCTTGAGCAGGAAGCCGCTGGTGCCGGCGCGCAGGGCGGCGTAGAGGTTCTCGTCGGTGTCGAACGTCGTCAGCATGACGACCTTCGGCGGCGCGGGCTCCTCGAAGATCTTCCTGGCCGCGGCGAGGCCGTCCATGCGGGGCATGGAGATGTCCATCAGCACGATGTCCGGACGCGTCCGCCTGACCACGGCCAGCGCCTCATGACCGTCGGCGGCCTCGCCGACGACCTCCATGCCCTCTTCGCTGTCGACGACCATGCGCAGGCCCACTCGGACCATGGCCTGGTCGTCCGCGATGACGATGCGAATACCCACACGCGGAGAGTAGACGTTGGGGACGCTCTTGCCCATAGGGGTACAGCGGGCTCCAAGTCAGGCTCAAGTGAGCGCCACACTCGTCTTGATCTTCGCCAGCGTCTCGGGGTCGCATGCTTCCGGCGCGCAGAAGTAGAGGATGAGCGCCGGCTTGGAGGGCGTCTCGACGAGATAGCCCGTCACGTTCAGCTCGCTGGAGTGGTCGGGGCTCTGCATGAAGCCCGTGAACTCGGTGGCGGGCCGGCCGGCGACCAGCGCCTTGCTGGGTTCGCTGTTGAAGGTCACCTTGCCCGGCAGCATCGTGTTGAGCGTCTCCTGCATGGTCTGCAGGTCGGCCTTCGGATCGAAGGTGTCGGCCAGCTGGACGAACACGCCTTGGGTGTCGGCCGGATCCAGTGCGTGGACCTCCTTCCAGTCGGCGTCAGGGCCCGCGACGAACAGCGACTCGAACTGCGGGGCGCTCGGCGAGGCCAGCGCGAAGAGGTCCAGGTGCGTCTCGGCCGTCCAGCTCTCGGGGTAGTCGAAGCTCATCGGCACCGCGGCGGACGGCTTGTAGACCCGCATCTCCTCGCTTCTGTTGGTCAGGAAGAGCACGGCGGCGACGGCGATCGCGGCGAGGACGGCGACCGCCCCGGTCAGGAAGAGCACCAGCTTCTTCCGCCTGCGCGGCGGGGCGCCGGCGGCGCGCTTGGCCGTCCTGGGCTTGGCCGCACGGGTCTTGGCCTCCGGCGGGATGCCGGTCTGCTGCTGCGGGCGCGTGGGCGCGTACTCGCCGCTGATGGCGTCGCGCAGCGCGCCGACGAACGCCGTGCAGGTGGGATAGCGCTGTTCGGGCGACTTCGCCAGCGCCTTCATCATCACCCCGTCGACCTCGAGCGGTAGCTCCTGGCGCAGGTGCGACAGCGGTGTCGGCGCCTCGGCCAGGTGCGCCCACAGCAGGGCGACGTCGTTGTCGCGTTCGAACGGCATCCGCCCCGCCAGGGCCTCGTAGACGACGCAGGCCAGCGCGTACTGGTCGGCGCGGCCGTCGATGTGCTCCTTGTTGATCTGCTCAGGCGACATGTAGCGCGGTGTGCCGATGAACTGGTCGGTCTGCGTGAGCCCGGTGATCGAGGTGCGGTGCTTGGTGATGCCGAAGTCGGTCAGGTAGACGTGGTCGCCCGCCAGCAGGATGTTGGCCGGCTTCACGTCGCGGTGGATCAGGTCGTGCGCGTGGGCGGCGTCCAGTGCCGCGGCCACCTGCGCGGCGATGGAGTTGACCTGACCGACCGGCATCGGTCCCCGGTCGTAGATGAATCTGCGCAGGTCGAGGCCGTCCACATAGCGCATCGAGATGTAGAGCACGCCCTTCTCGTCGGAGTTGGCCTCGTAGATCGGGATGATGTTGGGGTGCTCGATGCTGGCGACGGTCCTCGACTCCAGGATGAAGCGCTGACGGAAGCGGTCGTCCACGCTGAGGAGCGGATTGAGGATCTTCAGGGCCACGCGGCGGCTCAGGCGGGGGTCCAGCGCAAGGTAGACCACCGCCATGCCGCCTTTGCCGATGACGTCCTCGATGTAGTATCCCGCGACCTCCTGGCCGATCAGGGATCTCTCGTTCAAGTGCATCACGTTTCGATCGGGTGGCCGCAGTAGCCACAGAACCGGTGCGCGGGGCCCAGTTTCATACCGCAGGACGTGCAGAACTTCACCTGTTGCTGTGCGGTCAGCACAGGCTGCGACTGCGGTTGTTGCGGTGGGACCGCAGGGAAGTTCTGCGATCGTCTGACCATCACGGTCGGATTGGCGCCGTCATCAGGCGGCGGTGCGCCGACGTGAACCTCCTGCGGCTGCATCTCCTCCAGTTCTTCTCCTTCGGGTCCGGCCCTGCGGCGGCGCCGCCACAGCAGCACCGCGATCCCCGCGGCCAGCGCCAGCAGGACCGCCGCCCCGACGACGAACGGCCACAGCGGGATGCTGGTGGGCGGAGGCGCGGTGGCCTTGCGGGCGCCGATGTCCTGGGCCGTGCCCTTCTTGGCCAGCGAGTCCTTCAGGTGCGCCTGGGCCACCGGCTGACCCGGGTAGTAGTCGAGCACGCGTTTGAAGGCCGGCGCGGCGTCGGTGTAGTTGTGGGTGTGGTACCGGGTCAGCGCCGCCTCGAAGGCGGCGTCGAGCGGACCCCTGCGCGCGGGCGTCTTGGCGGCGGCCAGCGCGGAGGTGATCTCCCTGACGCCGATCATCCGTGCCACCGTGCCACCACCGACCAGCAGGCCGATGACGTGGCCGTCCTTGTCACCGATGACGGGCGCGCCGAGCATGCCCTGGTCGATCAGCTTGCCGAGCTTGACGGGCTCGTCGACCTTCTTCTGCGGGTCGGCGAAGATCCGCCCGCCCTCACCCGCTCCGCCGGGACCGAGGTGCGCGATCTCGACCTTGAGGGGCTGCGTGGCGGCCGGCCTGCCGAGGAATCCCGCGACCGCGGTCGGCGCGCCGACCTTGTCGGGCACCTTGTCGGCCAGCGGCGCCGTGGGCATCCCGATGCCGCCCTCGGACGTCGAGGTCGGCCGCAGGACGGCCGGCGACAGCGGGTCGTCGCCGAGCTTCACGACCTCGGCCTTGAACCCCCGGCCGGCGGGCGTGATGTTCGGGAACACCGTGATGTCCTGCTTGATGTCGACGATGCAGGTCGACATCTTGCTCTTGAGGTCGTAGCAGAGCTGGAGATGGTGGTTGAGCTGATCGTCTGACACCGTGTGCCGGTCGAAGTCGGCGGGGATGTTCACCTTGTGGTAGTCGCCGAACACCTTGTTCGCGGCGTAGACCGCCAGGTCGTTGTCGGTGTGGACGACCTGGGTGAGCGTGACGAGCGTGCCGTCGGGATTGACCATGGTGCCGGTGCCCGTCCCGATGGGCACGTCGTAGGTGCGCTCGATGTGCAGCAGCTCGCCGACGTGGTCGAGCAGGGTGATGTCGATGATCGCCTTGGCCTCGACCCGCGCCACCGCGGGCGTGACCAGGTCGGTGATGCCGCTGGGGTGGTTATGCGCTAATGCCGGGGGCACGCTCAACATCGCGAGGGCGACCGCCACTCCGGGCACTGCGAGACGCCTCATAACGAGCTCCCTACCGACGACAGAACCAGACTCCCAACCGCCCACCGAAAGTCAATCGTGACAAGCGCTTGCTTGAGTCCTACCGTATCGACGTGGAATACCAGATCGGGGTTGACGTCGGCGGCACATTCACGGACACCGTGCTGCACGGCCCGTACGGCGAGGTGTCCGTCGCGAAGTGTCTGACCACCCCTGACGACCCACTCACTGGCATCATGTCCAGTATCTCCCAAGTGCTGTTTTATGCCACCCCCTCGAAGGTCAAGAGGGTCGTCCACGCCACCACCCTGGCCACGAACGCCGTGCTCGAACGCACCGGCGCCCGCGTCGCCTTCGTGACCACGCGGGGCTTCCGCTCGCTGCTCCCGCTCGGCCGCTACGCGCGCGTCGAGGAGGACCGCTACGACCTCCGCTTCACCCCGCCGCCGCCACCCGTGGCCGCCGAGGACTGCTTCGAGGTGGACGAGCGCGTGGCCGCCGACGGCTCGGTGCTCGTGCCGCTCTCCCAGGAGTCCGTACGGCGGGCCGGCCGCGAGATCGCCGCCCGCGGCATCACCTCGGCCGCGGTGTGCCTGGTGCACTCCTACGCCGACCCCACCCACGAGCGGCAGGTGGCCGCCGTGCTGAAGGAGTACGTGCCCGAGGTGGTGATCTCGTCGGAGGTGTGGCCGGAGCTCAGGGAGTACGAACGCGCCACGACGACCGTCATGTCGGCCTACGTGGGGCCGCTCATGTCGTCCTACCTCACCAGGCTCCGCGAAGGGCTCGCCGCGCTGGGCATCACCGCCCCCGTGCACGTCATGGAGTCCGGGGGCGGCGTCATGTCCGCCGCCCAGGCCGCGCGCAGGGCGGTGGCGACGATCGAGTCCGGCCCCGCGGCCGGCGTGCTGGCCGCCGCGCGCACCGGGCACCCCCGGGTGATCTCCTTCGACATGGGCGGCACCACGGCCAAGACCTGCGTCATCACGAACGGCAGACCCGAGATCACCCACGAGTTCCACGTCGGCGGCAAGGGCAGCTTCGGCGGTCGCCGGGCGGGCACCGGCGTGCCGGTGAAGACCCCTGCCATCGACCTGGCCGAGGTGGGCGCGGGCGGCGGCAGCGTCGCGTGGGTGGACCAGGCCGGCGCGTTACGTGTGGGGCCGCGCTCGGCGGGCTCCTCCCCCGGCCCGGCCTGCTACGGGCTGGGTGGCTCCGCCCCCACGGTCACCGACGCGAACCTGGTCCTCGGCTACCTCTCCCCCGCCTCCTTCTCGGCCTTCCTGCTCTCCGCCGACCTCGCGGAGAAGGCGCTGGACAGGGTGGCGGGGCCGCTCGGGGTGTCGCGCGCGGCGGCGGCGCACGCCGTCCACGAGATCGTCGCGGCGGCGATGGGATCGGCGGTGCACGTGGTGACCGTGCAGCGGGGGATCGACCCGCGCGGGTTCGTCATGGTGGCCTTCGGCGGCGCGGGCCCGATGCACGCGGCCAGGGTCGCCGAGCGCTTCGGCATCGGCACGGTCGTGGTGCCGGCCCTGTGCGGCGTCGCCTCGGCCGCCGGGCTGCTGGCCGGCGAGCTGACGGCCGAGCGCGTGCGGTCCGCGCCGTCGGCCGCCGATCCCGAGGCCGTCTTCGCCGCCCTGGAGGCCGCGGCCCGCGACGATCTCGCGGTCGCCGCCGGCGCTCCCGGCGTGCGGGCCGAGCGCGCGGTGGACGTCCGCTTCCGCGGCCAGGCGCACGAGCTCACCGTCCCGTGGGGGCCGTCGGTGGCCGGCGCCTTCCACGAGAAGTACCGGCAGGTGTACGGCATCGCGCAGGAGGGCGAGATCGAGCTGGTCAGTTTCCGCCTCCGGCTGAGCGTCCCCGCCACGAACGCTGCTGCCGGGACCCGAGCCACCGGCGAGCTCCCCGGAGCCGGGGCCGGGATCACAGGGGCCGGGATCACAGGGGCAGAGGTGACAGGGGCCGAGGTGACAGGGGCCGGGGTCGGGGTCGCACGAGCGGGGGGCACTGGCCGCAGGGTCGCCTACTTCGCCGAGTGCGGCGGCTACGCCGAGGTGCCCGTGCTGCCCCGCGCCGCGCTCACCCGGCTGGCGGGCCCCGCCATCGTCGAGGACCCCGAGTCGACCATCGTCGTCCCGCCCGGCTGGAGCGCCGCCCTCGCGTCCGACGGGGCCGTGGTCCTCACCAGGACGACCGGGCAGGAGGACCGGGCATGACCCTGACCGCGGAGGTCCTGCGCAACGCCCTGGTCGTCGCGGCCGAGGAGGCGAGCATCGTCGTCGTCCGCTCGGCCTACTCCACGTTCATCGTCGAGGGCTCCGACGCCTCCGCCGCCCTTCTGGACGCCAGGGGACGGCTGATCGCCCAGTCGACGGCCACCACGCTGATGAACAGCATGGCGCTCAAGGTCGCCCTGCCGTACCTGCTGGCCGACCACCCCGCCGGCACCATGCGGGAGGGCGACGTCTACGTGCTGAACGACGCCTACCGCGGCGGCGTCCACACCAACGACCTGCTCGTCTACCGGCCCGTCTTCGTCTCGGGCGGGCCGGCCTACTTCACCGCGACCATGATCCACGTCTCGGACCTGGGCGGCCTGTCGGCGGGCGGCATGGCGCCGCTGGCGACCGACATCTTCCTCGAGGGCCTCCAGCTCCCTCCCGTACGGCTGGCCACCGCGGCGGGTCTGGAACCCGCCGTCGAGGCCATCCTGCGCGCCAACTCGCGCACGCCCGACAAGGTGATGGGCGACGTGCGCGCGCTCGTCGCGGGCACCGCCGTCGCCGCCGCCCGGATGTCGTCGCTCGTCGCCGAGCACGGAGCCGAAGGCCTGGCGCGCGGCATCGACGCCTACCTGGACTACACCGAGGCGCGCACCAGGGCCGCACTGGCCGACCTGCCGCGTGGCCGCTTCACCGGGTCGTACCCGATCGACGACGACGGCGTCCACCCGGACCGGACGCACACGGTCAGGGTCGCGGTCACGACGGGCCCGCCGTCCACGGACCCCTCGCCATCAGGCGGCTCATCACCGGACCGCTCGCCATCGGGCCCCTCGTCACCGGGCGGCTCACCATCGGGCCCCTCGTCACCGAGCGGCTCACCATCGGGCGGCTCATCACCGGACCGCTCGTCACCAGGTCCCCCGCCGTCGGGAGCCGCCGCGCACGTGGTGGTGGACTTCGAGGGGACCGACCCGCAGGTACCCGCCGCGATCAACGCCTCCGCGTCGCAGTCGCTGGCCGCCGCCGTCTTCGCCGTGCGCTGCTTCCTCGACCCCACGATCCCCATGAACGACGGCTGCCTGCGCGCGATCAGCGTCCTGCTGCCGGAGGGGTCGCTGCTGAACGCCCTGCCCCCGCACCCGTGCGGCGGCAGGTTCGTGCCGATCTACGCGGCGATGGAGGCCATCTTCCAGGCGCTGTCCGACGCGATGCCGGAGCGGGCCATCGCCGCCAGCGGCATCCTCCAGCCGTTCTCGATCGCCGCCGTCGGCGCGCCGTACTGGATCCACCTGTCCTACGACTTCGGCGGCGTGGGCGCGCGGCGCGGGCTGGACGGGCCCGACGCGACGGGCGTGCACTTCGGCATCGGCCGCAACTCCGTGCCGCAGGCCGAGCCGGTGGAGACGCGCTGCCCGCTGGTCGTCGAGTCGATCGAGACCATCACCGACTCGGGCGGTCCCGGCGCGTACCGGGGCGGGCTCGGCTCGCGCACGGTCCTGCGTTTCCTCGCGCCGTGCCATGTCACGACGCGCGGCGACCGGCTGCGCCACGCCCCTCCCGGCCGGGACGGCGGGCTGCCCGGCAGGCTGGGCGGCTTCTTCCGGCGGCGGGCGGACGGCTCGCTCGAGCGGCTGCCGGCCAAGGCGAACAACGTGCTGTTCCAGGCGGGAGAGGCGTTCGTGGTCGAGACGACCGGCGGTGGCGGGCTGGGCTCGCCGCTGCTCAGGGACCGGGCCCTGGTGGCGGCCGACGTCCGGGCGGGCCGGGTCAGCGCGCGGGCGGCCAGGGAGGACTACGGCCTGCGCGGGTGACCAGCCGCGCGCGGGGACACCACGGACGACGCGAGCGGAAGCCCGTGGGTGATCAGCCGCGCGTGCGGGGACGCCGCCGAGGTGAGCGACCGGGCGAAGCGCGGCGTCAGGTGATCAGCCGCGGGGACGCCACTCGGCGGCGCCCTGCCGTACGGCGGTGTGGACGGCACGGGCGAGCCTGGAGCCGTAGTCGGAGCGCGGGCCGCCGAACAGTTCCGCCGGGCCCGCCGCGGGAACGGCGACGCAGACGGCGTCGGAGGCGGTGCCCGTGCAGGGGAAGCCGGCCTCGACGAGCGCCTGAGTCTTGGCCTCGGTCGCGGTCATGACCGCGTTGACCAGGGCCGCGTCGGTCATGGCCACCGGGACGGTGATCATGAGGTTGATCGTGCCGACCCGCAGGGGCGCCAGCTCGGGATCGACGTGGTCGGGAGCGGCGGCGGCCCAGGTGGGGACGCGCAGGCCGACGGTCGCGACCGCCTCGACCCCGCCGTCCGAGCCGGTCGTGTAGCGGTCGACGGAGGCCGCGGTCATCATCCCGACGCCCTCCCCGTCCGGGCCGAGGGAGACCAGGTGGTCGACCGGGTCCATGCGCGAGTATCCGGCGACGACCTGGGCGTTCAGCACCCACGAACGCGGGCCGATGCCGCCGCCGAGCATCGCGGAGGAGATCATCCGCCAGCCGGGCCCGAACTCCCACAGCAGCGAGCCGAGCCTGGCCCCTTCCTCGGTCCGGTAGGACAGCTTCAACGGCCCCTCACCAGGTGGACGACGGGCCGCCCGTCGGGGCCCGGCTCGATCTTGACATGCGCGTCGAAGTGCCTGCCCACCAGCTCCTCGGTGAGCACCTGGACCGGCGCGCCCGAGGCCATCGCGCGCCCTTCGGCGAGCAGGAGCAGCCGGTCGGCGTACTGTCCGGCGAGGCTCAGGTCGTGCAGGGTGGTGACGACGGTCAGCCCGTCGGCCAGCCTGAGCTGGTCGACCAGTTCGAGGACCTGCTGCTGGTGACCGAGGTCGAGGGCGGTGGTGGGCTCGTCGAGCAGCAGCACCGGCGCCTCCTGGGCCAGCGCCCTGGCCAGCACGACCCGCTGCCGCTCGCCGCCCGACAGGTTCTCCACCCGCCGCCCGGCCAGCCCCGCGAGGTCGAGCCGGTCGAGCACGGCGGCGGTCACGTCCCTGTCGCGTCTGCTCTCCCGCCCGAGATAGGGGATGTACGGCGTGCGGCCCAGCAGCGCGTAGTCGAAGACGGTCATGTCGGCGGGAAGCGCGGGCGTCTGGGGGGCGAAGGCGACCGTCCTGGCCCGCTCGCGCGGCCGGCCCGGCGGCGCCCCGTCGAACAGCACCGATCCGGCGAACGGCACCAGCCCCATGATCGCGCGCAGCAGCGTGGACTTGCCCGCGCCGTTGGGCCCGATCACGGCCAGCCACTCGCCCCGCCGTACGGTCATGGAGACCTCGGCCAGCACCTGCCGCTCCCCCAGTACGACCGACAGCTCACGGGTCTCGATCACATCCCCGCCCTCCTGGTCATCCGCAGCACGCCGACGAAGAACGGCGCGCCGACGAAGGCGGTGACCACGCCGATGGGCAGTTCGGCGGGGGCGATGACGGTGCGGGCGATGAGGTCGGCCAGGACCAGGAAGGCGCCGCCCCCGATCAGCGACAGCGGCAGCACGATCCGGTAGGAGCCGCCGGCCAGGCGGCGCACCACGTGCGGGACGACGATGCCCACGAAGGCGATGAGTCCGCTGACCGCGACGGCGGCGGCGGTGGCCAGGGACGCGCCGAAGAGCACGGCCAGCCGTACCCTGGCCGCCCTGACGCCGAGGGTGGTCGCCTCGTCGTCGCCGACGGACAGCACGTCCAGCATCCGGCCGTGCAGCAGGAGCAGGGCGCTGGAGCCGACCGCGTACGGCGCGACGAGCGCGAGCTTGTCCCACCCGCCCTGCAGATCGCCGAGGATCCAGGCGTAGACGCGTTCGAGCTCCTCGACCTTGAGCTGCTGGACGAAGGTCTGGATGGCGGTGAGGAAGGAGGTGACGGCCACGCCCGCCAGCACCAGCGTGGCGGTGCCGCCGGAGCGCCCGGCGGTGTTGCCGAGGGCGTAGGCGAGGAAGACGCCGCCGACCGCGCCGGCGAAGGCGGCCAGGGGGACGCTCGCGACGCTGCCGGGCAGGAACACGATCACCATCGTGACCGTCAGGCCCGCGCCCGAGGCCGCGCCCAGCAGGTAGGGGTCGGCCAGCGGGTTGCGGAAGACGCCCTGGTAGCCGCCGCCCGCGACGGCCAGCAGGCCGCCCACGGTGGCGGCCACCAGCACGCGCGGCAGTCTCAGCTGCCACAGCAGGCCCTGCTCGACGGGGGCGAGCCCGGAGTCGACGTGGATCCACGGCAGCCAGTCGGCGGCCTGGAGCACGACCTGCCAGGGCGAGATGTCGGCAGCGCCGCCCAGCAGTCCCGCGATCATCGAGAGCGCGAGGACCGCGAGAGCGGCCGCGACCCACAGCGGCCTGGCCCTGGCGGGCACGTGCGGCTTCACTGGCTCGTGTCGGCCTTCCGCACGGCGTCACCGATCGTGGTGGCCAGGTCCACGATGCGCGGACCCCACCGGGAGGCGATGTCGTCGTCGAGCTGGGTGACGCGGTCGTTCTTGACGGCCTTCAGGTCCTGCCACCCGGGCCGCTTGGCCAGCGTCTCCTTGCTCTGCTGGCAGCACTTCACGTCGGCCAGGAAGATCAGGTCGGGGTCGGCCTGCGCGACGAACTCCGCCGACAGCTTGGGGTAGCCGCCCGCCGCGTCGGGCGCCTTGTCGGCGACGTTGACCAGGCCGAACATGCCGTAGATCTGGCCGATGAAGGTCGTGGACGTGGCGGCGTAGGGGGTGGTGTCGAGCTCGTGGTAGTAGGTGAGCTTCGAGGCCTTCGGCGCCTCGGCGGCCAGCCGGTCGAACGTGGCCTTCATCCCGGAGACGACCTCGTCGGCCTTGGCCTTGTTGCCGGTCGCCACGCCGAGATCGACGATCTCGTCGTAGGCCTCGTCGATCTTGGTGGCGGCGGGCTCCACGAGGACGGGCACATTCACCTTGGCGAGCTGGGCGGCCACCTTGTCGTCGGAGGCGACGACGAGGTCGGGCTTGTGCGCGATGATCGCCTCGACGTTGGGCTTGAAGCCCGACAGGTCGGTCCTGGGCGCCTCGGCGGGGTAGGTGGACATGTCGTCGACGGCGACGACCTGCGGTCCGGCGCCGATCGCGAAGAGGGTCTCGGTGGCGGTCGGCGAGATGGAGACGATGCGCTCGGGCTTCTTGGCGATGGTGACCGCGCCGTTGCCCGCCTGCACGGTGGCGGGGAAGGCGGCCTCCTGCGCGGCGGGGGCGGTGGTCTGGGCGGCCGAGGGGGCGGTGGCCGAGGGGGCGGAGGAGGGAGCGGGAGTCTGGCCGCAGCCGGCCAGGACGACCGTTCCCAGCAGCGCGCCCGCGAAGGCCGTGCGTACGGGCCTCACGAGTAGTCCTTTCACACTGTCGGAACCGAGAGACCCGCGAAGATGCGACGGATCACCCTTTTCCACGAGGGTTGATGACGTCGGCGCGGCGGCAGGCGACCTGGCTATGACAGTTGCGGGACAGCGCCGGACTCGCACCGGACTTCGCTGCAACGCTGCGCGTCGGACAAACGCTATCAATTCTCCCGATGGGCCCGAAGTCAAGGGGTGGCGAGCTGGGCCTCCGCGGCGGCGATGATCTCCTGTAGGTGCAGGCCGCGCGCGGCGTCGAGCGGGTGGCCGCCGCCCCGCCGTACGGTGGTGGCGAACTCCTCGGCCACGCGCGCGAACTCGTCGTCGTCGGAGGCGGGCAGCCGGACGCTGCCCTGCGTGCCGTACACCTCGACCCGCAGCGGCGGCAGGTCGCCCACCGCGGCCATGGTCAGCGACACCTCGCTGACGGCGCCGCCCTCGTGCTCCAGCAGCAGGCCCACCCAGCGGAGCGGGTCGCCGTGGGCGCGGACGCCGACCACCCTGCCCAGGGCGGCGTCGAGCAGGTCGATGACGTGCGGCCCGACGTCGAGGAGCGCGCCGCGCTCCAGCCGCCACGGCGTGGCGAAGTCGCCGCCGCCGCTCAGCACCCCCGAGATGGCGGCGGCATGGCCGCCGAACGCCCCGATCCGGGCGCACCCGGCCAGGAAGTCACGCGTGCCCGGGGAGTAGCGCAGCGTGAGCAGCATCTGGGACGCGACGCCCGCCTCCCCGATCGCGTCGGCCAGCCGACGCGCGCTGTCGAGGTCGGCCGCCAGCGGCTTCTCCAGCAGCAGCGCCTTGCCCGCCTTGGCGGCCAGCACGCCGAGCTCGGCCTGGACGGCGGGCGGCACGCAGAAGGCCACCGCCTCGACGGCGTCGAACAGGTCCTCGATCCGCTCGTGGACGGGAGCACCCAGCCGGGCCGCCGCCTCGGGACGGCGCGCCCACACGCCCGCGAGCCGCGTGTGCGGCCCCTTCGCCAGCATGGGCGCGTGCGCCATCTCCGCCCACGGGCCCGCGCCCACCAGTCCCACCGCCACAGGTTCCACGGCCGTCACTCTAGGCCCTGCCGCGCGTGGATCGCGTGCTCGGGCCGGTGCGCGGAGGTGCCCGAGTCGATGACCAGCGTCTGGCCGGTGACGCAGCGCGCCTCGTCGGAGGCGAGGAAGGCCACCAGCGCGGCCACGTCGTCCACCTCGCACGGCCAGGGCAGCAGCCGCTCTGCCGCCTTGTCGGCCAGCCGGTCGGGACCGAGCGCGAGCCTGGCGGCCTCGGTCATGACCAGCGCGGGGGCCACGGCGTTGCAGCGGACGCCACGCGCGCCGTACATGGTGGCGACGTAACGGACGAACCCGCCGATGGCCGCCTTGGAGGTGCCGTAGGCGGCGTGGTCGACGTCGCCGAGGAGTCCGGACAGGGAGGAGGTGATGACGATCGACCCGCCGCCGCCCATCGCCGGGACGGCGTGCTTGACCATCAGCATGGCGCCGCGCAGGTTGACCGCCATCGTCCGGTCCCACACGGCCACGTCGAGGTCGGCCAGGTCGCCGTCGCGGCCGTAGACGTCGCGGTCGAGGCAGGCGGCGTTGGAGTGGAGCACGTCGAGGCGGCCGAAGCAGCTCACCAGGTCCACCACGGCCGCGGCGACCTGCGCCTCGTCGGAGACGTCACAGGTGATGGCCATGGCCGAGCCGCCCCGCGCCCTGATCGCGGCCGCCGTGCGCCTGGCGGCCGCCGCGCGCAGGTCGGCGACGCCGACGCTGGCGCCCTCGGCCGCCAGCCGCGCCGCGCAGGCCGCGCCGATGCCCGAGCCCGCGCCGGTGACCAGCGCCACCCTGCCGGCGAAGCGGGTCACCACTCGACCGGCAGCGACGGCAGGCCGCGGCCGACGATCGACCGGCGGTAGGCGACGGGCGCGCCCTCGGCCAGGCGCAGCCCCGGCAGCCGGCGGCCGAGCACGTCGAGCGCGGTGCGCAGCTGCAGGCGGCCGAGGGCGGCGCCGACGCAGAAGTGGATGCCGTAGCCGAAGACCATGTGCGCGTCGGCGTTCGGCCGGTCGATCACGAACCTCTCCGGGTCGGGGAAGACGGTCTCGTCGTGGGCCGCGGAGTCGGTCGACAGCAGCACCAGCGCCCCGGCGGGGATCGTCACGCCGTGCAGGTCGATGTCCGTGGCGGCGAACCTGAACGAGCCGAGGGAGGCGCCGTCGATGCGCATGCACTCCTCGGCCGCGCCGGCCACCAGCTCGGGCGGCACCGGCCAGCGGCCCTCCCTGAGCAGCCGCAGGACGCTGTTGCCGAGCTGGTTGGGCACCGTGTCGTTGCCGCCGAGCAGGATCGTGGAGATCAGCTCGACCACCTCGCGGTGCGACAGCTCCTTGCCGATCAGCGCGGTCATGAGCGAGGTGAAGTCGTCCTGCGGGTCCTTAGCCCTCGCCGCGACCAGCCGGTCCACGTAGTCGAGATAGGTCAGGAAGCCGTCGGCGAGCTCGAGCTGCCGCTCCGGCGGCTGCGGCGACAGGAAGAGCTGGAACCACTCCTTCACCCGCCGCTGGACGAACTCCTCGTCGGCCGCGGGCACGCCGATGAAGGCGGCGGTGAGCTTGACCGAGGGCTCGTGCGCGATCTCCTGGACGAAGTCGGCCGCGCGGCGGCCCGCCATGCGGTCGAGCAGGCTCTCGTTGAGCAAGCGGAAGCGCCGCTCCAGCGCCGCGACCGCGCGGGGGGTGAAGGCGCGCGAGACCGAGCGGCGCAGGCGGGTGTGGTCGGGCGGGTCCACGTTGGCCACGAAGCTCGACAGGAACGAGCCGTGCTCGCCCAGCTTCCGCCTGGTCTCCTCGGTGAGGCTGCGCGAGATCGTCAGCGAGCCCCGCGAGGAGAACGCGCGGTGGTCGCCGTAGGCGGCGCGCACGTCGGCGTACCTGGTCAGGACGTAGGCGCCGAGGTGCTCGCTGCGGAAGACCGGCTGCTCGTGGCGCAGCCGTCTCAGGAAGTCGTACGGCGCGGCGACGTGCCAGTCCTGGGTGACGTCGAAGTCCATCCGAAGATCCTCCGCGGGTTGTCGACCAGCATCTGATGGATCTGCTCCTCGGTGACACCTCGTCCGCGCAGCGCCGGCAGGACGTCGGTGGTGATGTGGAGCAGGTGGTAGTTGGGGTGGCGGCGCCGTACGACGTCGTGGTCGAACCGGTCGTTGAAGCAGTAGGAGTCGTGGGACAGGACGAGCCGGCCCGCGTGGCCGCGCTCGCACAGCCTGGCGACCACGCTCACCCTGTCGTCGAAGGAGCTGATCGTCTCGATCCCGAAGCGGTCCATCCCCAGGTAGGAGCCGTTGGCGATGAGCTCCTCCAGGTAGGCGAGGTCGGTGGAGTCGCCCGCGTGGCCGATCACCACCCTGCTCAGGTCGACGCCCGCCTTGGCCAGGACCCGCTGCTGCTCCAGGCCGCCCGGCTGGGCGCTGTGGGTGGTGATGGGCGTGCCCGTGGCCACGTGGGCCTCGGCGACCGCCCTGAACACCCGCTCGCAGTTCGGCGTCATGCCGGCGTGGTCGGTGGCGCACTTGAGCATCGCCGCCTTCACGCCCGTCCTGCCGATGCCCTCGGTGATGTCCCTGACGAAGAACTCCGCCAGCCGGTCGGGACCGCCGAACAGGCTGCCGGGACCGCGGTTGGCGAAGTAGGGCGGCAGCGCGTCGTAGGTGTAGAGCCCGGTGGCGGCGACGATCGTCAGCTCGGTCAGCTCGGCCACCCGCTGGACGGCGGGCACGTAGCGGCCGAGGCCGACCACGGTGAGGTCGACGATCGTGTCGATGCCGGCCGCCTTGAGCGCGTCGAGCTTGGCCGCCGCCTGCCGGGCCCGCGTCTCCAGGTCCCAGCCTTCGGGGATGTCGGGCCAGTTCCACAGGATCTCGGGGCTCAGCCCGAAGACGTGCTCGTGCATGAGCGTGGCGCCGAGGTCGGCCCGGAAGCCGCTCACCGTCCAAGGCACGGGAACCTCGGGTGGTCGAAGGGCTTGTTGACGGCCAGGCCGAGGCCGTCGGTCTGGCCGTACGGCATGCCGGTGTAGAGCGTGTCGGCGTCGAAGTAGGTCACGGTGAACGACAGCCGGGGCGAGCGGTGCCGGTTGGCGGGCGCGCCGTGCACGGTCAGCGCGTGGTGGACGGTCGCGTCGCCGGCCGCGAGGTCCAGCGGCGGCGACAGCTCCAGCTCCTTCAGCCACGGGTGCTGGGTGAGCTGGTCGTCGCCGGTGGTGGTGAAGCTCCTGCCGAGCAGGCCGTGGCGGTGGGAGCCGCTGTAGAAGCGCAGCGCGCCCATGTCGGCGGGCACGTCGGCCAGCGCCAGCCAGACCGTCAGCATGGCCGAGCGGTCCATCGGCATCCACGGGAAGTCCTGGTGGAACGGCGTGGCGCCGTGCCCGTCCGCGCCGCCGCCGTCCTTCACCAGCAGGTTGGTCACCTGCATCCGGACCGCGCTCACGCCGGACAGCAGCCGCACCGCGTTCGGCGCCAGGCGCCTGGTCAGCTCGGCGAACCTCTTGTCCTCCTGCGCGATGTCGCGTGACTGGCCGAAGGCCCGGTCGACGAGGGTGGCGCGGGACCTGGGGCGTTCGCCCAGCCGGGCGAGAGCGCGGTCGCGCAGGTCGGTCGCGGTGTCCTGGTCGACCAGGCGGGCCAGCCGTACCCACCCGTTGGCGTGGAAGAAGGCGGTCTCGCCGGCGGTCGTCGCGCGCACGTCCATGAGCCCAGTGTCTGAGCAAGCGCTTGGTAAAACAAGATGAGTAGGGACCTACTCATGCGCGGCACCCGCGCCGGGCGCACGCTCGGGCCATGACCAGTCTCGACACGACTCCCCGGTCGGGAGCCGACACCTTCACCCGCTACGCCATGATCGCCGCCGCCGTGATCTCGCCGCTGGCCATCGCCGCGTCCATCCTCCTCGCGCCGGGCAACGTCACCGCCGAGGGCGAGGCGTACGTGCGCCAGTTCGTCGCCGCCGCCGGCTCCTACCCGCTGCTCGCCTGGCTGTCGGCGATCAGCTCCCTGACGATCGTCCCGGCCGCGTTCGGCGTGGCCAGGGTCGCCCGCGCCGGCCGGCCGGTGCTCGGCCTGGTCGCCATGATGCTGGCGTTCGTCCTGATCGTCCCGATCGGCGGCAACTCCGACGACGTCCTGTACGCCGGCATCGTGGCGGGCCTGGACCAGGCCACGCTCACCAAGCTCTACGCCGCCTACAACGAGGGGCTGCCCACCTCGATCCTGGGCATGTCGTTCCTGTTCGGCCTGCTGGGCTTCCTGCTGCTGGGCGTCGCCGCGCTCCTCGGCAGGACCGCGCCGGTGTGGGCGGCCATCGCGCTGGTCGTGGCTCCCGTGGCGATCCCGATCTCGTGGTTCGCCGGGCTGGGCAACGTGGCGGCGGGCGTCGCGTGGCTGCTCATGACGGCGGGGATGGGCGGGGTGGCGCTCGGCCTGCTGAACCAGCGCGGAGCCTGACTTCTGGCCGAAAGATCCTTCCCGGTCTAAGGTGTGAACCAAACGCTTGGCCGGGAGGCGTCATGCGGCGGTTCAGGTTCGCGGCGGTCGTCCGTCACGCCGAGTCGGGCAAGGCATGGGCGGAGAAGGCGCGGCGGCTGGAGGCCACGGGGTTCGACGCGCTGCTGGTGCCCGACCACCTGGTCGGTCCCCGCCTGGCCCCCTTCGCGGCGATGACGGCGGCCGCCTGCGCCACCACGCGGCTCAGGGTGGGCACGCTCGTGGCCGCCAACGACTTCCGGCACCCTGCGGTGCTCGCCAAGGAGTCGGCCACCCTCGACCTGCTCTCCGACGGGCGCCTGGAGCTGGGGGTCGGCACCGGATGGATGGCGGCCGACTACGTCGCCGCCGGGATGGAGCTCGACCCGCCCGGCGTGCGGGTCTCCCGGCTGGCCGAGGCGGTGACCGTCCTCAAGGGGCTCTGGGGCGAGGCGCCGTTCTCCTTCACCGGCAGGCACTACCGCATCGACTCCCTGGACCAGCAGCCCAAGCCGGTCCAGCGGCCGCACCCGCGCCTGCTGCTGGGCGGCGGCGGGCCGCGCATGCTCCGCCTGGCCGCCCGCGAGGCGGACGTGATCAACCTCGGCATGCGCGTCCGCGCCGACGGGACGGGGCCCGACGACGCCGACGGCGGGCCGTCCGCGTTCCTCGCGAAGATCGACGTGGTCCGGGCGGCCGCCGAGGGCCGGTACGACCAGGTGGAACTCGGCACGAGCGTCCAGCAGGTCGGCGCCAGACGGTCGAGGGAGTCGTGGAGCGCGGCCGACTCCGCCCCGCAGGCCGACACGCCGCAGGTGCTCCCCGGGACCAGGCAGGACGTCGTCGACAAGCTGCGCCGCTGGCGGGACGATCACGACGTCTCCTACTACGTCCTCCACCACGAGCGCGACCTCGACGCCTTCACCCCGGTGGTGGAGGAGCTGGCGGGCACCTGACCCCACGTCGCCCGGCCGGCCAGGAGCGGAAGCCGGCGCACTCCCCCTGCCGGTCAGGGGATCAGGACCACCTTTCCCGACGTCGCCCTGCTCTCCAGCGCCGCGTGCGCGGCGGCCGCCTCGGCCAGCGGGAACACCTGCACCTGCGGCACCAGGCGACCCGAAGCCGCCTCCGCCAGGGCCCGCTCCTCCAGCTCGCGCAGCCCGCCGGGCCGGCTGAGGATCCGCTCGATCGCGTAGATCGACGTGATGTCCTTCGCCTTGATCTCCTCGGGCGCCGACGCGCCCGCCTCCTCGCGCGAGGCGTTGCCGTACACGATGTGCCGCCCGCCCGCGCCCAGCAGGGAGAACGCCTCCCTGCCCCGGCTGCCGCCGACGCCGTCGAAGACCAGCGTCACCTCGCCGACCCGCGCGCTCCAGCCGGGCACGTCGTAGTCGACGGCGCGCCCCGGAACCGTCGCCACCTTCGCCGGCCCGCCCGCCGCTCCGACGACCTCGGCGCCGATGTGGCGGGCGTGCTGCACGAGCAGACGGCCGATGCCGCCGGCCGCCGAGTTGACCAGGATCACGTCGGCCGCGGTGGGGGCGCCCAGCTCGATCAGGGCCATCGTGGTGGTGCCCGTCACGATCATGGCCACCGCCTCCTCGAACCCGAGGCCGTCGGGTACGGCGTGCAGCGCGCCCACCTCGGCGACGCTGAGCTCGGCGTAGCCGCCTGGCCTGCTGGCGCCGGTCACCACCCGGCGGCCGATCCACGACTCGTCGACACCCGGGCCGACGGCGTCCACCACGCCCGCGACCTCGCCGCCGAAGACGGTCGGCAGGTCGGGGACCGGCGGCCCGATGGTGACGCCGGTGCGCAGCAGGGTCTCGATGAGGTGCACGCCCGCGGCCTTCACCACGACGCGCACCTCGCCCGCGCCGGGGACGGGGTCGTCGACCGTCTCGTAGGTCAGGTTCTCCGCGGGCCCGAAGGCGTGCAGGACGACGGCGTGCATGAGGCTCTCCATCCGGTGGGTGGTCGTTCCACCGCCACGATGCAACCTCAAGCGGGGTTGAGGTCAACGTGGCGGCCCGTGGGACGCCCCCCGGCGGGCCGGACGCGGGCGGTCGGCGATGATGGTCCTGCTATGGATGACATGATGCTCTTGAGACACGGCGAGACCGAATGGAGCAGGACGGGCCGCCACACCGGCCGTACCGACCTGCCCCTGACCCCCCACGGCGAGGAACAGGCCAGGGCGCTGACGCCGCTGGTGAAGGCGCGCGCCTTCGACCTGGTGCTGGTGAGCCCCGCCGGCAGGGCACGCCGTACGGCGGAGCTGGCCGGGCTGACCGACTACGAGGTGGACCCCGACCTGTGGGAGTGGGACTACGGCGGCTACGAGGGCATCACCACGCCGACCATCCGCGAGACCCGTGCGGGCTGGTACCTGTGGCGTGACGGCGTGATCCCCGGCGACGCCGAGCATCCCGGCGAGAGCGTGGAGCAGGTCGGCGCGAGGGCCGACAGGGTGATCGAGCGGGCCAGGGCCGCGAAGGGCTCGGTGGCGCTGGTCGCGCACGGGCACTTCCTGCGCGTGCTGACCGCCAGGTGGCTGGGCCTGCCGCCGCGTGACGGCAGGTTCTTCCGGCTGGACACGGGGACCTACTCGCGGCTCGGGTTCGAGCACGCCGAGCCGGTCGTCCTCAACTGGAACGCCCCGGTCTAGGCGCGGGCGGCAGCCGGCTCGGGCGCCAGCCGGCTGCCGGGGAAGGGCACCAGCATGGTCTCGCGCCAGGGGCCCGACAGGTAGGCGCGGGCCCGCTTCCCCCAGGTGAGCAGCCGCTCGTCGGGCACGACCTCGTCGTCGAGCCCGAGGGCCGCGTCCCTGGCCCGCTGCACGGCCAGGTGCGCGTCGAGGGTGGTGCCCCACACGGTGACGACCTCGGTGTCGCACATCAGCACCTCGTACAGCCCGACGAGCGTGTGCCCGTGGTCGCGCAGGATGGGCAGGCGTTCGGCGCGGACGGCTTCGAGGTAGTCGAGGGCGGCGCCGGGCCGTACCGTGGCGCTCTCGAACAGGAACAGCGGCGCGGGCGCGGCCGAGGCGAGCGGGGGGCTGCCGTGGACCGCGCCGAGCGGCCGGGAGAAGGCCGAGAAGCGCAGGTCGTCGATGTCCGACAGGAACAGGCGCGCGTCGACGCCCGAGTAGATCTCCATCATCTGGCGCCAGCCGCCCTCCCACCCGCCGTGGCAGTCCCACAGCGTGACGGCCTTGAACTGGTGGTGGCCGGTGATCCCGACGGCGTAGAAGGCGCCGACGAGATCGATCTCCCGCGACCGGATGGACATGCCCTCGGTCAGCTCGGGCGCCTGGCGGCCGGCGTCCTCCTGCTTGTAGCGGGTCAGCCAGGTCAGGTACTCCAGCGGCCGGCGGGAGTTCATCGGCCGGAAGTCGACTTCCTCGAGCAGGTGGATGCCTCGCCGCACGGCGGCCTCCCGAGATCGAACCAAGCGATTGCTCGGGATGATATCAGGCGATGGCCGGAACCGGCTGGGGCCCGCGCCCCGTCAGCCACTCCAGCACGCGCCGGTGCCCCGAGGTGGCGTCCTCGAAGTGACCCCAGTGCCAGTAGCGGGGCTGGTCGCGCACGCCGGTCACCCAGGTGCGGTAGGAGACCACCCCGTCGGGCACGGCGGAGCCCACGCCGTAGGTGCGGATCACGACCCTGCCGCCCGGTGCGATCAGCACGTCGTCGGCGATGGGATAGAGCGTCATCTGATCGAGCATGAAGAGATCCTGCTTGAGGGACGAAACCGGGGGATTTCCCGTCCGGCGCACCCGGGTTACGCGGGTGCGCCGGAGGTGAACACCGTGTTAAACCAGCAGACCGTCGAACTCCCCGTCCTTCACCCCGAGCACCAGCGCCCGGATCTCGTCACGGGTGTAGATCAACGCGGGGCCCTCGGGGAAGCGGGAGTTGCGGACCGCGATCCCGCCGTCGGGGAGCTCCGCGAGCTCCACGCAGTTGCCCTGCGAGTTGCTGTAGCGGCTCTTCCGCCAGGCGACCTCGGTGAGGTCGGTGGCGGGCATGCCGTTGTAGGTGTGCTCCATCTACATCTTTCTGAGAAGACCGTCGATGAGCTCCACGGTGCCGCCCGGCGTGGTGCTCTCCACGCACAGCTGCTCCATGGCGGTGAGGTACGGGTCGATGTCCTCACGCTTGTCCAGGTACAGGGCACCCCAGAGCTGTTCGACGTAGACGACGTCCGACAGGTCGGACTCGGGAAACCGCATGATGCTGAACGCGCCCCCTTCGGCGGCGTGCATGCCGTACCGGAAGGGCATCACCTGGATGGTGATGTTGGGGAAGGTCGCCACGTGCAGCAGATGCTGAAGCTGTTCGGACATGACCTCTCGGCCGCCGATGGTCCGCCTCAGGGTCGCCTCGTCGATGACGGCCCACAGCCGGGGGCCGTCTTTCCGGGTGAAGCGCTCCTGCCGCTGCATGCGCAGATGCACGCGCTGGTCGATGTCCTGAGGAGAGGCGTCGGGGTTGCCGAGCTGGTAGACCGCCCTGGCGTAGTTCGCCGTCTGCAGCAGGCCGGGCACGAACTGCACCTCGTAGGTGCGGATCAGGCTGGCGGCCTCCTCCAGTCCCACATAGGTGGTGAACCACTGGGGCAGGACGGCTGAGTACTTGTGCCACCACCCGGGGGTGTTGGCCTCGCGGACCATCTCCAGCAGGGCACGCCGCTCGGCGTCGTCGACGACGCCGTACAGCGTGAGCAGGTCTTCCACATCACGTGTCTTGAAGCCGACGCGGCCGAGCTCCATGCGGCTGATCTTGGACTCGGAGGCCCTGATGTGGAATCCGGCCACATCACGGGTGAGTCCGCGCTGCTCGCGCAGGCGACGCAGGCTGGCGCCGAGCATGATGCGCCGAACGGTTGAGCCAGAACCCGGCGGATCCATGGACACGTGCTGCTCCTTGGTCGTTTCCGTACCACACAGTCTGTCACTTCGCGCCCCAAAGATCATGGGTCGCGGCAAGATCCCCCTTTGCCACCTGATTCACCGATACAGGGCAAACGGTAGCGGTTGCCCATCCCTTCTGCACGTGCATTCGCTCTTGCACCTGCACGAGACTCTGCCTCAGAATGATCACCGTGCAGTCCACCAAACCCCTCGGCCTGTGGACCACGCTCGACTGGTGGCCCCCGGTCGGCTGGTGGCCTGAGGCGGCGCGCGACCTCGTCGTCCCTGGCACGGCGGTCGGCGCCAGCGCGACCTTCGTCCTCCCCCCGGCGGCCTCCTCCGTCCACTCCGCCCGCAGCTTCACCGCCGGCACGCTCGCCGGCTGGAAGCTGGAGGAGATGGTCGACAGCATGGAGCTGGTGGTCTCCGAGCTCGCCACCAACGCGCTGCGCCACGGCCTGACGCTCGACGAGCCGCGCCGGCACGAACCCGTGCGCATGTCGCTGGTGCGCAGGGGCGCGCTGGTCACCTGCGCCTTCACCGACCCGGCCGCGGCCGTGCCCGTGCTGCGCTACCCCGGGCCGCTCGACGTGGGCGGGCTCGGCCTGCACATCGTGGAGTCGCTGAGCATGCGCTGGGGCTGGTCGGCGCTCGCGCCGTACGGGAAGATCGTCTGGGCGGTGCTCTCCTGAGGTCGGCGCGGCCCTCCCCGCGCTCCCGGTGACCTCTCCGCGCTCCTCCCTGTGCTCTCCATGCGCTCTCCCCACGCCTTCTCCACGCTCTGTCGCATGCACGCGAAGGCCCGGACACCCCGGCATGGAGCGCGTATGCTGAGGTCTGCCTCGTAGTGAGGCCCACGTGGATGATCAAGGCTCACGGCGAGTCCCCGCGCGCGACCCACTGAGAGTGCTGACAGATGGATGATCACCTGCTCGGCTGGCTGCGAACACTGGACGAAGCGAGGCTCGCCCGCGTCCTGTCCAACCGACCGGATGCCATAGCGGCCCCCTGGCCGCGCCGGCTCGACACGCTGGCCCAGCGGCTGGGCAACGGTTTCGCCGTCATGGAGGCGATGCGGGCGTTGCCGCTGCCCTGCCTGGAGATCGCGCAGGCGTGCCTGGTGCTCGGCGACGGCGTGCCGCCCGACCGGCTGGCGCGCTTCCTGGACGCCCCGGTCGAGCAGGTCGTCCCCTGGCTCGACGTCAGCTACGACCACGCGCTGGCCTGGCCCGACGCCGACGGCGGCATCCACCTGGCCGCGGCGGTCGCGCGCTGGTGGGCGGCGCCGCTCGGCCTCGGCGAGCCGCTCGACCACTACCTCAACTCCTGGACCATCAACAACGACACGCTGCGCGCCCTGGCCCGCAACCTCGGCCTGCCCGCGCACGGCAGCAAGCGCCGCACGATCGTCAGGGCGACGGAGGTGCTGTCCGACGGCGAGCGGCTCACCGCCCTGCTGCGCAACGCGCCCGAGGGCACCGAGCGCCTGCTGGCCGACTTCGCGTGGGACGGTCCGGTCCGCGACGTCGACGGCGGCGCGTTCGTGACGCTCGGCACTCCGGAGAAGTGGGCGGCCGACCACGGCCTGCTCTACCGCCCCCGCTGGGAGGTGGCGGAGATGCCGCGCGAGGTGGCGCTGTCGATCCGCGGCCCCGGCTACCACCCGCCCTTCACCCCCGAGCCGCCCGAGGTGCCGACGATCCCGGTCGACCCCGAGGAGGTCGACCACCTGATGACGCTGGCCGCCCCGCACATGGTCGAGCGCTGCGCCACCCTGCTCGACAACACCGCCAAGACGCCGCTGCCGCTGCTGAAGACCGGCGGGGTGGGCGTGCGCGAGGTGCGCAGGGTCGCCAGGGAGACCGGCTGCGACGAGGACGAGACCCGGCTGCTGCTGGAGATCTGCGCGGTCGCCAGGCTGCTGGCGTGGGACGAGAAGTCGGGCGGCATGGTGCCCACCGACCGGTACGACAGGTGGCGGCTCGACGAGGGCTCGGCCAGGCTGCGGCTGCTGCTGTCGGCCTGGTGGCGGATGGAGCGTTCGTCGCTGCGCAAGGTCGAGGGCAAGTACCCCACGGTGCTCGGCGACGAGCGGAGCGGCGCGGCGATCGCCCGCGTGCGCAGGGCGCTGCTGGGCGTGCTGTCCCACCTGCCGGCGGGTACGGCCTTCGCCGACAGGGGCAGCCTCGTGCGCAGCGCCCACTGGCACGCTCCCCTGCTCGACCAGGCCCTGCTGGCCGACTGCGCCGCCGCCGTGCTGGAGGAGGCCACGCTGCTCGGCCTGCTGGCCAACGACGCCCTCACCGACCTCGGCCGGGCGCTGGCCGGGCTGAGCGCCCACGCGGGCGAGGAGAACGACGACGCGGTGCCGCTGGTCGAGCACGATCCCGTCCTGGTCGAGGTCTCGACGCGGGCGCTGGCCAGCGTGCGCAGGAGCGCGCTGTTCGGCGCCGACCTGACCGCCGTGGTCACCGGGCCGCCCTCCACCGAGCTGGCCGAGCTGCTCGACAGGGTGGCCGAGCGGGAGTCGCGCGGCGCCGCCTCGGTGTGGCGCTTCACCGCCGAGAGCGTGCGCGGCGCGCTCGACCGGGGCTATGACGCCGACGAACTGCTGGCCGAGCTGGGCGAGGTCGGCACGATCCCGCAGCCGCTCGACTATCTCGTCCGCGACATGGCGCGCCGCCACGGCGAGGTGACGGTGACGACGGTCGCCTGCATCGTGCAGGCCTCCGATCCCGCCCTGCTGGCCGAGATCGCCCACAACCGCGGCCTGTCCCGGCTGGGCCTGCGGCTGCTGGCCCCGACCGTGCTGGTCAGCTCCACGCCGGCCGAGCCCACGCTGGCCGCGCTGCGGGAGAACGGCTACGCGCCCGTGCCGATCGCCGACACCGGCGAGATCGCGGTCAGGCGCACCAGAGTCGCCGGTTCCGAGGATCCGCAGAACGGCAAGCTCATCCTGCTGCCCGGCGGGCAGGTCGCCGAGGTCGACGCCCCCGCGCACATCCTCGCCGAGCCCGCGCCCGACCCTCACGAGCACGCCCGCCGCCTGCTCGGCGCCCACGACAGCGCGGAACAGAGCGGGCGCACCTGGGCGGTCATCGGCAGGAACGCCACCAGGTTGCCGACCGCCCAGCAGTCGCTGCTGGGCCTCGTGGTCGACCGCGGGGTACGGGCCGGCATCACGCTGACCGACGGGCTGACCGCGACGATCAGCCACGGCGAGCTCCGCGGCGGCACACTCGACGCCTGGTGCGAGGAGGCGGGCGACTACCTGGAGTTCCCGCTGACGGAGATCGTCGAGGTCAGGGGAGCTTACTAGCCTTCCCCAGGTCGGCCACCAGGCCCTCGAGCAGGTCGGCCCACTTCTGGTAGCTGTAGGGGGTCTCGACCCACATCGGGTAGACCTGGCCCTTGGCCACGGCGGGCAGCTTGGCGAAGGTGGGCTTCTTCTTCATCTCCTCCAGGCCGAGGGCCTGGGTCCTGCTGTCGAACAGGATGACGTCCGCCTCGTACTTGTCGGCGTTCTCCCAGCTCAGCGACTCGAAGTAGCCCTGGGCGTCGACCTTCGGCTTCACGATGTCGAGCCCGGCGTCGCTCAGCAGCTTGAAGTCCGGCACCATCTCGGGGGTCGAGACGTACATCGCGTCGGGGCTGCCGGAGACCAGCTCGATCGTCAGGCCCTTGGCCGCGAGCTTCCTCAGCGCCTCCAGCGCCGCCTCGTAGCGGGCCCTGGCCTGGGTGATCTCGGGGGCGGCGAGGTCGGCGCCGAGCTTGGCCGCCAGGTCACCGTACTTGGCGATCACCTCGGTGGCGTTCCTGCCGGTGAGCATGACGCCCGCCGTCGGGGCGACCTTCTCGATCGTGTCCTTGGACTTCTCCGGCACGTACCACAGCGTGTCCTTCAGGTACATGCTGCTGACCAGCAGCTCGGGCTGCAGGCCGATGTACTGCTCGACGTTGAACTCGTCCCAGACGTTGCCGAGGCCCGTCACCTTGGTGATGTCGACATTGCCCACCTGGGGGTCGCGCTCGCCGTTCGACAGCTTGTGCGGGCCGAAGACGGCGATCGGCTTGACGCCGAAGTCCCACAGCGCGGCGGCCGAGCCGACCTGGGCCACGATCCTCGCCGGGGTCTTCGGCAGGTCGATCTTCCTGCCGCGGTCGTCGGTGTAGGTGAAGGAGGCGGCCGCGGCGCCGGCCTGCGCGGGGGAGGCGGGGGCGGACGCCGACTCCCCGCCGCACGCGGCGAGGGCCAGAGCGGCGCCCAGGCCGGCGGCCGCCGCGAGCAGTCCTCTACGGGATACCGACATCTTCCTACTCCTTAGGCGAGGCTTACCTAAAACAGACGGCGGTTAGCATAGCCTTACCTTCCCTTTTCCCGGGACCCGCCCTCCTGCAATGCCGTGGCGCCGAGTTAGATTAGCCTTGCCTAAGGATCTATCACGAGAGGACACCGTGACCGCGCCTCCGCTGACCGGCTCCGCCACGAAGGAGCCAGCCGCCCCCGCGCGGGGGCGCTCCGCCGTCCTGGCGGCGGGGCTGCTGGCCGCGCTCGGGCTGCTGGCGCTGGTCGCCCTGCTGAGCGTCGCGCTCGGCGCGCGCTCGGTGCCGCTGTCGACGGTCATCAGCGCCTTCACCGCCCCCGACGGCTCCAGCGACCACACCGTCGTCCGCGAGCTCAGGGTGCCGCGCACGGTCCTCGGCCTCGGTGTCGGAGCGGCGCTCGGGCTCGCGGGAGCGCTCATGCAGAGCCTGACCCGCAACCCGCTGGCCGATCCGGGACTGCTCGGGATCAACCAGGGGGCCGCGCTCGGCGCGACCGTCGCGATCGGCGTGCTCGGCCTCACCGACCCCGCCGCCTACGTCTGGTTCGCCTTCGGCGGCGCCGCGCTGGCCTCGGCGGTCGTCTACGCGCTCGGCTCGGCGGCCCGCTCCGGCGCCTCCCCCGTACGGCTGGCGCTGGCCGGCGTGGCGCTCGGCATGGTCTTCACCGCCGTCTGCCAGGCGATCCTGCGCCTGGACTCCCAGACCTTCGACCGCATGCGGTTCTGGCTCACCGGGTCGCTGGCCGCCCAGACGGCCGACGTGATCTGGCGGCTGGTGCCGTTCATGGGCGTGGGGATCGTGCTCGGGCTGCTGCTGGCCAGGCCGCTCAACGCGCTGGCGATCGGCGAGGAGGCCGGCAGGGCGCTCGGCGTGGCCGTCGGCCGCACCAGGACGCTGACCGCGCTCGCCGTCACGCTGCTGTGCGGGGCGGCCACGGCGGGGGCGGGACCGCTGTGGTTCGTCGGCCTCGCGGTGCCGCATGCCGTCCGGGCGGTGGTGGGGCCGGACCAGCGGTGGCTGCTGCCGTACGCGGCGGTGCTCTCGCCCGCCCTCGTGCTCGTCGCCGACATCGTGGGGCGCGTGATAGCGCCGCCGGGCGAGGTGCAGGTCGGCATCATGTGCGCGGTGGTCGGCGCCCCCGTCTTCATCCTGCTGGCCCGGCGCAGGAGGCTGGCCGCGCTATGACCTCCCCCGTTCGGCTCGGCCCCTACTCGGTGCGGCCGGCCCCCCGCGCCGTCCTGGTGAGCATCGCGCTGCTGGTGGCCGCGGTCGCGATCGCGCTGGTCGCGGTCTCGACCGGCGAGTTCACCGTGCCCGTCGGCGACATCCTGGCCGCCCTGTTCGGCGACGGCTCGCCGGTGGCGGAACTGATCGTGAGCGAGTTGCGGGCGCCCCGCGTGGTCACCGGACTGGCCGTCGGCGCCGCCTTCGGCCTGAGCGGCGCGATCTTCCAGTCGCTCACCCGCAACCCGCTGGGCAGCCCCGACTTCATCGGCTTCACCGCCGGCGCGTCGACCGGCGGCGTGCTGACCGTCGTCCTGGGCGGTACGGCGACGCAGATCGCCGCGGGCTCGATGCTCGGCTGCGTGATCTCGGCGGCGCTGGTCTACGCGCTCGCCTTCCGCAGGGGCGTGCAGGGCTACCGGCTGGTCCTGGTGGGCATCGGCGTCAACGCCCTGCTGCTGTCGGTCGACTCCTACCTGCTGACCAAGGCGAACATCAACGACGCGGCCACCGCGGGCGCCTGGCTGACCGGCAGCCTCGGCGGGCGCGGCTGGGACCACGCGATCCCCGTCGCGGTCGCGCTCGCCCTGATCGTCCCCGTCTGCTGCGCCGTCTCCAGGCCGCTGCGGATGATGGAGATGGGCGACGACGCGGCCAGGGCCGTCGGCATCAGGGTCGAGCCCGTCCGGGCGGCGGCGATCGTCGCGGGCGTGCTGCTGTGCGGGGTCGCCACCGCGGCCGCGGGCCCGGTGATCTTCGTGGCGATGGCGGCGCCGCAGCTGGCCCGCAGGTTGACCCGCTCCCCCGGCGTCACGCTGCTCGCCTCCGCGCTGACCGGCGCGGTGCTCCTGACCGCGGCCGACCTGGCCGCCCAGCGCCTGTTCGCGCCCACCCAGCTGCCCGTCGGCGTGCTGACCGCCGCCATCGGCGGCACCTACCTGGCCCTGCTGCTGCGAAAGGAACGCCGCTGATGGCTCGGCTGACCGGTTCCGGCCTCACCCTCGCCTACGAGCAGCGGGTGGTGGCGACCTCGCTCGACGTGGAGATCCCCGACGGCTCGTTCACCGTGATCATCGGCCCGAACGCCTGCGGCAAGTCGACGCTGCTGCGCGCGCTGGCCAGGATGCTGAAACCGCGGGCGGGCGCCGTGCACCTCGACGGCAGCGTGATCACCTCGCTGCCGTCGAAGGAGGTGGCGCGGCGGCTCGGGCTGCTGCCGCAGACCTCGATCGTGCCCGACGGGATCACGGTGGCGGACCTGGTCGCCAGGGGGCGCTACCCGCACCAGCGGCTGATGCGGCAGTGGTCGAAGGCGGACGAGCTGGCCGTGGCCGCGGCCATGGCGGCCACGAACGTCGCCTCGCTGGCCGAGCGGATCGTGGACGAGCTGTCCGGCGGCCAGCGGCAGCGCGTGTGGCTGGCGATGGCGCTGGCCCAGGAGACGCCGATCCTGCTGCTCGACGAGCCGACCACCTACCTCGACATCGCCCACCAGGTCGAGGTGCTCGACCTCTGCGCCGACCTGCACGAGGCGGGACGGACCATGGTGGCCGTGCTCCACGACCTCAACCAGGCCTGCCGTTACGCCACCCACCTCGTCGTCATGCGCGACGGGGTGATCGTGGCCGAGGGCGACCCGGCGGCGGTGATGACGGCCGCGCTGGTCGAGCAGGTCTTCGACCTGCGGTGCGAGATCATGACCGACCCGCAGACCGGGACTCCGCTGATCGTCCCCGAGGCGCGCAGGGCGCGCAACCCGGTCGCCCTGTAGGTCATCGAGATCGGCCGGCGGTCACCCGGGGTCGTGCGCGGCCCGTGGTCCCGGGCTCGCCGGTGGTCAGCCGGGGTCGTGCGCGGCCCCGTCGTTTCGCGGCTCGCCGGTGGTCACCCGGGGTCGGGCGCGGCCCCGTCGTTCCGAAGCTCGCCGGCGCCGCAGACCGCCAGTGCCGCCTGGGTGAGCGCGGCGCGGGCGCGCGGCTCGCCGTACCTGTCCTTGAGCATGGTGGCGGGCTCGCCCCCGAGCCCCGCGAGGACGGCGTGCGCCAGCGCGTCGGCGTCCGCGCCCGGCAGCGCCTGGCCGAGCAGGATCGCCACGTGCCGGTGCCAGAAGACGTAGGCGCCGATCCGGTAGCGCGCCCCCGGGCTGGCCGTCTCCGACATCCGCACCAGGTCGAGGTGGGCGAACAGATAGTCGAGGTAGGCGGCGACGAAGGCGGCGAGCCGTTCGGCCGGTGCGACGTCGCGGCCGGCGCCCCCCGGGCCCAGCGGGGGCGGCCCGGACAGGACGCGTTCCTGCAGGTCGCGTTCGCGGGCGTCGAGCAGGGCGACCGCCAGCCCCGACTTGTCGCCGAACCGGCGGAACAGCGTGCCCTTCCCCACTCCCGCCTCGGCGGCGATCGCGTCCATGGAGACCGCCTCCACGCCCTTGTCGGCGAACAGCCTGGCCGCCGCGGCCAGCACCTTCTCGCGGTTGCGGGCAGCGTCGGCCCGCTCCTGGGGCGGGCGGTTGCGCAGGATCTCCAGAACCTCGCTTGACGAACCGGACTGCGGTCCGGTAATTTCCGTGCCATCCACAAACCGGACTGTAGTCCATTTTTTCAGGAGGTCGCAATGACCCAGCTCATCTCCCGCGACGAGCTCAAGGCCGCGATCGACGCCGGCACCGTCACCGTGGTGGACGCGCTCGGCGGCGACTACTACGCGCAGCAGCACCTGCCGGGCGCCGTCGCCCTGGTCGAGAGCGAGGTCGAGGAGCGGGCCGCCGCCCTGCTGCCCGACAAGGACGCGGCGATCGTCACCTACTGCTCCAACCCCGCCTGCCCCAACAGCCAGGCCGTGGCCAACCGGCTGACCGCCCTCGGGTACACCGACGTGCGCAAGTACCGCGAGGGCATCCAGGACTGGGTCGAGGCGGGGCTGCCGGTGGAGTCCTCGGTCACCGTCTGAGGCTCCTTTCCGGCCGCACCGGGATCGCGGGCGGTCTACACGGTTTCTGCACACCGGCCAGGTAGGTTCCCTCCCATGATCCGTTCCGTGCTGGCCTGGGTGCTCGTGCTGCCGTTCGCCGTCTGGGCGCTGCTCAGGGTGACCGGGGCGGACGTGGGTGACCGGTGGATCCAGCTCGTCGCGTTCACCCCGTACGTCGCCGCCGCCTCGGCGGTGCCGGTGCTGGCGGCCGGCCTGCTGAGGCGGTGGGTCCCCCTCGCGGTGGCCGCGGTGACGGCGGGGGCGCTGGCGCTGGCCGTCCTGCCGCGGTCCTTCGCCGACGCCGGCCCCTCCGGCGGCACCGCCTTCAAGGTGCTGGCCGCCAACCTCGCCGTCGGCGCGGGAGACGGCGCGGAGCTGATGCGGCTGGTCGAGCGGCTGCGGCCCGACGTGCTCGCCATCCAGGAGCTGACGCCCGCGGCCCGGGACCGGCTCGACGAGCTGGGGCTGCGCGAGCGCATGCCGTACGTCGTCGACAGGTCCCACACCGGCGTCTGGGGGTCGGGGATCTACTCCACGCACCCGCTGACCGAGCAGCCGATGATCGCGCTCGGCGGCTTCCGGCAGGCCCGCGCCGTGGTCGGCGTCAAGGGCGGACCGGAGATCGAGGTGGTCTCCGTGCATCCGTGCGCGCCCAGCCACGCCGCGAAGATGGCCTGCTGGCGGTCGGGGCTGGCGGCGCTGCCCAGGGCGGGACAGCGGCTGACGGTGCTGGCGGGCGACTTCAACGCCACGCTGGACCACTGGCCGGTCGGGGAACTGCTCGCCTCCGGCTACCGCGACGCGGCCGACGCGGCGGGACTGGGGTTCACCGCGACCTGGCCGCAGCAGGGGTGGCGGCCCGTGCCCGGGGTGACGATCGACCACGTGCTGGCCGACCAGCGGATGGGGGTGCGGTCCTTCAGCGTCCATCAGCTGGCGGGTACGGACCACCGGCCCGTGTTCGCCGAGCTGACCCTGCCGTGACCGGGGGCGGACCGGGCGCCGTGACCGGTGGACCGCTGTCGTGACCGGTCAGGCCGGGGTGACGCTCAGGGAGTCGAAGCGGACGGGGAAGCCCTTGCCCACCGGAGCCGCGGCCATCGCCCCCGCCAGCGCGGGCGCGCCCGGCGGGAAGTAGGCCAGCCGCAGCGTCGACGCGGGAGCCGCGCCGTCCAGGCCGTAGCCGACGGTCACCGCGTCCCCTCTGCGCTCCAGCGTGAACGTGACGCTCTCCGCGGCGGCGGGCAGCGGCAGCGCCGACCAGTCCGACACCTGGCGGGTGACGACGGTGCTGAGGTGGAAGGCGCCGTCGACGTACTCGACACCCGCCTTGATCCAGTTCTCCTCGTCGATCCGCAGGACGGCGCCCGCCTGGTCGTACTGCTCGGCGTAGCCCCCCGAGAACGTCACCGTCAGCAGGAAGTCTCCCGAGACGATCCGGCCGAACAGGTGGGCGGTGTCGTAGGTGTAGCCGTAGTGGGTCCGCCGCCACAGATCCGTGCCGGCGTCGCAGACCAGGCTGAGGCCGTCGTCGGCGGTCCACTCGCGGGGCGGGTTGATCCACTGCCAGTCCGCGGACCCGAACGCCATGATCATGGCGGTCATCCTGCCATGCTCACCCGAAATATGTGGGTAGATCCCGCCAGGGGGCCGCCCCCGTCCTGTCCGTCACGTGGACGGTGCCCGCATGCCGTGCGGCCTTGCGCAGGGTCGGCGCCACCTGCTCGTACGGCACGCCGTGCACCAGATGGCAGAACCGCTCCCTGGCCAGGCGCCGCGCCCAGGCCGGCACGCGCATCGCGCGGTAGGCCGGCAGCGGGCCCTCGAAGGTGACGAGGATGTCGGCGAGCGAGACGTAGGCGGGGTCGGGGTAGACGCCCGGGTTGAGCACGACCGGCCCCCGCACCTCCGCCACCAGCTCCGCGTAGTGCGCCAGGCGCTCGGCCGAGGCGGCCACCTGGTCGAGGAAGGCGCCGCGGATGCCGTACCAGACCAGGTAGCGGCGCAGGTCGGCGCGGACCTGCGCGGCCGGGCGCAGGCCGAAGTCGGTGTCGGCGTAGCCGAGGACCTGGGTGCCGGCGGCCACGAGGGCGGCCACGGCGGCGGCGCACCCCGGATCCCTCGCCTGGCCTGGCCCGTGGTCGACGGAGACCACCGCCATGCGCGGCGGATCGACCAGCAGGCGCCGCCACGCCTCGCCCGCGGTGCGGGGATGGAAGTAGGCGGGCACCAGCGAGACCGGACCGATCTCGGCGCCCGGCGACCCCCCGCCGCACAACCGGGTCACAGCGCGCCGCCCCCCGCAAACCCTCGCCCGCCCCCTGGCTCTCGGCACGTTATCGCCCGCTGACCCGGCTGTCAGGGGAATCGGCCCTACGGGCCCGCGTAGACTGACATTCGTGGCAGACCCCAAGTTCGAGATCCAGATGCTTCACGACCGGGTGATGATCCGGCTGGAGAAGGACGGTGAGGAACGGCGCAGCGGCGCCGGCATCGTGATCCCCGCGACGGTCAAGATGGCCAACAGGCTGGCCTGGGGCGAGGTCTGCGGCGTGGGAGCCAACGTGCGCTCGGTGAAGGTGGGCGACAAGGTGCTGCTCAACCCCGAGGACCAGTACGAAGTCGAGCTGCACACCAAGGTCTACCTCGTCATGCGCGAGCGTGACCTGCATGCCGTGGCCACGCACGAGACCGACCACGGCACCGGCCTCTACCTCTGACGTCCGCCCGCCGGCCGCCGGCGGGTCCTCAGCCGCGTGTGTAGCTCAGGTAGACGTCCTGGTCGCGCCACGCGGAACGGCCGATCTCGGCCAGCGGGCGCACGACCTTTCCCTTCAGGTCGACCACCACGCCCAGGTAGCCGCGGCCCTGCCTGCCGACCGCGATCAGGTGCTCGCGGTCCCACCAGCCGTAGGAGGCGACGGCGCGGACCTTCACCTTCTTGTCGATCTTGCCGTTGTAGGGGTTCCAGGTGCACAGGACGGCCTTGTACCGCTTGGGGCACCAGGTGGCCATCCGCCTGCCGTCCGGGGAGAAGGCGCTCTCGCCGCCGACCAGCCCGCCCGTCCGCCACAGGGTCCAGGCCACCCTGCCGTCGGTCAGGTAGAAGCGGACGCCGTCCCAGTAGTCGGAGACCACGCGCCGGCCGTCGGGTGACCACTGGAACAGCGCGTCGTGGTAGGCGTCACGCACCTTGACCACCCGGGCGCGCCTGGCGGCCACGTCGACCACGACGAATCCGACGCTGCGCCAGCCGCCGCCCGTGTCGTCGCCCTTCGAGACGGTCAGCACGACCCTGCGCCCGTCGGGCGACCAG
This sequence comes from Nonomuraea sp. NPDC003754, assembly GCF_053605785.1. Lineage (NCBI taxonomy): Bacteria > Bacillati > Actinomycetota > Actinomycetes > Streptosporangiales > Streptosporangiaceae > Nonomuraea > Nonomuraea sp. NPDC003754. The sequence goes on from NZ_JBSGJX010000011.1 coordinate 116,913, forward strand.
TACGGCGAGCCCGCCACCATGGGCGCCTTGACCGTGCGGATCTTCGTCGTCCGGCCGGTGGCCCGGTTGACGATGGCGATCCGGTCGTAGCCCTTGGCGAACTTCCTGGGGACGGCGGCGACGAACCCGCCCCCGGGGGAGACCGAGAGGTCGTTGTAGGAGCGCTGCCACGCGAACGAGCCGCCGGTCCGCAGGTAGGCCGAGCCGGCGGTGGTGAAGGCGGTGACCCGCTTCGGGTCGCCCGGCTGCTCGCGCAGGGTCACGTCGGCCCCTGGCAGTTTGACGTCCGCCCCGGTGAGGGCGAGCGTGGCCGCGAGAAGGAGGGTGCTTAAGCTCACGGGAGGCACCTTCTCACTTGCGGGTGAAGCTCAGCCAGAGTTCGGCCTGCCACGTGCCGGACGGAATCGCCGCGAGCACCCGCCTGACCCGGCCGGCGGTGTCGGCCACGACGAGGCGATAGCCCTTCTGATGTGGCACGACGGCGATCAGCCTGCTCTCGTTCCACCAGCCGACCACCGTCTCGGGCTTCAGTCGCGACCGCGTCACGATCCTCCCGGTCGCCGGGTCGGCCAGGCACACGTGCTCGGCGTACCGGGCGGGACACCAGGTGACCATCCGCCTGCCCGAGGGTGAGAAGAGGTCGGGCCCCGCGGGGGTGCCGGCACCGGGCAGGAGCCGGGGCCGTCGCCCCTCCCGGAGGACGATCGCACCGCCACCCTGCTGGGCGATCACCCCGCCGTCCGGGGTCCACCAGTAGGTGGCGGCCGGGTCGGCGTCCGCGACCACGGTCGTGCGCGCGGTGCCCGCGGCCACGTCGACCGTGACGTAGCCGCCGGTGCGCCACTTGCCCGCGGTCTTCCGCTCCAGCGTGAGCAGCACCTTCGTGCCGTCGCGCGACCAGGAGGCGTAGGAGGCCATCAGCGGCCTGGCGACCGTGGGGATGCGCTTCACCTTGCCGGTCGTGCGGTCGGTGACGACGAGGGCGTCGCGCCCGCCCGTGTAGGCGGCCGGTACGGCGGCGGCGAACCGGCCGTCGGGCGAGACGACGACCTCGGCGGCGCCGCGCTGCCGGGCGAAGGCGGTGGCGCCGCGGAGGTAGGCCTGCCGGGTGCCGAGGCCGTACGCGGTCAGCCGTACGGGGTCGCCGGGCTTCTCCTGGAGCACCACGGATGTCCCGGGAAGGGGGATGAGGGCGAGGGCCACGAGGACGGAGAGCACGGCGGCAGCCTAGGCAGCGATCACCTCTTCGTCCCGCCGGCAGAACGAATGGGCATGAATGTCAGATACCGAGGATCTTGCGGCCTTCGACCACCAGGTCGATGCCGAGGCTCAGCTTCATCGCGGCCCAGATGATCACACCCATCGTGGCCAACGTGACGAGCAGGACGAGGATCCGCACCGTCCAGCCCTGCTGCTTGTACCAGACGGTCCAGGCGCCGAGGACGCGCTTGCCGAACACCAGGAGGTTGTGCGCCCAGTGGAACTCGGTGGCCAGCACCGCCAGGCCCGCGAAGACGACCAGCCACCCGGGGCCGGGGAACGGCACCATGATGAGGCCGCCCACGACCATCACCGCGCCGATCACACCGATGACGATCTTGAGCGTGAGGGCGCCGGTCCTGGTCGACCTGATGCCGTCGAGCCAGCCGTGTATGCCGGAGCGACGCGCCGCCTCGTCCTTCAGCTGGTCGGCGTCACCGGTTTCGGAGTCCATTGCCACCCATCCAGCCTAATGGGGGAAAAGCCGCGCCACGGCAGACATCGCGCCGGAGTGGCGCGGCTTGTCACCGCAGGTCAGCGGTGAAACCTCCGCCGGGTAAAACTTTCTGCCGACATTAGGCCTCTACCGGCAAACGTCGGTTAATGTCGTGCATGCCCGAGGTTCTGATACGCACCGTCACCGGTCCGATCCGCGCCGACGCGATCACCGGTGCCGTCCTCCCCCACGAGCACCTGCGCTGCGACCTGCGCTGGGCGGTCGGCATCGACTCCGACCCCCACCGCTGGCTCGACGAGGAGCGCACCGTCACCGAAGAGCTCCGCGAGCTGCGCCAGTCGGACGACCTCGGGCTCACCGTCGAGCTGTCCTGCATCGGCATGGGCAGGGACGCCGCCTCCCTCGCCCGCGTCGCCGCGGGCAGCAGGGTGCCGGTCATCGCCTCGACCGGCCTGTTCGCCGAACCGTTCACGCAGGTGCGCAAGGACGACGTCGACACCCTCACCGCGCGGCTCATGGACGAGATCACCTCGGGCCTCGACGGCACCGGCATCCTGCCCGGAGTCATCGGCGAGGTCGGCGCCTGGGGCGCCGAGCCCACGCCCACCGAGGAACGCTGCCTGGTGGCCGCCGCCAGGGCCTCGCTCTCCACCCGCCTGCCCGTCGCCACCCACGGCCAGAACGGCCTCGCGCTGCTGGAGATCCTGCTCGGTCAGGGGCTGCCGGCGTCGCGGGTGAGCGTCGCCTGCACCGCCCCCGACCCCGCAGTCGCGCGCAAGGTCGCCGAGGCCGGCGCCTACGTCGGGCTGTCGTCGGTGACGCTCGGCGCCACCCAGGCGGCCGCGATCGCGCGGGAGCTCATCTCCGAGGGGCACGCCGACCGGCTGCTGCTCGGCAGCGGCGTCTCCCGCGTCGCCCAGCTCCAGCGGTACGGCGGGGCCGGGTACTCCCACGCCTTCCGCACGCTCCTTCCGCGCCTGCGGGAGACGGGGGTGGACGAGGAGACGATCCGGTCCATCACCCACGACAACCCGCTGCGCTGGCTGACCAACGGCTAAGCCGTCCGGGATTCGCGCGGCGCGTCCCCGGCATGTCCCAAATGCCCTCGCCGCGTGAGTCGTCGCGCCACCGGAACCTCGCGCCGCGCATGCCGTGCGCGTGAGCGAGGGTCCTGATGTCCGACGAGCCATGGACGCGCCAACACCGGCCCGCCATCGTGCGCGGAGATGACATGATTCTTCCGCCGATGGTCATGCACAAGTGTGATTCAATTCGACATATTGCATCGGGGTGGCGGGAGGAGCGGGGGTTGTCGTCGGACATGCTGAACGAACCAGGCGGCGCGGTCGCCGGAGCAGGCGCACTGCTGGCGATCCTCAGGGACGGCCAGGCCCGCACCAGAGCCGAGCTCGTCCAGCTCACCGGGCTGGCCAGGTCCACGGTCTCGCAGCGGCTCGACGCTCTGCTGAACCACCAGTGGATCGTGCCCACCGAAGAGGCCATCTCCTCGGGCGGCAGGCCCGCCGTGGCGTTCGCGTTCAACAGCGCGGCCCGCGTCGTGCTGTCGGCCGACCTCGGCGCCACCCACGCCAGGGTCGCGGTGACCGACCTGGCCACCACCGTGCTCGCCGAGCGCACCGCCGACCTGCCGATCGACCGCGGCCCCGAGCCGACACTCCAATGGCTCGTCGACACCTTCCTCGACCTGCTCGCCGAGACCGGCCACACCGTCGAGCAGATCTGCGGCGTCGGCGTCGGCCTGCCCGGGCCCGTCGAACACGCCTCGGGCCGCCCGATCAGCCCGCCCATCATGCCCGGCTGGGACGGCTTCCCCGTCCCCGAGTGGCTCGGCGAACGGCTCGGCGCCGCCGTCCTCGTCGACAACGACGTGAACATCATGGCGCTCGGCGAGCACTGGGCGGCCAGGCCGGAGGCCGACCAACTGGTGTTCGTCAAGATCGGCACCGGCATAGGGTGCGGCATCATCTCCGACCGCCGCCTGCACAGGGGCGCCCAGGGCGCCGCGGGCGACATCGGCCACGTGCGCGTCTCCTCGGCGGCCGACGTGATCTGCCGGTGCGGCAACACCGGCTGCCTCGAGGCGGTCGCGGGCGGCGCCGCCGTGGCGGCCAAGCTGGCCGCCGCCGGCGTGCCCGCGGCCAACAGCCGAGACGTCGTCACCCTGGTACGCCAGGGCAACACCCAGGCCGTCCAGCTGATCAGGCAGGCCGGCAGGGAGGTCGGCGACGTACTGGCCTCCATCGTGAACTTCTTCAACCCCGCGGTGATCGTGATCGGCGGGGACATCGCGGAGGCGGGCGAGCACGTCCTGGCGGGGGTGCGGGAGGTCATCTACAGCAGGTCGCTCCCGCTGGCGACCCAGCACCTGAGCATCCGCACCAGCGAGCTCGGCGACCGGGCGGGAGTCGTCGGCGCGGCGGTCATGGTGATCGAGCACGTCCTGGACCCCGGCACGGTGGACCGCTCCGTCCTGCGCTGACCCCGGGCGGACTCACTCCCCGACGCCCACTCGGCCGGCGAGCAGGTGACCGGTCTCGGTGCGCCGGTAGACCACGCGCCGACCGACCCGCGTGCCGACGACGAGGTCCGCATCGCGCAGGATGGTCAGGTGGCCGCCAACGGTGCCGAGCGACAGGCCGAAATGTGCGGCGAGTTCGCTGCTGGTCGCGGGATGTTCGAGTTCGCGCAGGATGGCCGCGCGGCCGGTACCTATGAGCCGCTCCAGCGACCGGGCGGGCCGAGTTCGCGCCGCGCCGTCGGCCGATCCGCGGGCAGGGTAGACCAGTGCGTACGACGTCGGCGGCGCCTCGCACAGCCACGTGCCGCTGCTCATCACGCCGACCGGGACGAACAGCATGCCCTCATCGCCGACGACGCGGTCCGGGGAGTCCTGGTCGCTGAAGCGGATGGCGTCGTCGCCGACCCAGGCGCTGCGGCGGCTCATGCGCTGCAGAGCACGCGGCCAGCCGTAGGCCGCCAGCAACCCCGCCCTGTAGGTGACGTCGCGTTCCAGTAGTGCTCGTCGGCGCGGCCAGTCGGGGGCCACATGGGCCTCCCACGTGTACTTGATCAGGTCGGCGGTGCGGGCCGCCCAGGCTCGTCCGGTCAGCCAGTCCATATCGTGCTGCTTCCAGCTGTGCGCCACCGACTTCTCCAACTCGGCGCGCACCTCCTCGTCGGGCGCCTGGATGACCTGCGCGAGCTCGTCCTGCAGGGTGGTGTGCATGCCGCCCGCCGGCGGGATCACGACGTGACTCGGCAGCCACTTGGTCGAACCCAGCAGCCTGACCAGGCCCTCGGCGAAGGGGTCCGCCTCGAGAGCGGCGCGAAACGCGCCGTGGTGGCGGGCATGCCAGGAGGCCAGCCACGGATCGGTGCAGGGCTTGCCAAGCACCATCATCGACCCCAGCGTCTCGGCGAGCGGGGACAGTGCGAACCTGGACCGCGACAGGGCCAGGGTGCTCAGCCGCAACAGCATCATCTTTCGCCTCCTGCCGAAACGATAGTGTCCGCTTCGGTGCTCCCGCAGACTCCCGGCCCATGCGCTCGACCCTCATGCGACTGACCGAATTCCGCTGGTTCCTCTCCGCACACGTGGTGTCCCTGCTGGGCAGTTCCATGGCGCCGGTCGCGCTGGCGTTCGGGGTCCTGGATGCATCGGGCAGCACCAGCGACCTCGGTGTCGTCCTGGCCGCCCACATGGTGCCGCTGCTGGCCTTCCTCCTGATAGGCGGGGCCGTCGCTGACCGCATCCCGCGCCGAACGGTCCTGGTGGCCGCCCACCTGGGCTCGGCCCTCACCCAGGGCGGCGTCGCCGCCCTCCTGCTCACCGACAGGTACGCGCTGCCGCCGGTGGCCGCCCTGGGGTTCCTCAGCGGCGTCCTCGCTGCGTTCACCACGCCGGCGCTGCGCGGCATCGTGCCCCAGCTTGTCCCCGGGGATCGGATACGGCAGGCGAACGCCCTGCTGGCATCCGCGAGGAACACCACGAAGATCCTCGGACCGAGCTTGTCCGGGATCGCGGTCGCGGCTGCCGGTGGCGGTCCCGCCATCGCCTTCGACGCGCTGACGTACCTCCTCGCGGCGGGCTTCCTCGCCCGATTGTCCCTCGCCGCAGCTCCGACCTCGCCGCGGCCCTCCTCCAGGATGCTGGCCGACATCCGCGACGGCTGGACCGAGTTTCGGCGCGTTCGCTGGGTGTGGACGGTGTCCCTGTGCTGCTGCGTGATCAACCTGGTGCAGGTCGGCACCTGGCAGATCCTGGGACCCGTACTGACCAAGCAGCTCAGCGGCGAGGAGACCTGGGGGGTCGTGCTCAGCGCCCGTGGCGTCGGCATGCTGATGGTGAGCGCGCTGATGTACCGGCTGGTGGTCAGGCACCTGCTGCGGCTGGGCCAGTTGATGAGCGCGCTCGGCGCGCTCCCCCTCCTCGCACTCGGTGCTCACCTGCCCGCCTCCTGGCTGATCGCCGCCGCCTTCGTCGCCGGACTGGGATCCGCAGTCGCCGCCGTCGGCTGGGAAACCTCGCTGCAGGAGCACGTCCCCTCGCAGGTGCTCTCGCGCGTCTCGTCCTACGACGACCTGCTGTCCTACATCGCGATCCCTGTCGGTCAGCTGGGCGTAGGACTGCTCGCCGACAGGTTCGGCGGCTTCCAGGTGGCTGCGGCCGCCGGCATCGTCTACGCCGTCGCTGCCGTCCTCCCGCTGGCCTCCGCCGCCGTGCGCCGACTACCACACGCCCAAGACGACCATGCCCGCACCGATGGCTACAGCCCCAGTCGCCGATGAGGCCCCTGCCCAGCATCTCGCCCAGAGCCCGGCACGACCGCGATCCCGAGACCCCAGCAACCACAACGCCCGAACCAGGAGTAGATCGGGAGAAATCCCTGGAGGGCCAGGCCTCGGCACGCCAGCATGGTCGCTTCGGCGGCCGCCCGAAGGTTTTCGGCGACGACGTGATCACCTACACCTGCGGCCTGCGTGCCCGCGGCGGGCTGGTGCTCCACCCCCGCAGCCACGCACGAACACGAAACCGGCACCTCGGCCGCGCTCTGCGGAGCCGCGGCTCAGCCGGATAGGACGCGCAGGCGCCGGCGCTGCTCAGGCGGAGACAGTGCCCCGCCGGAGACAGCGCACAGGCGGAGACAGCGTCCCGCCGGAGACGGTGCGCAGGTGGAGGCGCTGCTCAGGCGGAGACGGCGAGGTGGGCGATCAGGCGGGTCACGGCCGCCTCGTCGCCCTCGATCTCCAGCGCCCCCGTGGCGACCGCCTCCCTGAGGTCCCCGCGCTGGAGGAGCACCGAGGCCAGCGCCCCCGCCTCCCCCTTCAGTACCGCGTCAGGACGGCCTGCCGCGCCACCCCGCCCGACCGAGACAGCGGAGGGCGACGCCTGCACATGGAAGGTCTCCTCCCCTGTCCGCAGCTCGATGACCGCCTCGGTGCCGGGCAGGTACATCGTCTTCAACGCCATCAGCAGGGACGTGACCCCGAGCTGGTTGGTGGTCGTGATGGGCGCCTGGCTGCCCCAGCGCCCCAGGTGCAGCAGGACCGGTTCGAGGCCGAGCCCCCACTCGGTCAGCTCGTACACCCAGACGGCCGCGGGCAGCGGCAGCTTGCGCCGCCGTACGACTCCGGCCGTCTCCAGCTCCCGCAGCCGCTGGGACAGCACGTTCTGGCTGCTGCCCGGCAGGTCGCGGTGAAGGTCGGTGAAGCGCTTGGGGCCGAGCATGAGCTCGCGGATCACCAGGAGCGCCCATCGCTCGCCGACGAGATCGAGCGCGCGGGCCACCCCGCACGGGTCCTGATAGCTACGCACGTGATCAGCATACCGCTTCCTCTTGTTTAATCTAAGTGTCTACTCCTAAATTAGGAGTAGGACGAAACGAGGGGAGAACCACCATGAACCTTCCGAAGATCGTCTCCGCCGAGGAGTGGCAGGCGGCTCGCGACGCGTTGCTTGTCGAGGAGAAGGCGGCCACCCGGCTGCTCGACGCGCTGGCCGCCAAGCGCCGTCGCCTGCCGATGGTGGAGTTCGGCACCGACTACGTCTTCGAAGGCCCCGAGGGGAAGGTCGGCCTGCTCGACCTGTTCGAGGGCCGCCGCCAGCTCGTGGTCTACCACTTCATGCCGCTGCACAAGGACGGCCTGCCCTGCCGGGGATGCGCGTCCTTCACCGACAACATCCCCAACCTGGCGCACCTGCGGGCCAGGGACACCGCCATGGCGGTCGTTTCGCGCTCGCCGTACGCGGACCTGGAGAAGGTACGGCAGCGCCTCGACTGGCGACAGCCGCTGTATTCCGGCCCGCAGTTCAACCTCGACTGCGGCACGGGTGACGGCTTCGGCATCAGCGTGTTCCTGCGCGACGGCGAGCGCGTCTTCCGCACCTACTTCACCACCTCGCGTGGCGCCGACCGGCTGCGGATGGACTTCAACCTGCTCGACCTGACCCCGTACGGCAGACAGGAGAGCTGGGAGGACTCCCCCGAGGGCTGGCCGCAGACCGCGCCCTACGAGTGGTGGCGGCTCAACGACGAATACGCCTGATCGCCCGTCGCGGGCGGGACCACGCCGCGCCGCCGGGCTCAGGGCGCGGGAGGGTCGATCGCGGGGACACCGAAACTGGTTAGGATCTGGGCGGAATGGTGACACGGGACCGACGCCCTGTCCGCCGCCTGTGGGAGTCCATGTCCGCGGCGGCCTCCCGTGCTGCCCGCATGGGCGACATGCCCGCCGTCGTCATGCTGGTATGGGCGGGGTGGCTGGCGGTGCCGCTCTCGCTGAGCGGTCTGGCCCAGGCCCGCGCGGCGGTGGCCGCCGCCTACGACCACGACAGCCCGCTGCCCGCGCCTTCGACCGACCACCCCGGCACGTCAGGCGTTTCCGCCGCTCGCGACGGTGCGCCACGTCACAGCACCTCCCATGCGCCCCAGACACACGACGGGGCGGCACGCCACGGCACCTCGCCTGCGCCCCACACACACGACCTGGCGTCGAGCCACGGCACCTCGGATGTTCCCCGCGCTCACGACGGGGCGGCACGTCACGGCGCCTCCCACCTGCCCCACGGTCACGACGCGGCGGCTTATCAGGCCCGCCACCACACCGCCGGTGCGCCCGGCATCGCATCGCACGCCGCGTGCTACGGCGACGGGTCCCAGGCGGCTGCGGGTCTCGACCTCTCGGCGCGCCCCGCCTGCTACGGCGACCTGTCCGACGGGGCCGTCGGTCTCGACGGCTCCGCGCGCCCCGCCGGGCGGCACGCCTGGTCGGCACGGGGCACGAGCGGATCGCCCGCCGCCGCCCTGTGGCAGTCCTCGCTCCCGGCCCCGGCCGCACCCGCCGACACCCGGCCCGCCGTGAGCCCCCTGTCCGCCGATTCGACCCGCACCCCCGCCAGCGCCCTGGCGACAGGGACGGCCGGCACCCAGGCAGCCGCGAACTTCCTTCCCACGGAGACGACCGACGGCCGGACCGCCGCGAGCGCCCTGGCCACCGGCTCGCGCGCCAACACCAACACCCTGACCACACAGACGACCGACAGCCGGACCGCCGCGAGCGCCCCGGCCACGAAGACGACCGGCTCGCGCGCCAACACCAACACCCTGACCACACAGACGACCGACGGCCGGGCTGCCGCGAGCGCCCTGGCGGCGGAGATGGTGGCGCGGGAGCGGGCCAGGATCGCCGGTGAGGTGCACGACGCGGCGGGCCACGGCTTCTCGACCATCGCGATGCAGGCCGGGCTCGCGCTGCTGGTCCTGGAGGAGAATCCCGAGCAGGCCAGGGAGTCGCTGCGGGCGATCCGCGAGACGAGCCTGGCGGCGCTGGCAGGCCTGCGTGGCGCGCTCGACCTGATCGATGCGCGGGAGGGCGACGACCAGCTGACGGGTCTGGTCGCCGAGGTCCGGGCCGCGGGCCTGCCCGTCGATCTCGAGCCTGCCGAGCCCGACGTGCCCTCGCACCTGCGCGGCACCGTCTACCGCGTGGCCCGCGAGTCCCTGACGAACGTGATCAGGCACGCGGGGCCGACCAGCGCGCTGGTGAAGGCGGTCGACGACGGGCGCGGCGGGTTCGTGCTCGAGGTGGCCGACCGGGGGCGCGGGGCCTCCGTGGCGAGCGAGGGCAGGGGGCTGTCCGGCATGCGGGAGCGGGTGCTGGCCGCGGGAGGCGAGTTCAGCGCGGGCCCCAGGGACGGCGGCGGCTTCAGCGTGGTCGCCCGCTTCCCGCGAGGCGCCGCGTGATCCCGGCCGAAGGCGAACCCGGCGAGAGGCGGGATGTCGTAATCCCGGTCGAGGACGGTTTCGGCGGGGGCGGGGCGCGATGATCAGGGTGGGGATCGCCGACGATCAGGCGGTCGTGCGGATGGGGCTCAGGGCGCTCATCGCCAGGGAGTCCGACCTGGAGCTGGTCGGCGAGGCGGCCGACGGCGGGCAGGCGCTGGCGCTGGTCAGGGAGAAGCGTCCTGACGTGCTGCTGCTCGACATCAGGATGCCCGGCATGGACGGCGTGCAGGTGCTGCGGGCCGTCGCCGCCGAGCCGGACGTGCGGGACACCAGGATCGTGGTGGTGACGACGTTCGCGGTCGACGAGTACGTCTTCGCCGCGCTGCAGGCGGGCGCGAGCGGGTTCCTGCTCAAGGACAGCGCTCCCGACGAGCTGGTCAGCGCGATCCGGGTGGTGGCGGCGGGCGAGGCGCTGCTGTCGCCCGCCATCACCCGCAAGGTCATCGGCCTGTTCGGCAGGACGGGCGGGGCCGAGCCCGTCGCCGGACTCGACACGTTGACGCCTCGGGAGCGGGAGATGGCCGCGTGGGTGGCCACCGGCAGGTCGAACGACGAGATCGCCAGGGAGCTGGTGATCAGCCCTGACACCGTGCGGACTCACGTGAGCAGGGCCATGGTGAAGCTGGGCGCGCGCGACCGGGCCCAGCTCGTGGTGTTCGCCATGCGGGCGGGCCTGAGCCTCCCCGCCTGACCGGCCCAAGCAAGCCCGCCCCTCCCCGCCAGAGCGACGGAAGCGGGCCTGACCCTTCCCCCCTGACCGACCAAGCAAGCCCGCCCCTCCCCGCCAGAGCGACGCAAGCGGGCCTGACCCTTCCCCCCTGACCGGCCCAAGCGAGCCCGCCTCCCCGCCGGAGCGACGCCAGCGCGCTCAGCCGTGAGCCGCACGAGCGGGGCTCCTCCGGGTGAGTCTCGCCGGCGTCGGCGGCCTGGTTCTCCCGGGGCGTAGGGGGGCAGCCGGGCACGCCGCCCCGGCCGCAGGACCGGCGGTCACCTGAGGAGGCCCTCGTAGTTGCGTTGCTGGAGCTGGGCCTCGATCCGCTTCACGGTGTCCAGCCCGACACCCACCATGATGAGCACGCTCGTCCCGCCGAACGGATAGTTCTGCTGCGTCGAGGGGTCGCGCAGGATCGCGAAGGCCACCAGGGGCAGCAGCGCGAGCACGCCCAGGTAGACGGCGCCGGGCGCGGTCAGTCGCGACAGCACGTGGTCCAGGTACTCGGCGGTGGGCCGGCCGGGCCTGATCCCGGGCACGAAGCCGCCGTAGCGCTTCATGTTGTCGGCCACCTCGGCCGGGTTGAAGGTGATGGAGACGTAGAAGTAGGAGAAGCCCACGATCAGCAGGAAGTAGACCAGCATGTAGAGCGGGTGGTCGCCGGCCGTGTACTGGCTGATCCACGGCACCGAGCCGCCGACCAGGGTGGGGATGTACAGGAGGGACGAGGCGAAGATCACCGGGGCGATGCCCGCCTGGTTGACCTTGAGCGGGATGTAGGTGTTGCTGCCGCCGTACATCCGGCGCCCGACCATGCGCTTGGCGTACTGGACGGGCACGCGCCGCTGCGCCTGCTCCATGAAGACGACCGCCGCGACGAGGAACAGGCCCGAGACGAGGATCACCACCGCGGTGAAGGGGCTCAGCACGAACATCGTCGACATGTAGGCCGGGAAGACGGCGACGACCTGGGTGAACATCAGGATGGACATGCCGCTGCCGATCCCCTTGTCGGTGATCCGCTCGCCGAGCCACATCACCACGCAGGTGCCCGCGACGAGCACGGCCACCAGTACGGCGAGCGCGAGCGGGCCGGTCTCGCGCAGCACGGGGCGGGTGCAGCCGGGCAGCAGCATTCCAGAGCGGGCCAGCGCGACGACGGTCGTGGCGTTGAGGACGGCCAGCGCCACCGTGAGGTACCTGGTGTACTGCGTGATCTTCACCTGCCCGTTCTGCCCCTCCTTGCGGAGCTGGTCCAGGCGCGGGATGAGCACCGCCATCAGCTGCATGATGATGCTGGCCGTGATGTACGGCATGACGCCGAGGGCGAAGACCGACAGCTTCAGCATCGCGCCGCCGCTGAACAGCTGCACCAGGTCGACGAATCCACCGCGCGCGCCGCTCAGGCACTGCTGCACCGCCACCATGTCGACGCCGGGCGCGGGCAGCACCTGCCCCAGCCTGAACAGCACGATGACGCCCAGCGTGAACAGCAGCTTCTTGCGCAGGTCGGGGATCGAGAAGGCGCGCAGGACGATGGTGAGCATGCGCCGAGTCTGTCCATGATCGCGCGGGAGGGCGTCCGCAGGCGGGCGGCATCGGCCTACGCAGATCCGCGTACGCTCTGACCTTGTGGTTCCTGTCTGGGTGATCAGCGGCCCGCCCGGCGCGGGCAAGTCGACCGTCGCCGCCGCCCTGCTGGCGCGGCTCGACCCGGTCCCCGCGCTGCTGGACAAGGACGCCGTCTACGGCGACTTCGTCGCCGAACTGCTGTCGGTGCACGGCAGGCCGCGGGGTGAGCGTGAGGGTCCGTGGTACGACGAGCACGTCAAGCGGCACGAGTACGCGGGCCTGACGCGGCTGGCCCGGCAGATCCGCGCGCACGGCTGCCCCGTGCTGCTCGACGGCCCGTTCACCTCGCAGGTGCACTCGGCGGCGCTGTGGGCCGACTGGGTCGAGCGGCTAGGCGGGCCCCCGGTCAGGCTGGTGTGGGTCCGCTCGGACGGGGCCACCCTGCGCGAGCGGCTCGTCGCCAGGGGGTTGGCCAGGGACGAGGGCAAGCTGGCGGCGTTCGACGCCTACCTGAAGGCGATCATGGTGGACGAGCCGCCGGCCGTACCGCATCTGGAGATCGACAACCGGCGGGGCGCGCCGACCGTGGGCGAGCAGCTCAGCGCGGCGGGTGTGCCGCCGCGAACACCGCCGGCAGCCGGGGGACCACCAGGGTGAAGGCCGCCGCGAACACCGCCGGCAACAGATGGACCAACACGGTGAAGGCCGCCGCGAACACCGCCGGCAACAGGCGGACCGACCGGGTGAAGGCGTCCTCCTCGGCCGGGGGGTCGGCACCGCTGACGCTCCCGCTCGACCGGCTGGTCGACGGCGGCGAGCCGGTCCGCGTCTCCACCCGCCCGGCCACGTAGCCGGCTAGGTCTCCCGAAGGTCGGTGATCGCCATATGGCCGGGCAGGTGGCCGATGGCGTAGTCGACGCCGCTGGCCATGACGGCCTCCTGCGGGGTGACGCCGCAGGCCCAGAAGAGCGGCACCTCGCCGGGCCGTACGGGGACGGGGTCGCCGTGGTCGGGCCGGGACAGGTCGGCGATGCCGAGCTCCGCGGGGTCGCCGGCGTGCACCGGCGCGCCGTGGACCCGCGGGTAGCGCCCGCTGACCTCGACCGCGGTGGCCACCAGGTGTTCGGGGACGGGACGCATGGAGACCACGAGCGGACCGCGCAGCGCGCCCGCCGGTCGGCAGGGCACCGCCGTGCGGTACATCGGGACGTTGACGCCCAGCTCGACATGCCGCACGGGCACGCCCGCCCGCATGAGGGCCGCTTCGAAGGTGAAGCTGCAGCCGATGAGGAAGGCGACGAGGTCGGGGCGCCAGTGCTCGACGGCGTCGTCGACGTCGGCGACCGGCCTGCCGTCGCGGTAGATCCGGTAGCCGGGCAGATCGGTGCGCAGGTCGCCGGGGAAGATCCGGGTGCTGGTCGCGCCAGGCTCGCCGACGTCGAGTACGGGGCAGGCCTGCGGGTTGCGCTCGGCGAACAGGCGCAGGTCGCCGGCGAGGGTGTCGGGGACGGCGATGAGGTTGGCCTGTGTCCAGCCTTCGCACCAGCCGGCCGTGGGCGTGCGCTCCCCCGCCCGGAACCGGGCCCGTGCCTCGCCGGGGGTCAAGCGCTGTAAGGGAAGGGCGGCTTTCATGACCCCACGTTACGCGCGCCCTGCCGCCTTCTGGCTCCGGCGGGAGACCGAGTCGATGACCACGGCGGCCAGCAGTACCGCTCCGGTGACCATGAACTGGATGGCGTTGCTGACACCCTGCAGCGCCATTCCCGAGGCGATCGACTGGATGACCAGCATGCCCAGCAGCGCCGAGTAGGTGGTGCCCCGGCCGCCGAACAGCGAGGTGCCGCCGATGACCGCCGCGGCGATCGCCATCAGCAGCACGTTGCTCTGCCCTGTCGCCTGGCTGGCGCTCGAGATGCGGGAGGCGGCGAAGATGCCGCCGAGGGCCGCGAACGAGCCCGAGATGACGAAGACCGAGATCCGGATGAGCGCCACGCTGATGCCCGCCCGCCTGGCCGCCTCGATGTTGCCGCCGACCGCGAAGATCATGCGTCCGTACCTCGTACGGCGCAGCACGAAGTCCGTGCCGACGACCACCAGCAGGAAGATCAGCAGCGCGAGCGGGAGCCCCTTGTACAGGTTGAGGATGTAGGCCGCGCCGAAGGCCACCACCGCGAGCACGACCGTGCGGAAGACGATGTCGCCCGTCGTCCTGGACGGGACCCCGGCCGCGCGGCGCCTGTTGTTGCCGACCAGCGAGACGACCAGGAAGCCCGCCACGGCCACCGCGGCCAGGCCGTAGGCGGCGACCACGTAGGCGAAGTAGGTGCTGGTCAGCCCGGCGATGAAGCCGTCGTTCGGCAGGTTGATGGTGCCGTTGGGCCCGAGCACCCACAGCTGGAAACCGGTCCAGGCCAGGAAGCCCGCCAGCGTGACCACGAAGGAGGGCACCCCGATCTTGGCGAAGAAGAAGCCGTGGATCAGGCCGAGCACGGCGCCGACGACGACGGCGCACACCATGGCCAGCACCGGGTTCATGCCGAGGTTGACGTTGAGCACCGCCAGGACGGCCGCGCAGGCGCCGCTGACCGCGCCCGCCGACAGGTCGATCTCGCCGAGCAGCAGCACGAACACGATGCCCACCGAGATCAGGCCGGTCGGGACGATGTCGACGCTGAGGTTGGACAGGTTCTGGGAGGACAGGAACTGGCTGTTCAGGCTCTGGAACACGGCCCAGATGACGATCAGGCCGATGATGACGGGCAGCGCGCCGAGCTCGCCGCCCTTCACCCGCCGCTGGAACTCGCCCAGATAGCCGGTGAGGCCCTGCTCGCGGACCACCAGCCGCGGGTCTATCGAGGATTCACTCACCGAGCCTCCTCTGCCGGCGGGTCACGGCGTTGTCGGTGGCCCCGGTGATCGCCGAGATGATCTCTTCCCGGGAGGTGGCCTTGGCGTCGAAGACCCCGTTGTTGCGGCCGAGCCTGAGTACGGCGACGCGGTCGGCCACGGCCATGACGTCGACCATGTTGTGGCTGATGAAGATGACGCCGTGGTCCTGGGCGCGCAGCCGTTCGACCAGGTCGAGGACCTGGGCGGTCTGCTCGACGCCGAGGGCGGCGGTCGGCTCGTCCAGCAGCACGATCTTGGGTTCGCCCAGCAGGGAGCGCGAGATGGCCACCGTCTGGCGCTGTCCGCCGGACAGCGAGGCCACGGGGATCCGCACGCTCGGGATCTTGATCGACAGCGTGTGGAGCAGGTTGCGGGAGCGCTTCTCCATCGCGACCTCGTCGAGGACGCCGCCCGTCGTCAGCTCGTTGCCGAGGAACAGGTTGCCGACCACGTCGAGGTTGTCGCACAGCGCCAGGTCCTGGTAGACGGTGGCGATGCCGAGCCCCTGCGCGTCGGAGGGGCTGTGGATGGTGACCTGCCGTCCCTCCCACGTGATCCGTCCGGCGTCGGGCGGGCCCACCCCCGCGATCACCTTGATCATGGTGGACTTGCCGGCGCCGTTGTCGCCGACCAGCGCGACGACCTCGCCGGCGTTGACTTCGAGATCGACGTCCGTCAGCGCCTGGACCGCGCCGAACCGCTTGGAGATGCCCTCGAGGGCGAGGACGGGGGCCATCTCAGGTGACTCCTGCCGTTTCGCAGGCCACCTTCACGGCACTCGTGCAGACCTCGGCGACCGTCCAGAAGCCGTCCTTGATCACGGTGTCCTTGATGTTGCTCTTGATGACGACCACGGGCGCGATGATCTGCGCGGGGATCGACTTGTTCGCCCCGTTGTCCACCTTGGCGGTGCTCTGCACGGGCTTGCCGGTTCCGACGTCGATCGCCATCTGGGCGGCGTTCTTCGCCTCCGGCCTGATCGGCTTGTAGATCGTCATCGTCTGGGTGCCGAGCAGGATCCGCTGGATGGCCGCCAGCTCGGCGTCCTGGCCGGTCAGCGGGGTGCCCTGCTTGACGCCCGCGTTCTGCATGGCCCTCGCGATGCCGCCCGCCATGCCGTCGTTGGCCGCGTAGACGCCGATCACGTTGCTCGGGCCGAGCGCGGTGAACGCGCCCGCCGCCTCGGTGTTGGCCTGGTCGGGGCTCCAGTCGGGCGTGTCGTACTCCTTGCCGATGGTGACCTGGCCGTCGAGCACCGAGTGGGCGCCCTTCTTGAAGTCGCCCGCGTTCGGGTCGGTGGGCGAGCCGTTGACCATGACGATCGGCCCGCGCTTGGGGTCGCCGCCCGCCTTGATCGCATCCAGCAGGGCCTGCCCCTGCGCCTTGCCGACCTGCAGGTTGTCGAAGGAGGTGTAGGCGTCGATGGGGCCGCCGGCCAGCCGGTCGTAGGCGACCACCATGGCGCCCTGGCTCTTGGCCTTGGAGACGGAGGAGGCGATGGCCTTGGCGTCCACCGCGTCCAGGATCAGCACCTTCACCCCGTTGGTCAGCATGGAGTCGACCTGTTGCTGCTGCAGGTTGGGGTCCTGGTTGGCGTTGTTGTAGACGACCTCGCACTTGGGGCACAAGGCCTTGATGTCGTTGGTGATGTACGGCCGGTCGAACTTCTCGTACCTGGCCGTCTTGGACTCCGGCAGCAGCAGGCCGATCTTGAAGCCCTGCTCGACGGTGCCGATGGCGCTCGCGCTGGCGGTGCCGCCTCTGGCGCCCCCCGTCTCCCCGGACTGCCCCGCCGTCCCGCATGCGACGGCAAGTCCGGCAACGGCCAGAAGCCCGCCGATGACCTGTGCTCTCACCGCGTCCCCCGATCGGTTCCCTCGGGAGGGGCTCTACCCTCACGGGGCGGTCATGGCCACGGTCTTGTCACAGCTTTGCCAGCCGATGTTCTGATTTTTCGGGACGTGGGCTAATTCAGCATGGAATCCAGCCAGGAGAGGACGGCGTTGACCCAGCCGGCGAGCGAGGAGGCGTCGGAGCTCGCGATGATGATCAGCGTGACGATCAGCGCGGGCACGACGACGATGTAGCCCAGGATGAGGCCCGCGACGGCCAGGCCGTGCCCCGGGCGCAGGCCGCGCTTGGTCTTCGAGGTGGCC
This sequence comes from Nonomuraea sp. NPDC003754, assembly GCF_053605785.1. Lineage (NCBI taxonomy): Bacteria > Bacillati > Actinomycetota > Actinomycetes > Streptosporangiales > Streptosporangiaceae > Nonomuraea > Nonomuraea sp. NPDC003754. Next base: position 134,265 of record NZ_JBSGJX010000011.1, read on the forward strand.
ACGTGGCCCAGGACGATGGCGATGATCGACGGGACGCCGAACAGGCACCAGCTGCCGACCAGCCCGAGAACGCCGAAGACGAGACTGGCGACGGCGGTGCCCGATGTGGGGGCCGGGGGGTGCGGGGGTGGCGGGGGAACGTGGTGCCACTCGCCTTCCCCGTAGCCCGCTGGAGGAGGATGCATGTCGTCTCCATGGCCGGAGCGATGTCTCCCGCCACGATCCCGCACATCCCACAGGCGATCAAGACCCGCGGGAAGCCCCGCGGGTGATCGTTCAGTATTCGAGGCCGAAGTCGTGGCGACCCAGGCCGAAGCCCTCGCCCCTGGGCACCACCTGCCCCATCGCGACGAGCGTGGCCATGCTGCGCCGCGTCTCGTCCTCGCTCAGTCCGGCCATTCTCGACACCTCGGCCACCCGAGCCTCGTCGCCACCGACCGCGATGGCGGCGACGGCCTCGTAGACGGCCAGGTCGGTGTCGGACAGCGCCTGCACGTCGTGTGGTTCCGTCATCGCTGCCGTGCTCCCTCCCGCAACCGGCCCGGATCGATGTCCCGCACGGGATGGCGGCGCAGGTACTCGCTCTCCAGCTCGTTGGTCCGCGAGGTGTGGCGGGCGAGCGCGTCGTCCGGCCCGTGCAACAGCGTCTGCATCCGTGTCTGGTAGAGCTGCCGCAGCTCGCGGAGCAGGTCCTCTTCCGACAGGTCCCTTGGATCGATTCCCATGGACAGTGAGCTACCCGGCGACGCGCTACCACAACATACGTCAAATTTCCTGACAACCGGGGATTGCGAGGAGGTGGTGGTGGTTTTACTTTCCCGGTATGGACCTCGAGCTCCGGCACCTCAAGATCGTTCGAGCGGTCGCGGAGTCGGGCAGCGTCAGCAAGGCAGCGACCCGGCTCGGGGTGGCCCAGCCGGCGCTGACCGCCCAGCTCAAGCGCATCGAACGCGCGTTAGGCGGCACGCTCTTCCAGCGCGACCGCTACGGCGCCAGGCCCACCCCCCTCGGGGAACTGGTGCTCTCCCGAGCCCGCGTGCTGCTGCCCGCGGCGCAGGAACTGCAGGACGAAGCCGTGCGCTTCGCCAACGCCACCGCGGTCGGCTACCGCATCGGAGCGACCAACGGGCCCGTGCTGGGCGGGCTGGTCGACCGGCTGGCCGCCGCGGGGCCCGTCTCCACCTACACCTCCTGGTCGTCGCGCGAGCTCGCCGCCATGGTGGCCCAGGGCAGGCTCGACTACGTGCTGGCCGGATCGTGCGGCGACGGGGTGCCCGACGGCGACATCGCCTGGCAGACCATCGGCGTCGACCCCGTCTTCGTCATGGTCGCCCAGGATCACCGGCTGGCCGGCGAGAAGGAGCTGACCCTGTCCGACCTGGCCGGCGAGCAGTGGGCGGTCACCCCGGGCGACGGCTGCTTCGGCGACTGCTTCGCCGCCGCGTGCACGCGCGCAGGCTTCACGCCCAGCACGATGTACGAGACCGACGTGGCCACCTGCGTCCATCTCGCCCAGGTCGGCCGGGCGGTGGTCCTGTGCCAGGCCACCCATCCCTTCGCCCCCGGCCTCGTCATGGTGCCCATCGCCGGCGCGCCCCTGCGCTGGCGCCAGATGCTCGGCCACCACCCGGGCGCGCCCGGCGCGTCATGGATGGCCGCGCACGCCAAGGCCGCCCACGCCGACGCCGTACGGCGCAGCCCCGTCTACCACGAATGGGTCCTCCGCAACCCCGGCTTCGGCACCTCCCCATAACACCGCGATAGGGGGCAACTGATATCTCCTCGCGCTGGTCGCACGCCGTTACGGTGACGGCACCCCCAGCAAGCGAAGGAGACCGCATGCTTCGCCGCACCCGTGCGCTGGTCGCCATCGCGATCGGCGCTTTAGCGCTGACCACGACCCCGGCCATCGCCTCCGTCCCCGCCGAAGTCAACCCGCCCAAGGGCATGGTCGAGGCCATGCAGCGCGACCTGAACCTCACCAGGGAGCAGGCGCTCACGCGCCTGGCCAACGAGCAACGGGCCGCGCAGACCGCCGCGGGGCTCGCCAAGCGCCTCGGCGGCCAGTTCGCCGGCGCCTGGGTCGAGGGCCCCGAGAGCGCGCTGGTCGTGGCCACCACCGACGCCGCCCAGCGCCGCCTGTCCGGCGCGCGGCTCAAGGTCGTCACCCACTCGCTCGCCCAGCTCGACGCGGCCAAGGAAGCCCTCGACAAGGCCGCGGCCGGCGCTCCCAAGACCGCTCCCGTCTGGTACGTCGACGTGCGGTCCAACAGCGTCGTGATCCTGTCCTCCGCGCCCGCCGAGGCCGAGGCCTTCATCGCGGCCAGCGGCGCCGACAAGGCGCTCGTCCGGGTCGAGCAGTCCGGCGAGCAGCCCGTGCCGTACGCCGACATCCGCGGCGGCGACGCCTACTACATCGGCAGCGGCTCCCGCTGCTCGGTCGGCTTCTCCGTCACCAAGGCCGGCACCAACGGCGGTTTCGTGACCGCGGGCCACTGCGGGACCGTCGGCGCCACCACCCGTGGCGCCAACCAGCAGGCCCAGGGCACCTTCCGCGGCTCCTCCTTCCCCGGCAACGACTACGCGTGGGTCGAGGTCAACACCGGCTGGACCCCCGTCGGCGTCGTGAACGGCTACAGCGCCGGCATCATCCCGGTCAACGGCTCGACCGTGGCCCCCGTCGGCTCCTCCGTCTGCCGCGCCGGCTCCACCACCGGCTGGCACTGCGGCACCGTCCAGCAGCTCAACACCAGCGTCACCTACTCGCAGGGCACCGTGCGCGAGGTCACCAGGACCAGCGTCTGCGCCGAGCCAGGCGACTCCGGCGGCTCGTACATCTCCGGCAACCAGGCGCAGGGCGTGACCTCCGGCGGGTCGGGCAACTGCTCCTCCGGCGGCACCACCTACTTCCAGCCGGTCAACGAGATCCTCTCGGCCTACGGGCTCACCCTCGTCACCGGCGGCGGCAACCCGCCCACCGGCTGCCAGAACTACCGCGAGGTCTTCAACGGCTCGCTGACCAGCGGCCAGAACCAGTACCAGCCGAACAACTCCTCCTACCAGTCGACCGTGTCCGGCACGCACGCCGGCTGCCTCGACGGTCCGAGCGGCGTCGACTTCGACCTCTATCTGGAGAAGTGGAACGGCTCCTCGTGGGCGCAGGTGGCCAAGAGCGACAGCGCCAACCCCGACGAGTCGATCAGCTACAACGGCACCGCCGGCTACTACAGGTACCGGGTCCACGCCTACTCCGGCTCCGGCTCCTACACCCTCGGGCTGAACAGGCCGTAGCCGCCCCCTCCGTGCGGCGGCCACCGGCCCCCGGGTGGCCGCCGCCGCTCCGCTTCCCTGGACAGAGCCCGCCCCAGCGCAGGGGGCGGGCTCGGCCGTTCCCTGCGCTGAGGGCGGGCTCGGCCGTTCCCGCGGCAGGGGCGGTGGAATAGACGCACGGGGCCCGCGGGTTGCCCGGAAGATGACCGATCAGATCAGGGGCCCCGCCCGCGGCCGGGCCGACGTGCCGCTGTCCATCCTCGACCTGGCGACCGTGAGCGCGGGCGGCACCGCCGCCGACGCCCTCCGGACCAGCACCGAGCTCGTACGGCGGGCCGAGCGCTGGGGCTACCACCGCTACTGGGTGGCCGAGCACCACGGCATGCCGAGCGTCGCCAGCTCCGCCCCCGCGGTCCTGATCGCCCACCTGGCCGCCCACAGCGAGACCATCAGGCTCGGCTCGGGCGGCGTCATGCTGCCCAACCATCCGCCGCTGATCGTCGCCGAGCAGTTCGCCACCCTGCACGCGCTCCATCCCGGCCGGATCGACCTCGGCCTGGGCCGGGCGCCCGGCACCGATCCCGCCACGGCCGCAGCGATGCGCAGGGGCGACGCCGACGCCTTCCCCGAGGAGGTCGCCACGCTGACCGCCTTCCTGGACGGCGACGCGCCCGCCGGCCTGCAGTCCTACCCGCTCAACGCCGACCGGCCGCCCATCTGGCTCCTCGGCTCCAGCGGCTTCAGCGCCCAGCTCGCCGGGATGCTCGGCCTGCCCTTCGCCTTCGCCCACCACTTCAGCGCCGAGAACACCGAGCCCGCGCTCGAGCTGTACCGCACGAGGTTCCAGCCGTCGCAGTGGCTCGACAAGCCGTACGCCATGATCGGGGTCAGCGCCGTCGCCGCCGACACCTCCGAGCAGGCTCTGCGCCTGGCGGGTACGATCGCGCTGGCCATGCTGCGGCTGCGCCGCGGCCGGCCGAGCCCCGTCCCCTCCCCCGAGGAGGCCGCGGCCCATCCCTACACCGACGTCGAGCGGAGCTTCGTCGACGGCTATCTCCGCAACGTCGTCATGGGGACGGGCGACGAGGTCCGCGCCGGCCTGACCGCGCTGCGCGACCGCACCGAGGCGGACGAGCTGATGATCACCACCGGCGTGTACGGCGGCGCCAACCGCCTGCGCTCCTACGAGCTCGTCGCCCGTGCCTTCGAGCTCGACCAGGGCTAGCCGCGGCGGCTCACCCCGCCAGCAGCAGCACCAGCCCGGCCAGCAGCACGACGGCCGCGTGCGCCAGGGAGGTGGCCGACACCGGGGCCGCGGTGCCGAAGCACAGGCACGGCGCCCGGTTGCCGGTGGCCAGCAGGTGGACCTGCAGGCCGGTGAAGATCGTGCCGAGCACGGTGCCCACCACGCCGACGAGCGCGGCGTCCACCGTGGACACGGCGAGGGCCGCGGCGAGCGCCTCCACGGCGAGGACCGTGAAGGCGCCCGCCCAGGCGAGCGGGCCGTACAGCCCGTACCCGCCCAGGCTGCCGCGGAAGGCGGCGAAGTGTCGCGCCTTGCCCAGCACGGCCACGGCCAGGATCGCGGCCAGGCCGTACCGGAGGACAAGGAGCGTCATGCCGCCACCAGGATCGCGACCAGGGGAACGAACATCAGGGCGAACAGCCACGTCATCTTCGGCAGCGCGAAGTCGAACGCGGTGTCGGCGCGCATCTTGTCCCGTGCCAGCAGGAACGTGAGCAGCATGAGCGCCCTGCCCAGGGCGAACCCCGCCCCCGCCATGAGCGCGTCGGACCACGAGCCCAGCAGGAAGAGGGAGATCGCCATGATGTGCGGCAACCCGGTCGGCGAGTAGGTGCGCATTCCCGTGCCCATCTCCGCGCCGAACTGCACCGCGCCCCAGACCGGGGTGTGGGCGACGAACTGCGGGACCAGCCGGGCGTTCTGCAGCAGCGGGAAGCTGAAGACGTGGAACTCCCGCAACAGGAACACCACCGCCGCCAGGCCGGCGAGAACCTGGCACGCGATCACGGGCAGCGGCGAGCGCACCACCGAGCCGATGACCATGAAGGCGAACGCGGTGGGGAACGCACCGAGGAACAGGCCGGCGATGAAGCCGGCGGCATCAGAACCCCGTCGGACCGACGAGGACAGCACCCAGGCGCTGTTGAGGCTTCAAACCGAGCCCGACAGGGAGAAGCCCGCCACCAGGGCCGCCACGAGCCAGGTGAAGCCCCGCACGTCGAAGCCGGAGGCGAACGCGCTCAGCGTCGCCGCCTCCGCCGCGACGACCAGGCCCATGGCGGGCACCAGCAGACGGGTGGCGGGATTCAGGGTCCGCATGCGTCAGATCGCGGTCCGGCAGATGGAGAAGCGGGAGATGTTGCCGCCACCGCAGTCGTGGTACTCGTACCAGCCGTCGGAGCACTTGCGGCGGGCGACGCTGCCGGTCCACCGCCAGGCGTTCCGGCCGCCGCAGGAGGTCTCGTTGGGCGTGTAGCGGTAGTTGTAGCAGGTGCCCGAGCCGCCCTGGTTCTTGTGCCAGCTGCCTGAGCAGTTGTCACTGCCGTAGTACGCGGAGGAGGGCGTGCACACGGTGGAGGAGTTGAAGTAGCCGTGGCAGCCGTCGGTCCACTCGGTCAGCGCCATCGCCGCCCTCGGCCTGGACCAGGGAAGCAGGTCGAGCGCGCCGAGCCCGGCGGCGACCGTGACGCCCGCGACCGTGCCGAAGAGCCGGCGGCGGCTCCAGCGCTGCTCGGTGACGGCGTACCTGGACGGTTCCGGCGACTCCGGCTCGTCCGCGACGCTCGGGATCTGGTCGAGGATGGAGGGACGGGAGAGGTTCTTCACAGCTTCGCTTCCTTTCGCCGGGCGATCACCCGTTCGACTGTCTCCGGCACGATCTCCCCTGAGCCCGCGGGCGTCGTGTGCACCACGAACCCCTGCTCGTCCACGACGAGCACGGCGGGCACGTAGGGCACCGTGATCGAGCGCCAGACCTGCGGATCCCTGATGACCTGCACGGACTCGGGGAGTTCCTTGTCGAAGCCCGGGTCGTCGGACACCACGGTGAAGCCGACGCCTTCGGGCAGGTCGGCCGCCAGCTTCCCGACGGCGAGCAGCACGTCCTCGCAGATCGGGCACCGGCGGTTGACCTTGACGGCGATGGTGGTCTGGCCGGGACGGCCGATCCCCGTGCGCTCCTCGCCGCCCGCGGCGACGCGGATCCCCACGCCCTTGTACGTGGCCAGCTCCAGCTCGCGCACCCGCCGGTAGAGACCGGCCCCGGCCGCGAACGTGAGCGCCACGAGGACGAAGAGGATCACCACCGCCGCAGTGATCGGGTCCACTCCTCACGCTCCCCAGGTGACGCGCTTGACCTTGGTGAGGAACTCCGCGGCCGCCTCCGGCGTGCCGCCGCCGGACTTGGCCACCCCGTTGGCGGCCGGCAGACCCTTGCGTGGGGCGTCCCACGGGCTCACCCTGATCACCGCGGTGTCGGTGACCATCAGCAGGGTCTCGCGGTCCTGCCCGTCGGAGCTGGGCACCCGCCACACCTCGCCGGCGGGGGCCGAGAAGCCGCGGAAGCGGGGGACCTGGCCGGCGGCCAGCCGCTTCGGCTCCACCTGCATGGTTCCCACCCCGGCCACGGTCTGCAGGTAGACCGCCTGCTGGAGGTCGAAACGCCGGTTCGGCGTGGCGACCAGGCCCTCGGGCGTGTCGGTCCACTGCAGCCTGGAGAAGACCGCCACCACGTCGGCCGACTCCCACTCCGGCGCGTAGAACAGGCCGTGCGCCATGTTCCACGGGCCCAGCCAGGTCGCCCAGCGCGCGTCCGAGGGGTCCTCGCAGTCGTAGATCACGACCTCGCCGCCGGCCAGGGAGAAACGCTCGCGCTCCCGGCCGCGCACGGAGGAGACGCCCACGCCCAGCGACGACTTCGGGGCCAGTTCCAGCGCCCACACGTCGGCGGTCGTCTCGCGCACGCCGTAGCGGGGGGTGTAACGGATGTGGCCCGTCCAGGCGTGGAGATCGTCCTGCTCCACACCGTCGATGTCAAGCGTTAAAAGCTGGTTGTCAATGGTTCGGACGGTTGAATTCTGGCCCATTCCGCCTTCCTTTCCCTGAGTCTCGATGAAGGCATGGCAACCAGCGAGAACGCCGGGTGGCGGGCTCGCTGGAGTATTGCTACGAGGGCAGAACAAAGTGGAGGACAGCGGTCGGAGGAAGTGAAGTCATCGCCTCGTCATCGGTCCGCGATCGCCTCCCGCTGACGGGCCAATAATTGATCAGTGGTGAACTGTCTGACAAGAGCGACGATTGGGAAATTTGTGGTTCCCGATGGTCGCGCGCGCGTGAACTCCCGTTACGTCTGAGCGTGATCGGCATGTCGCGCACCCACGGCCACGGACGCGGACATGGCGCCGGCCCACATTGACCCGGCCGCCTCGATCCGGCGAGATGAGCTCACCTGTCCCTGCACGATCGGTTCTGGGAGATGTGAGATGATGCGACGTCCTTGGGGACGAACCGCCACCGCTTTAGCGCTGGTGGCGACAGCGGTGTTCACGGCGCCGGCCGCGCCCGCGGCGGCCGTGGCCGGATCGGTCACGCTGGAGGCCACCTACACGACCGGGTTGGAGAACGGCTGGGCGCAGGTCGAGCGTTACCGGGACGCCTCCAGCGGGTTCCAGGCCGAGACCTATCCCCCTGACGGCCGCGGCGACCACACGGGCCAGACCAGGCGGCTGTTCGGCGACGTCGCCCGCCCGCACGCGTCGCGGTTCCTGCTGTACCACGCGCCGGGCTGGCAGACCGGCGCCAAGGCCACCCCCGTGCTGCTGGTCCACGGCGCCAACCAGACCGCCGACCTGGCCTGGGCCAACCCCAACGCCCGCGGCTCGTACGGCTGCGGCCAGGCGAGCTGTCCCACCACCGGACTCATGCAGCACCTCAGCGGCCAGGGCTACAAGGTGTTCGCGATCGGCTTCCCGCACGTCACGGGCGACGGCTACTACTGGGCGGAGCAGATCCACGACGCCATCGCGCGGATCAAGGCCAAGACGGGCGCGGCCCAGGTCGATGTGATCGGCTGGTCCAAGGGGGCGTTCAACGCGCGCATGTACGTCTCGTCGCTGCGCCGCTCGTGGGGCACGGCCTACGCGGGAGACGTGCGCAAGCTCGTTCTCGTGGGCGGTCCGAACAAGGGCTTCGACTGGGGCTACCGGCACGGCTGGACCCACGATTTCGCGATATTTCCGGAATGCGGAGGGTCGCTGAACGCGCCCGCCCCGCACACCCAGATGATCTGCTACGGCCTCTGGCGCAACCACCCCGAACTGAGCTACGAGGGCGACGCCTACCCGGGCTCGGACGACATGCTCTACCGCTGGGACGACGTCTACCCGCTGCCCGCCGCCGAGCAGGACTGGTACACCACCTACTACGGCGGCACCGGCTTCTACACCGCAGGCCGCGGCATCCAGTACGCCATCGACAGGGGCTCGCTGGTCAGGCCGCTGATCGACGCCGGCACCCCGGCGGGTGTGCCGGTCTACCAGCTCTGCGGCAACTCTCCCGACATGGCGCTGCTGCACAACGAGCACACCGGCCCGTCGGACGGCGCGGTGTTCGTCGCCAGCTGCGCCGCCCCCGACGGCGTGGCCAACCGGGCCGCCGCCGTGACCCTGCCCCTCAACCACCTCAAGCTCGGCTGGGCCACCAACGCCATGGGCCAGATCACCACCTGGCTCGGCTGAGACGGCACGTCACTCGCCGCCGATGTCGATCTCGTAGGCCTGGTAGAGCAGGTCCGCCCCCCGCCGCCGGTGGCGGCCCAGCGCCGTCACCACCGCGGTCAGCCGCTGCCTCAGCCGCTCCACGGCCGGCTCGTCGCCGGGCGCCGCCAGCTCGTCCTCCGCGGCGGCGAGCTGCGCGGCGATCTCGAGATGCTCCCGGTGCAGCCGGCGCAGCATGCCGTCCAGCCGCGGCGCCGCCGTACGGACCTCGTCGAAGAGCCCGTCGGGCCCCTCCACGATCGAGATGTGCGCGTCGAACGCCTCCCGCATCCTGGCCAGGACCGGTGTCAGCTCATGCGCCCACTCGGCGGCCCGGCCGGCCGGCGGGGCGGCCAGGGCGCGGTCGAGTTCCTCGGCGGCGCGGCGCAGATGGGCGCGACGTTTGCGGAGCGTCGCGAGCTCCTCCTCTGGAGGAGTGACGGGATTCTCGGACATGGTCTCTACTCGATCGCGCATTGCCACGGCCCGAGCCGTATGCGGATGTCTTCCACCGTACGACCGCGACCCACCGGCTGACCATGCCCTTCGCGCCGGGGCCCGCGCGGCGGCCGGTCCGCGGGGCCGCACGGGCGCCGTCAGATGCGGCCGGTCAGCCGGACCGCGCGGGCACCCTCAGGAGCGGCCGGTCAGCCGAGCCGCGCGGGCGCCGTCAAGAGCGGCACGATGTCAGGGCTTGCCTGGCCCCGTCGCGGAAGGCCGCGGCGAACTCCCGCTCCCCCAGCTCCTGGCGGGTTCGCTCGACGCAGCGCTCGTGCCATGTCGCCTGGTACCAGAGCCGGGTCGGCGAGGAGTCCACCGCCTGCCACAACGTGTGCGCCGCCCCCAGCATCCGGGCCGCCCGCCGGTGGTCGCCCCTGGCGCAGGCCGTCCATGCCAGCAGTTCCAGGCACTGGGTCAGGCCCCAGCGGTCGTTGACCCCTCTGGTGAACTCGGCGGCCTCGCTCGCCAGTTCCTCGGCGCGGTGCCAGTCGTCCAGGTTCCACGCGGCGATGGCGAGCGACAGCTGGGCATAGGCGCGCCACAGGATCGCGCCATGGGCCTCGCACAGCGCCAGCACCTCCTCGCCGATCACCGCCGCTCGCGCCGGGTCCTCCATCGAGCCGTAGGCGGCCGTGTAGTAGAGGTCGACGGTCACGCCGGCGAGGTCCCCGGCGGCGCGGTGGATGGCCAGGGCCTGCTCCATGAGCGCCTGGCCGCGTCGCGCGTCGCCGGTGGAGAAGGCGGCCAGGCCGGAGGCCCGCAGGACGAGCGGCAGGACGCTCTCGTTGCCCGCCAGCTGTGCCATGGCTCGGCACTCCTCGAGTCTCGGCGTCGCCGCGTCCAGGTCGCCCTGCCGCAGGGCCAGCATGCTGTCCGTGCACAGCGCGATCGCTCGGGTGCGGCCCTCGCCGGGCACCTGGTCAAGGCCGCGCCGCAGCCAGTACCGTCCCTCGGTGGGGGAACCGGCGAGCATCCAGTAGCTCCACATCGACGAGGCGATGTCGAGGGCCGTCGCCGCCGTGCCCGGCGCGCTCAGGCACAGCTCGAGCGCGACGCGCACATTGGGCAACTCACGGCCCAGGAAGCGGTAACGGTCGAGCTGGTCGGGAACGAGCCGGTCGATCCGCCGTCCTTCCGTCACGTCACGGTAGTGGTCGATGTACCGGCCGCGCAGCGCCGTCGCCTCCCCGGGCTCCAGCCGCTCCGCGCCGTAGGCGCGGATGCTCTCCAGCATGCGGTACCTGACCCCGGCCTCCCCGTGCTCGGTCACCAGGACGGACTTGTCCACCAGCCCGGCCACCAGGTCGATGACCTCGACGGGGTCGATCCCGTCGCCCGCGCAGACCGCCTCGGCCGTGTCGAGGTCGGCCCCGCCGGCGAACATCGACATCCGCGCCCACAGCCGCTGCTCGGCCGGTGAGCACAGCTCGAAGCTCCAGTCCATGGTCGCGCGGAGCGTCCGATGGCGTGGCAGCGCGCTCGGGCTGCCCTCCGCCGGCACGTCGAAGCGCTCCTCCAGCTCGCGGGTGAGCTGCTCCAGGGGCACCGTGCGCAGCCGCATCGCGGCCAGCTCGATCGCCAGCGGGATGCCCTCCAGGCGCCGGGCCAGCCGCGCCACGGCGGCCGCGTTGCCCGTGTCCAGGGAGAAGCCAGGCCACACGCTCGCCGCGCGGTCCATGAACAGCCGTACGGCATCGTGCCTGGCGATGTCGCGTGGCGGCAGGGCGCCGTCGTCCGGCACGGACAGGGAGGGCACCACCATGACCTGCTCGCCGCCGACCGCCATGGCCTGGCGGCTGGTCGCCAGGATGCGCAACCGGGGCGCGCCGCGCAGCAGCAGGTCCACCAGGCGGGCGCAGTCCTCGAGCAGGTGCTCGCAGTTGTCCAGCACGAGCAGTATCCGCTTGTCCGCGAGGTAGTCCACCAGCATGGTCGCCGGATCGGGCCCGACGTCCCGCAGCCCCAGCGCCGCGGCCACGGTCGCCGCCAGCAGGTCACCGGCCTCCAGGGTGGCCAGCTCGACCACCTCCACGCCGTCCTTGTAGGCGCGCTCCAGCGACTCGGCGACCCTGAAGGCCAGCCGGGTCTTGCCGACGCCGCCCGTTCCGGTCAAGGTCAGCAGCCGGGTGCGGGACAGCATCCGCCGGGCCTCGGCCACCTCGTGCCGCCGCCCGACGAACCTGGAGGCCTCCGCCGGCGGGTCGGTCGTGGCCGCGCGTGCGCGCTCGGCCGGGCTCACGGCGAGCCTCCGGCCGGGCCCCCCTCGTCGCCTTCCTGCTCCTGCCGGCTGACCCAGGCGGCGATCTGGACGCGCGAGGTGAAGCCGAGCTTGCCGAGGATGTGTTCCACGTGCCCCTCCGCGGTACGCTGCGCGATCATCAGCGCCGCCGCGATCGCCTTGTTGCTCATGCCCTGCGCGACCAGCCGGGCGATCTCCATCTCCCTGCGGGTCAGCGGTGAGGACTTCGGCCGGGCCCCGCCCGCCGGCCGGTCCTCCCGCATCGCGTACTCCAGCGCGTCGGCCAGGGTGAGCCCCATGCCCCTGCGCAGGGCGGTCTCGAACGCCCTGGTGCCGAGTGTCCTCCTGGTCGCCAGCTCGCAGGCGTCATGGTGGTCGGCCAGGTAGCCGAACAGCGGCCCGCCGAACGAGCGCCAGATCTCCCGCAGCGCGCCGAGCAGCAGGGCCGCGCGCTCGGCTTCGCCGTCGCCGCAGCTCGTCCAGGCCAGGACCTCGATGCACAGCGCGATGCCCAGACGGTCGTCGAAGGGCTCCTTGAGCCGTACGGCCTCGCGTTCCATCGCGACCGCCCGCCGCGTGTCGCCCTGCTTCCACACCTCGATCCCGTACGTCCACAGCGCGTACGACCGGAACCAGTTCTCGCGGCGCGGCTCGCAGATCGCCAGGCACTCCTCGAACCTGTCGACCGCCTTGCGGGACTGGCCGAGCAGCGAGTGCACGGTGGCCAGATAGATCAACGAGTTGACGACGCCGATCGCGTCGCCCGTCCTGCGGCTGTGGTCCAGCGCCCCGCCGAGGAGGGTCAGCGCGCTGGGCAGATCCCGCTGGAGCAGGGCGGCGAGGCCGGCGACGTACATGGCGGCGCCCATGGTCGCCGGGTCGTCGAACCGGCGGGCCAGGTGCCGGCCCTCCCCCAGCAGGGTCGCGGCCGTCGCGAAGTCGCTCTGCAGGACGGCCAGCCGCGCCTCGACGCAGAGGGCACGGGCCCGGACCGGGGTCGGCCGCCGGTCGGCGGCGAGCAGGCGTTTGAACCAGCTCCGGCCCTCCTGCGGGGAGTCGGAGGCGATCCAGTAGAACCGCAGCGCCGCGGCGATGACCAGGCCGGAGGCCGCCTGTCCCGGAACCGTCAGGCAGTAGTCGAGGGCGGTTCGCAGGTTGTCGTGCTCGGTGCGCAGGCGCGCGTACCAGCTCACCTGGTCAGGGCCGAACCAGGCGTGGTGCGCCCGGACCGCCAGGTCCTGGTACCAGTCGCGGTGCCGGCGTCTGAGTGTGTCCTCCTGGCCGGCCTCGCGCAGCCGGTCCCTGCCGTACTGGCGGATGGTCTCCAGCAGCCGGTAGCGCGCGTGGGCGCCGTCCTCCTCCCTGATCAGGATGGACTTGTCCACCAGGCCGCACACCAGGTCGACGATCTCCTCCGCGGCGACGCCGTCACCGGCGCACACGCGCTCGGCCGCCTCGAGGTCGAGGCTGCCGGAGAAGACCGACAGCCGCGCCCAGAGCCGCTGCTCCTGCTCGGTGCACAGGGTGTGGCTCCAGTCGATCAGGGCGCGCAGCGTGCGCTGGCGGGGCAGCAGCACCCGCGATCCCGTGGTGAGCAGCTGGAAGCGGTCCTCCAGCCGGGCCAGCAGCTGGTGCACGGAGACCACCCGCAGCCGGACGGCCGCCAGCTCGATGGCCAGCGGGATGCCGTCCAGGCTCCGGCAGATCCGGAGCACGGCCTCCCAGTTGTCGTCGGTGATCCCGAAGCCGGGCGCGACCGCCCCGGCCCGCTCGACGAACAGCCGCACCGCGTCGGACTGCTCCAGCGACTCCCTCGACAGGCGCTCGATGTCGCCGTCGGGCACCGGCAGCGACGGCACGACCATCGTCTGCTCCCCCGCGACGCCGAGCACCTGCCGGCTGGTGGCGAGGATCCGCAGGCCGGGCGCGGCGCGCGCCAGCGTCTCGGCCGCGACGGCGCACTCGTGCAGCAGGTGCTCGCAGTTGTCGAGGACCATCAGCATCTGCTTGTCGCGCAGGTGGCCGGTCAGCACCTCGATCGGCGGTCTGGTGGACAGGTCCGCGATCCCGAAGGACTCGATGAGGGTCTGGACGAGCAGGTCGGGCGACTCCAGCGCGGCCAGCTCGATCACGCACACGCCGTCGCGGAACGCGCGCCGTACGTCGGCGGCGACCCGCCGGGCCAGCCTGGTCTTGCCGACGCCGCCCACGCCGACGAGGGTCACCAGCCTGGAGCCTGCCAGCAGCCGTTTGACCTCGGCTATCTCGCGCCGACGGCCCACGAAGCTGGTCAGCTCGGCCGGCAACCCGCGCGTCTGCGAACCCTTGGACGCCACCCCCATGCGTGCTCACCCGCTCGGATCCGTCGAGGCACCCGTGCCGTCGGGACGGGAGCCGACGAAACCCAGATTACGCCTGGGCCATTTTCGGCATGCTTTTACCGTTCTGTAATGAATGGCCACAAGGATCCTGAGGGTGCGGACCGCTGAGGCCCTGCGCACGACCCTGAACGATGACGGCTACAGCCGCGCTCCAGCGGCGACGCAGCCGGCGAGGAAACCCATGACGACGAGCGCCTCCAGACGGCAGCAGACGGCGAGGTTGCCGGCAGAGGTGACCAGCTTCGTAGGCCGTCGGCACGAAGTGGCCGAGGTCAAACGGCGCCTGCCGCTGTCCCGCGGGGTGACCCTGACCGGTGCCGGCGGGGTCGGCAAGACCCGGCTGGCCCTCCGGGTGGCGCTCGACGTGGCCCGCGACTTCCGCGGCGGGGTGTGGTTCGTCGAGCTGGCCACGGTGGAGAGCCCGGACATGCTCGCGCAGAGCGTGGTCGAGGCGCTGGAGATCCGCGACCTCAGCCTCAGCTCGCCCATGGAGGTGCTCGTCGACCACCTCAGGGACAAGCAGGCCCTGGTGATCCTCGACAACTGCGAGCACCTGGTGCACGAGTGCGCGGTTCTCGCCGAGACGCTGCTGCGCGCCGCGCCCGAGCTGAGCATCCTGGCCACCAGCCGGGAGGCCCTCGGTTTCGCCGGCGAGCAGACGCTGCCGGTGCCCACGCTCCCGCTGCCCGACAACGACGGCGCGGGGATGCCCATCGAGTCGCTGGCCAGGTGCGACGCCGTGTGCCTGTTCGCCGAGCGGGCCAGAGCCGTCCTGCCGTCCTTCGCCATCACCGAGGAGAACAGAGAGGTCGTCGCCCGGATCTGCCGGCGGCTGGACGGCCTGCCGCTCGGGATCGAGCTGGCCGCCGTCAGGCTGCGCGCCCTGTCCGTCAAGCAGCTGGACGAGCGCCTCCACGACCGCTTCCGGCTGCTGACCGGGGGCTCTCGGGCCGTGCTGCCGCGGCACCAGACGCTGCGCGCCCTGATCGACTGGAGCCACGCCCTGTGCTCGGAGAAGGAGCGGCTGCTCTGGGCCCGCGTGTCGGTCTTCGCCGGCGACCTGGACCTGGAGGCGGCCGAGGCGGTCTGCTCCGGCGACGGCATCGACCGCGACGAGGTGCTCGACCTGGTGTGCGGTCTGGTGGACAAGTCGATCCTGATCAGGGAGGAGCACGGGTCGCGGGCGCGCTACCGGCTGCTGGAGATCATCCGCCAGTACGGCATGGAGAAGCTCGCCGACACGGGCCGGCAGGCGACGCTGCAACGGCGGCACCGCGACCACTACCGCACGCTGGCGGCGCAGTCGCGAGCCCAGCTGTTCGGCCCGTCGCAGGTGGCGTGGTTCGACCGGCTGCGGCTGGAGCACGCCAACCTGCACACCGCGCTGGAGAACTGCTTCGGCGATCCCGAGGAGGTCTCCACCGGTCTCGACTTGGCCGCCGACCTGCTCTACCACTGGATCAGCGGTTACTGGCTGGGAGAGGGAAGGCGCTGGCTGGACCGGGCGCTGGCCGCCGCGCCCGAACCGAGCCAGGCGCGGGCACGGGCGCTGTGGACCGCCGGCTGGCTGGCGATCATCCAGGCCGACATCCCCGCGGCCAAGGCGATGCTCGAGGAGAGCCGGACGATCGCCGAGCGGCTGGGGCTGGACGCGACCCTGGCCTACGTCGAGCTCTACTGCGGGATGATCGCCATGTACGAGGGCGACGCCGAGTCCGCCATCACGCGCTACGAGGACGCGCTGGCCGGGCACCGCGCCGCCGGCGACCCCGTGGGCACGGCGCTGGCCCTCATCCGGCTGTCCCTGGCGTACTCCTTCCGCGGCGACTCCCCGCGGGCCATCGAGCTGGGCGACCAGTGCCTGGCCCTCTGCGACGCCCACAGCGAGGGCTGGCACCGGGCGTACATGATGATGGCGCTCGGCGTGGAGGTCTGGCGGCAGGGCGACCTCGCGCGGGCGACCGAGCTGGAGGCGACGAGCCTGGTCTTCAACCGCGCGCTCGACGACCCGCTGGGAGTGGGAATCAACCTGGAGGTGCTGGCGTGGATCGCCACCGCCGAGAAGCAGTACCGGCGAGCGGCCCAGCTGCTCGGCATCCTCGAGACCGTCTGGCAGGCGATCGGCGCACCACTGTCGGGGTTCGGGCACCTGTCCCACTATCACGACGAATGCGTGGAGAGCGTGCGCCAGGCCCTCGGCGACGCGGCCTTCGAGACCGCCGTCAAGCGCGGTGCCCGGCTCTCCTACGACGAGGCGCTCGCCTACGCCCTCCGCCAGGACCGGCCGCAGCAGGGCGACGAGCAGCCGGCCGCGGCCAAGTCGGCGCCGCTGACGCCGCGGGAGACGGAGATCGCCCACCTCGTGGCGCAGGGACTGACCAACAAGGAGATCGCCGCCGCCCTGGTGATCTCCCAGCGGACGGCGGAGGGGCACATCGAACGCATCCTGAGCAAGCTCGGCTACCACTCACGCGCCCAGGTCGCGGTCTGGGTGGCCGAGCAGGGTCACGTGGCCGGCGACGAGCCGTCCGGCTGACACCCTGCCACGCGGGCGGCGCGGTCGCCCAGCAGTGCGGTCACCCAGCCGGTCGCTCAGTAGGGCATCGGCCGTCCCGACGGTGTCCGCAGGTCCGGGGCGTGGGGGTCGGCCGACCTCCTCGTCTTGCGGATCCGGGTCTTGCGCACGGTCACGGTTCCCTTCAGATGAGTCCCGGTGCGGGAAGCTCGAACCAGACGACCTTCCCCTCGTCGGTCTGGGCGGTGCCCCAGCAGCAGGCCAGGTGGGCCAGCAGGAGGTGTTCGCGTTCGGCGCGCCGTCCCGAGGGCTCGGCGTGCACGATCTCGCAGCGCAGGAGCCCGTCCTCGGCGGTGAGCGTGACCCTGACGGTGTCGGCGCTGTCCTGCAGCGCGCTGGTCACCAGCTCGCCCACCAGCACGTCCGCCACCGCCGCCTCGTTCTGCAGCCCCCACTGCACCAGCCGGGCGCGCGTCATGCGGCGGGCGCTGGGCACGGCTGACGACGTGGCCGTCAGCACCCAGGAGGCCCTCCGCTCGCCCGGCACGGCGCGGGTGAACAGGCCGTCGGCGAAGGCGAGGAAGCGGTTGGGGGTCATGAGCCTCATGCCGCGTGTCCGGAGTGCACAGGTCCGATGGCGATGCTCCGGCCGTCCGGCAGCAGCTCGCCGCAGTCGTCGAAGATGACGACCCCATTGCACAGCAGCCCCCAGCCCTGTTCCGGGTGGAAGGCGACCAGGCGGGCCGCGTCGTGGTGCGGAGCGTCCGCCGATGGACACGGCGGTTGATGCTGGCACATGGCTCGTTACCCCTCTCATGGCATTCGGGTTCGGCTGAGCTCATGTCTGGAACCAGCCTGCACCGCACGGCGCCACGAGCGAGACGGGATAAACCCCCGTATGGGTACCCGTAAGGCATGGGTAGGTACCTACGTAGCGGGTGGGGGTAGTGCCGGGGGCGGCCCGTCAGGAGGTGCCGCTCGCCCCGAAGTGGGTCTCGTGATCCCACACGTGGGTGCAGCCGGGGCACTGGAGGTGCAGCCGGCTGCCGGTGTTGCCGAGCAGGTAGCGCCAGTGCACCCCGCAGGTGCGTCCGCCGCGGCAGTCCCCGCAGTCGGTGCCGTCGAAGCACCGGGGGCAGGAGACCCATGCCCGGCGGCCCCGATCGGCCTGGGGGTCAATCGGCAACACGGCCCGGCGCCTTCCGCGGGAGGACCTCGGCGGCCACGAGCATGTCGTAGGTCTCCTGCTGCTGCCGGTCGAGGCCCGAGTAGAGGAGCGCGTACGCCTCCTCCTCCCCGCGCATCACCGCCAGGGGGTCCCAGTTCGCTCCCAGCGCCGCCATGACCGCGGCCCGTCGGCGGGTCTCGTCCGCGGTGAGGTCGAACTGGAAGACGGCGTGTGCGCTGCTGCTGTCGTGGCTCATGGCGCGACTTTCCGGTGGGATGGCGGAGGCGGGCGGAATCGGGGAGGTTCCTCCTGGGGGTCCGGAACGAAGGCTCAGCGCGAGGATCGGGAGGGGGTCGGCGACCACTCGGAGGCACGCTGAGGCAGAAGGCCCTCCCCGCGGAGGGGTATTGCCATTTGTATACCTTATGTCCGGATTTATGGTCAATTCATGACGTTGCCCGTGCCACGGTCATCCCCGGACCGGTTCCGTCCGGGTCCGGTCCGCGGTGGGGATCTCGAACCAGACCACCTCCCCCGAGTCCGTACGGCCGGTCCCCCAGCAGCAGGCCAGCGCATCGAGGAGGGCGCGCCCGTACCAGCCCTCCGCGGGAAGGAGAAGCGGCCCGCCGTCCTCGACCTCGCATCGCATGAGGCCGTCGTCGACCGTCAGGGTGAGCCGGACATGGCCGCCGGCGTGCCGTACGGCGTTGGTCACGAGCTCGCTGACCAGGAGCTCGGCGGCCTCCACCAACTCCGGGAGCCGCCACAGGTGCAGCCGGACGCGGGTGAGATGCCGGGCGATCGGCACCGCGGTGGGCCTGGACGACAGGATCCAGAAAGCGGCAGGCGCGTCGTCGGCTGCCGGCCCGGCGCGCAGGGTCAGCGCGTCGGCGAGGGCCTGGACCTCGGTGTGGGACGTCGGTTTCACGCGGCGCCGTCCCGCGTGCGCGCTGGTGGCCGTTTCCGCTGACGGTACGACATGGTTCGCCCCCGGTTCTCCGCTGGATGCGCGTACGGCATGCCTGGCACGACATGTCCACGGGCGAGCATGCGACGCGGGCGGCACGACCGGCGAGGGGAGAAACCCGTATCCCGGTACCCGAATCGGGCAGCCGGCCCTCCCCTTCGCGTGCGGTAGCCGCCCAGCGGCCAGGGCGGCGAGCGGGCTCAGTCGCCCAGCTTCTGGATGCGGTCCTTGAACAGCGTGGTGGCGATGGCCGCACGATGCGGCTGGCCCTTGACGAACGCCTGGGCGAACTTCACGGCCTGCTGGTAGCTCACCTTGCCCGGCATGGGCGGCTCGTTCGGATCGACGTCGACGTCGACCAGCGCGGGACCGTCATGGGCGAGGGCCCGCTCGACGGCGCCGCGCAGGTCGCCCGGCCTGGTGACCTTGGCGCCGAACCCGTGGCAGGCCGTCGCCCAGGAGGAGTAGTCGGCCCAGGGCTCGGCGTAGCGCACGCCGTGCTCGGGATAGCCGAGCACCATCTGCTCCCACAGGATCTGGCCCAGCGCGTTGTTGTTGTTGATCACCACCTTGACCGGCAGCCCGTGCTGGGCGGCGGTGAGGAACTCGGCCATGAGCATGGCGAAGCCGCCGTCCCCCACGTACGCGATCACCTGGCGGCCGGGGAAGGCGTGCTGCATGGCGAGGGCGTACGGCAGGCCGGGCGCCATCGTGGCGAGGTTGCCGGACAGGTAGAACCGCCGGTCGCCGCGGATCGTCCAGTGCCGGGCGGCCCACGTGGCGACGGTGCCGCTGTCGCAGGCGAGGATCGCGTCGTCGGCGGCCAGCTCGTCGAGGACGGACACCAGGTACTGCGGCGCGATCGGGTCGCGCTCCGGGTTCTCCAGCGCGCGCAGTTCGCGGCGCCACTTGTCCATCTTCTCCTGGTACTTCACCAGGTGACGGAGGTCGGTGCGCCGCTCCAGGAGCGGCAGCAGCGCGCTGAGGCCTTCCTTGGCGTCGCCGACCATGGGCACGTCCGTGGGCACCCTGGTGCCCGCGCGGGCCGGATCGACCTCCAGTTGCACGAACCTGGCCGTGCCGGGCTCGGGGAGGTGCTTGGTGTACGGGAAGTTCGTGCCGATCATGAACAGCACGTCCACGTCCTCCACCAGTTCCTCGCTCGGCCGGGTGCCCAGCAGGCCGAGCCCGCCGGTGGTGTACGGGGAGTCGTCCGGGACGACCGCCTTGCCGACGAGCGTCTTGATCACCGGCGCCGCCAGCGTCTCGGCGACGGCCAGCACCTCCTGCCTGGCGTGCAGCGCGCCGGCTCCCACCAGCAGGGCCGGGCGCTCGGCCGCGTTGAGCACCTGCGCGGCCCGCTCCAGGTCCTCCTGCCTCGGGACGCCGGGGGCGGGCAGGTAACACGGCGCGGTCCTGGGTGGGCGTACGGGGCCGACGTGCTTCCACGGATCGGCGGCGGCGTCGGCGACCTGGATGTCGTTGGGAACCGACAGGTGGGCCACCCCCCGCCTGGCGTAGGCGGTCCTGACGGCGATGTCCACCAGGGCCGGCAGCTGCGCCGGGTGGTAGATGACCATGTTGTACTCGGCGACGTCGCCGAACGCCTTGTCGAGGTGGACCTCCTGCTGGTAGCCGGTGCCCAGCACGGTCGTCTCCTGCATGCCGGTGATGGCCAGCACGGGCGCGTGGTCGAGCTTGGCGTCGTAGAGGCCGTTGAGCAGGTGCAGCCCGCCGGGGCCCGAGGTGGCCAGGCACACGCCGATCCTGCCGGTGGCCTTGGCGTACCCGGCGGCCATGAACGCGGCGGCCTCCTCATGGTGGACGAGGACGAAGCGCACCTTGTCCTGGTGCCGCCGCAGCCCCTCCATCAGCCCGTTGATGCCGTCGCCCGGCAGGCCGAAGACGGTGTCGACGCCCCACTCGGCCAGCCTCTCGATCAGTGTTTCCGAAGCGATTCGAGCCATGCGACGGCGCCTACCCGTCACCCGCTCGCCCATACGGCGCGCGGCGCGCCACGGTTGGCCACCCGCTCACCGGCAGGTCGGCACAAGGACCACGGGGTGGGCCTGCGCAGGCCGCCCAGGGGGCGAGGCAGAAGGAGCTCCTGGAGCCGGCTTGAAGCAACCAAACGAGCTGTACGTCACATATGACTGGAATGGGTAGGTATGTAAGCGAAAGGGAGATGTGGAGCATCACGGCGTGTGCTCGCCCCCGGCCCCGCGCCGGGGAGGGGGAGGAGGAACCGATGGCCGTCATCCCGGCACTCCCCGCTCGCGCACATCCGGGGTGAGCTCCGTTGCCCCGTGATCCCAGCGAGCCGCGCGCTCTCGCGGCTCGACGAACCGTTGCCGGGAGGGTGTATGGCATGGCTCGGCCTGCCCTCGGTTGACACGCTGCTCGACCTGGTCCCCGAACCGGTGCGCGGCTTCATTCCACGACCTCGCCGGGTACAGCCGTGCGCGGGCGGGGTCCGCATCGAGTTGCGGCGCGTCGGCGGGCCGGGAAGCGAGCGGTTCGCGCGCGCCCTCGAGGAGCGGCTGCGCGCGGCGGGCGCCGGGCGCGCCGAGGTGAACGGGGCGCTCGGCTGCGTGTTCGTCGGATGCGACATCACCACGGTCGACATGGACAAACTCCTGGCGCTGGTGGAAGAGCTCGACACGGACGGGCGGACCCCTGGCACGACCGCGGACAAGACGGCGGACGGCAGTGCGGACGGCAGCGTGGACGGCAGCGTGGACGGCAGTGCGGACGGCAGCGTGGATGAGAGCGCTGACGACAGCGCGGAGGAGGGGCCGGCGGCCACCCGCGTGCTCGACGGCGTCGAACAGCAGGCCCGCGCCGCGGTCAGCCTCGGCCTGCACCTCGTCGGAGCCGGAGTGGCGCTGGCCGGCCAGGCCGCGCGCCTGCCGAGGCTGCACGCGGCGGTGCCGCCCTTCCTGGCGCTGGCCGAGGACACCCCGCGGATCCGCCACGAGCTGGAGCAGCGCCTCGGCAAGCACGCCGTGGACACGGTGCTGACCGCGACCAGGGTCGTCTCCCAGACGCTGGCCGGGCGGCCCCTGTCGCTGCTGGTCGACGCCGTCGCCGCGGCGGGCCGCTACGTCGACGCGCGGGCCGGGCTTCGGGCCTGGGCGCTGCGCGAGGAGGGGTTCGCCGCCGAGCAGGGCGCCTACCGCCATCTCAGGACAGCGGCGACCGCCCGCCCGGTTCCGCTCCCCCACGGGCCCGTCGAGCGCTACGCCGACGCGGCCAGCGCGGCCTCGGTGGTGGCGCACAGCGTGACCACGGCCATCAGCCAGGACCACCAGCGGGGACTGTCCGTGCTCATCACCGGGGCGCCCAAGGCCGCGCGCCTCGGCAGGGACGCCTTCACCAGCGCCGCCCTGCGTGCCCTGGCGGGACGCGACACGATCGTGCTGGATCGCCACGCGCTGCACCGCATGGATCGCATCGACATGGTCGTCCTGGACGCCGACGTGCTCGTCTCCGGCGCCTGGACGGTCGACAGCGTCGTCCCGCTCGCCCAGGACGTGGACACGGACGACCTGCACGCCAGGCTCTACACCCTGCTCGACCTGACCGATCCCGCGGCCAGGTGCGAGCACGACGGGTGGACCGCCGTGCCGTACGAGGAGGCGGAGGGGCCGGTCGCGGCGGCCGTCGGGCCCGCCCGCCTGGCTGAGTGGCGCGAGCAGGGGATCCGGGCCGTCGTGGTGGCCGAGCGTGAGGTCCCGCGGGCCCTGGTCGGCCTGGCCAGGGAGTTGCACCCGCTGGCCGAAGCCGTGGTCGCGGCGCCGGACGGCGTCTGCGAGGTGGTCCTGGCCGGCGGGGACACGGGCTTCGCCCGCCGGCTCGGCGTGGAGCGGACCGTCGCCGGCGGGTCCCGGCTGGCCGCCTCGGTCCGCGCGCTCCAGCTCGAGGGGCACGCCGTGGCCGTGGTGTCCCAGCGCGCGCGCCGCGGCCTGAGCCAGGCCGACCTGGGCATCGGGGTGCTCGGACGGCCGCGGCGGGTCCCCTGGGACGCGGACGTGATCGGCGAGCTCGACGGGGTGCACCTGCTGCTCCAGTGCCTGCCGTACGCCAGGAAGGCGAGCACGCGAAGCGTGCGGGTGGCCGCCGCGGGAGCCGTCGCGGGGGCGGGACTGGCGTTCCTGGTGCCGCAGCCGGTCGCCGTCCGGCAGGCCCACCTGGTGCGCGACTGCACCTCCCTGGCCGCGCTGGTCGTCGGGGAGTGGGCGGGACGTCACATGGAGCGCCGGCTGCCGCCGATCCAGGCCGACCACACGCCCTGGCACGCCATGGCGGTGCGCGACGTGCTGGCCCGGCTGCGCACCTCGCCCGGCGGCCTGACCGAGACGGAGGCGGCCCGGCGCCGCCGGAAGGCGCCGCGACGGCAGGCGGCCGGCCCGACGTCCCTGGTGGGCGCGTCGCTGCACGAGCTGGCCAACCCGCTGACTCCGGTCCTGGCCGCGGGCGCCGGTCTGTCGGCCGTCGTCGGCTCGGCGCTGGACAGCGTGCTCATCGGCGGCGTGATGGTCGTCGACGCGCTCATCGGCGGCGCCCAGCGGCAGGGCGCCGACCGGGCGCTGCGCCGCCTCACCGAGGCCACCGCCGTGCGGGTACGGCTGCGCCGGCCCGGCGGCGGCATGACGGGCGTCGCCGACGACCTGGTGCCGGGGGACGTGATCGAGCTGCGGGCCGGCGACGCCGTACCCGCCGACTGCAGGCTCATCCAGGAGACCGGCCTCGAGCTGGACGAGTCGGTCCTCACCGGCGAATCGCAGCTCGTCGCCAAGACGGCGGCGCCGACCGCGGCGCGCGCCGTCGCGGACCGTGCCTCGATGGTGTACCAGGGGACGACCGTCGCGGCCGGCCATGGCCTCGCCGTGGTCGTGGCCACCGGCGAGGCGACCGAGGCGGGCAGGACCGCCAGGCTGGCCCGCGAGCGGCCGCCGGACAGCGGGGTGGAGCTGCGGCTTCGCGAGCTGAGCAGCAGGATCCTGCCCGCCGCGGTCGGCTCCGGGGTGGTCCTGATGGTCGTCGAGATGGTCCGCGGCTCGCGGCTGGCGCAGGCGGTGGCGCCCGCGGTGAGCATGATGGTGGCCGCGGTCCCCGAGGGGCTGCCGTTCGTCGCCACCGTGGCCGAGCTCGCCTCGGCCAAGCGGCTGTCGGCGCGCAACACGCTCGTCCGCAACCCGTCGACGATCGAGGCGCTGGGCCGGGTCGACGTGCTCTGCTTCGACAAGACGGGAACCCTGACCGAGGGGCACATCAGCCTGCGCAGGGTGTCGAACGGGTGGTCCGAGGAGGCGCTGGAGGCGGCGACGCCGGCGCTGCGGGAGATCGTCGCCGCGGCGCTGCGCGCGGGACCGCGGTTCGGCGGCGGGCGGGCCATTCCCCATCCCACGGACCGGGCCGTGGTCGAGGGGGCCGCCCGGCTGGGGGTCACCGCGCGGAACGGGCTGGCGCGCTGGGAGCGGGTCGACGAACTGCCCTTCGAACCGGGGCGCGGCTACCACGCGGTCCTCGGCCTGTCGGAGTCCGGTCATCTGCTGAGCGTCAAAGGCGCTCCCGAGGTCGTGCTCACCCGCTGTGCCGACCTGGTCCGCGGGGGCCGGCGGGTCCCGTTGGACCCGGCGGCCAGGCGGGCGCTGGAGAAGGAGGTGGACCGGCTCGCGCTGCAGGGCTACCGCGTGCTCGCGGTCGCCGAACGGCCGGCCTCCAGCCGCGCCGACCTCGACGAGTCCCGCATCGAACGCCTTTCCTTCCTGGGTTTCCTCGGTCTGGCCGACCCCGTGCGGCCGACGGCCAAGCGCAGCGTGGAAGGACTGATGCGGGCGGGCGTCCGCGTGGTCATGATCACCGGCGACCATCCCAGCACGGCCGAGGCGATCGCCGCCGAGATCAACGCCCTGAACGGCGGGCGCGTCCTGACCGGCCCCGAGCTCGACGGCCTGGACGACGCGGCCCTGGGCGCGGCGCTGCCGGACGTGGCGGTCTTCGCCCGGGTCACCCCCGAGCACAAGGCGCGGATCGTGACCAGCCTGCGCCGGACGGGAAGGGTGGTGGCCGTCACCGGCGACGGCGCCAACGACGTGCCGGCCATCCGGCTCGCCGACGTCGGTGTCGCCCTCGGACCCCGTGCGACTCCCGCCGCCAGGGCCGCCGCCGACATCGTCGTGATCGACGACCGGATCGAGACGATCATCGACGCGATCGTCGAGGGCAGGGCCATGTGGGGCTCCGTCCGCGACGCGCTGGGCATCCTGCTCGGCGGCAACATCGGAGAGATCGCTTTCACCCTCGGCTCGAGCCTGCTCACCAGGCGCAGCGCGCTGAACGCCCGCCAGTTGCTGCTGGTCAACCTGCTCACCGACATGCTGCCGGCGATGGCGGTGGCCGTCCGGCCGCCCGGCGCCGCCAGTCCGGAGGCGCTGCTGGCGGAGGGGCCCGAGGCGTCGCTCGGCGCCGCGCTGACGCGGGACATCTACCTGCGCGCGGCCACCACGGCCGCGGCGGCGACCGCGGCCTGGATCCTCGCCCGCATGACCGGCACCCGTAGCCGCGCGGACACAGTCGGGCTGGTGGCCCTGGTCGGCGCCCAGTTGCTGCAGACGCTGGCGCTGGGCAGCAGGGACCGGGTGGTGGTGCTGGCCTCGGTGTCGTCGCTGGCGGCGCTGGGCATGATCGTCTCGGTCCCCGGCCTCAGCCAGTTCTTCGGGAACCGGCCGATCGGGCCGCTCGGCTGGGGCATCGGGCTCGGGTGCGCGGCGCTCGCGGTGCTGCTGGCCACGGTGATCGAAAGCCTGGGGCGGAAACGTTCTGGACAGTTCACCTGACCGTCATCCGAACGACACCCGAACACGGAAATTTATAGCGAAATATGCCTATAACAGTGTCTTTCTCCATGTGAGGTAGCAAGTGTCTGATTTCTTGGCTTCCCTGCTTGCCAAGGCCGCCTTCATGCTCCTGGAGGCGCTGATCATGCGCCTCGTCCAGGCCCTGATCGCGTCGATGACCCGACCGGCCGGCCTCCGGCTCGCCTGACACGCCGGTCCGGCCAGAAAGCACCAAGCGGTTCACGGACTGCGATGACGCCCCACGATGACGTTCACCTTCGCCGCGAACCCGCCGATCCCGGAGCCGTACGTGC
Organism: Nonomuraea sp. NPDC003754; assembly: GCF_053605785.1. NCBI lineage: Bacteria > Bacillati > Actinomycetota > Actinomycetes > Streptosporangiales > Streptosporangiaceae > Nonomuraea > Nonomuraea sp. NPDC003754. The sequence continues at coordinate 160,240 of NZ_JBSGJX010000011.1, forward strand.
GGGCCAGCGCGTGGTCGGCATCCGCGCTGGAGGCGAGCAGCATCGCGTACGGCAGGTCCTCGACTGTGGAGCGGTCTCCCGAGCGCAGGTTCGCGATCGAGGCTCGGCCCTGCGCCGCGTACCGGACGTCCTCGCGGGGTGACCTCGACCATGTCGGCTGGCATACCTGCTTGAGCACGATGTACGCCGTCATCGTCTTGGAGAGGCTCGCCGCACGCGCCGATCGGCTTGCTTGCTGAACCGGACGTCGCATCGACTCATCATGCCCCGCAGTGGACCGCGTCCTTGAATGGTCTCCAGCTTCGGCCTGCGTCAGGGGGTCTTCTGCGGCGGGATGAGCAGACGGTCGAGCAGGAGGTGGAGGTACCTGCGGAAGTCGATGGAGGCTTTCCGATCATCGGGGCCGAGGCGGTTGCCCTCGTCGTCGAGTACGTCGCCGCAGCAGAAGCCTTCGACGCACCAGACCATCGTCCAGAGGACGTATCTGAAGTCGGGAGCGTCGTCGATGTGTCCTGCCTCGAGGGCGGGCTGGATGCTCTTGTGGATCTGGGCGTGCAGCGGCCAGACGTAGCGACGCTCGAGGTCGGTGACGTCCTGGGCGTCGAAGAGGCTGCGGTGCGCCCAGAGTGCGGGGATCTGCGGGTTGGCTTGGCAGAAGTCCAGATAGCTGTCGGCCAGCGCATGGATCATCTTGGGGGCGTCGGCGGGGGACAGCGGAGTGAATCGGGCCATGACCGCCTCGATCGCAGCGCGATCAGCCTCGTGGGCACGTTCCATGATGGTCAGGTAGAGGTCCCGCTTGCTCCCCAACAGGGAGGTCACCTTGGCGACGTCGAATCCGGCGGCCTCCGCTATCTGCTGAAGGGAAGTCCCGTCATATCCGAGAGCCGCGAACATGCGGGTCGCAATCTGCAGGATCGCCTCGCGCTGGCCATCGGCAGCAGAGGTCATGAATCGGACGGTATGAATGGAATCCGGCATGGTCAACCATTTGACAGGCAAGGGCAGGCCATCTGCCGGCCAGTTCGTGGAGAATCGGCAACAGCCCAGCGAAGCGAGCGCGTTCGTGACGGCACCGCGGTCGTTGTAGTCGCCGATGTTGGTTCGACGGCCTCTCCGGTCGTAGCCGTGCATCGGCGCATCGACGGTGGCATACCAGGCGTTGACCATCCCGGTGAGGGTCCCTGACGCGCTTGCCCGGCGGCGGCTGTTTCGCCGCCGCGGTGGAAGCGGACGCTCGGCTACCGGGCAGGTTGACCTGCTGCCCGCCGGGACGCACCTCGCCCTGCGGCTCCGCGGTGAACAGCCCGGCGATGCCGTTACTCACCCAAGAGGCAACCTGGGATATGAATCCTGCCTCGTGGGGGTGACAGGTACCACTGGAAGAGGCGGCGAGCGGCGGTCGGAGCCAACACTCGCGCCAGGCGGGCCAGGGCGGCGGCATCCGTTCCCTCATGCTTGGGCATGATGTTATGCGCCCAATGACGGTAGGTTTATGGCCTTGTCGAACCGTTGTCCAAGACAGGCGTGGCCTCACAGCGGGCATGGAGATGGAATGCATGAATTCATGAGAGGCATGGCCCCCTTGAGCGTTGCCGCGGTAATCGCTGTCGCGGCGGGCTGCGGACAGCGGGACCTCGTCGTCGCAAGCGGCTCCCCTACGTCCCCGGGCGCCAGGACTGGAGGCATGTCTCCTCAGCCCACGATCACCGCGCCTCGCGCGAAGCGCTCGGCCTACTCCTTCGAATTGCAGAAGAGCGACTGGAGCGACACAGATGCCAGCTCTTATAACGCACAGACAGAGCTCGCCGACGGTCGGCGGGTGGCGATGTTTTATGCCGCCGACAAGGGCCTCATGGAGCAACACTTCGATCCAACAGATGGCGGATGGACCAGGCCCGTCTTGCTTTATCGAACGAAGGAACACCCGTGTCAGGGCACCGAATTGGAGGCCAAGGCGGGAACGGTTGCGGCTGTTGCCAACTGGGGAACCTATTGTTTTGACGGCGAACCCCCGCAGGAGTCCGTTGCCATAGTCGGCGCGAGCACACTCGAAAAGTGGGATACGCACCTTACCGAAGGCTTCGACGGCTGGGAGAAGTACTCCATATCGAGTGACGGTGACGTCGTCATGTTTGTCAACGAAGCCTGGAAAAAGAGCCTTAGGTGGAGTCGATCCAAAGGTTTTTCGTGAGCAAACCCTTTTCATCCTTGTCGAAGGCGGGTGCGTGTCCCCGCTGGTGGTCATGAACTGGCCACCAGCGGGGGACTGGTCGCCGTCGGGCAAAGATCGCGGACGGCCGGATACAGGCAGGCCTCTTGGGGTCCCGGTAGCAATGAAGCCTCTGACCTGCGGCGATCCCGGACCCTATGGCTAGAGAGCGTTGAAGGCGGGGGTCTGGCGGATGTCAGCACGATCTTGAGCCTGTGCACGCAGGGCGTCTACCACGGTCCTGCGACGGCTGCTCAGCACCAGGGAGCCCCCTGGAAAGCTCACCTGGCGCGTGAGACCTCCATGCCCTCATCGCCTGGGCCGCAGATCAACCGATCGGATACGCCCTGGCGATCATCGTCAAGCGACCCGGCGATGCACTCATGCAACCGCGAAATGACGTCCCGGCGCGGTGGGCGACACCCTCCGCAGACCGCCCGAACTCATCACCTCCGGCAGGACCATCAGCCCGACCGCATTCACCACCAGGGCGGTAACCGGCTCCGGCGCCCAAGCGACCGCACCGCGACTTTGGGCGTTCGGGAACCAAGCCGGCGCCGGCCGCTTGACGTCCAGGAAGAGTTCGTCGAGGGCGAGGCCCTTGCCGATGTCGGCGACCAGGGTGGCGCCCTGACGGCTGATCCGTCCCGGGGCGAGCCTGCGCCCGCCGCTGAGCACGACCCGCTCGCCTGCAAGGCGCGAGGTCCTGGAACGCAGGGAGTAGACGCCCGCCCGCACCCGCGCCCGCAACCGACCGGTCGCGGGCATGACCTCGTGTACGGCACGCTGTGTGATCGTCCTGAACCGGCGCCGCCTCGGGTGCCCGCGCGTCGTCGTCACCCTGCGTGGCCACGGGGAAGACGGCGTTGGCCGCCGGAGCTCTCGGTGAGGTGAGGGCGGTCGGCCCGCTCGCGGCGCCCGCGTGGCGCGAGCAATGACCGCCAGGGCTCGCCGTCATGCACCGGGGCCTCCCGTCGTGGGACGACTCTCGTTTTGACCTGACCCCCTTGTGAAGGCGATAACACGGAGGTTACTTTTCATCCGATCAATCAACGTCTGGAGCCCCCCACATGAGGCGAAAACTCCGCTTAGCTCCTGCCATCAGCCTCCTTCTCATCGGACCTATGTGTGTCACGCAGCCGGTCGCCGCTGACACGCCGCCCGCGTACGAGCCCACGGTGGAGTCACTGAACAGCCACCCGGTGCCCCGATGGTTCAATGACGACAAGTTCGGCATCTTCATCCACTGGGGCGCCTACTCGGTGCCCGCGTGGGGACCGCGCGGCAGCTACGCCGAGTGGTACTGGAACTACATGAACGCGCGCGGGAGCGCGACGAACGCCCACCACAAAGCCACCTACGGCCAGGACTTCGACTACGACACCTTCCTGCGGCAGTGGAAGGCGGAGAAGTTCGACGCGGCCGACTGGATCAAGCTGTTCAAGGACGCCGGCGCCAAGTACTTCGTCCTCACCTCCAAGCACCACGAGGGCATGGCCCTGTGGGACAGCAAGGTCAGCGGACGTGACAGCGTCGACCTCGGGCCGGGCCGCGATCTGGCCAAGGAGCTGTTCGACGCGGCGCGCAAGGACGAGGCCAAGCTGAAGGCCGGCTTCTACTACTCGCTCTACGAGTGGTACAACCCCGCCTACACCGGACGGCCGGCGACCAACCCCTACACGGGCGCGGCGATTCCCTACACCGGAGCGCCGAGCGGGGTCGACTACGTCAAGGACTACATGCTCCCGCAGATGCGCGAGCTCATCGACGGCTACGACCCCGACATCATCTGGTGCGACGGCCAGTGGGAGAAGCCGGCCTCCTACTGGAACACCGCGGGGGTGCTGGCCGACTACTACAACAAGGCGGTCAAGAGCGGCAAGGAAGTCGCGGTCGCCAACCGGTGCAAGATCCAGAGCGGCAACCTCGACAGCCCCGAGCTGGACTTCCAGACCCCTGAGTACACCGTCAAACCGGACATCGACCCGGTCAAGTGGGAGTCCAGCCGCGGCATCGCGCACTCCTACGGCTACAACCAGAACGAGCCGGAGGAGGACCACCTGACCTCCGACCAGCTCGTGGACTCGCTCGTGGACATCGTCAGCAAGAACGGCAACCTGCTGCTCGACATCGGCCCGAAGGCCGACGGCACGATCCCCGAGATCCAGCGGCAGCGGCTGCTGGACATCGGGGCCTGGCTCAAGGCCAACGGCGAGGCGATCTACGGCACCACGTACTGGAACCGGGCCGAGGAGAAGGGCGGCCCCGACGACGTCCGCTACACGGTGAAGGACGGCACCCTGTACGCCACGGCGCTGACCTGGCCGGGCGAGCAGCTCACACTGGGCGCCGACCTGCCGGTGAACCACAGCACCCGCATCACCATGCTCGGCTCCGGCGCGCCCCTGTCGTGGAGCCGCGACGAGCGGGGCCGCGTCGTGGTGGACACGCCGGAGCAGACCGGGCAGCACGCCTTCGTCTTCAAGATCGAGACGCCGGGCGTGCGCAGCCTGCTGCGCACCTCCTCCAGCCTGGCCAAGGAGATCGCCGCCGATCAGACGATCACCGGTGAGCTCACGGTCACCAACCCCGGCAAGCGGCACGCCCCTGCCACCGCGCTCTCCCTCGCCGCGCCGCGGGGCTGGACGGCCACGCTCGGGGCGACCGGCGTGCGCCCGCTCGGCCCCGGCGAAAGCGTGACCGTGCCGATCAGCGTGCGCGCCCCGGCGGGAACGCCTCCCGGGGAGTACCCGCTTGAGCTGCGCCAGCGCACCGGACGCTTGGAGACCACCACCACCCTGCCCCTGACGGTCAACCGGCCCAACCTCTCGCTCGGCAAACCGGCCACGCAGAAGAGCACCGGCTACGACGCCCCGGCCTCCCGGGCCGTCGACGGCGACACCGACGGCAACTGGGGCGCCGGAACGACGACGCACACCGCCGAGCCGGAGAAGCAGGCCTGGTGGCAGGTCGATCTCGGCGCCTCGGCCGCGCTCGACAGCGTGGACATCTGGAACCGGCTCGACTGCTGCGCCGACCGGCTGAAGGACTTCTGGGTGATGGCCTCCGACCAGCCGTTCACCACCGACGACCTGGACCAGGCCCGCACCGCGCCCGGCGTGACCGCCGTGCACGTCAGCGCCCAGGCCGGGTCGCCGAGCAAGATCAAGCTGCCCGAGGGCACCAGAGGCAGGTACGTCAGGATCCAGCTCGCCTCGCCGTCCAACCCGCTGTCCCTGGCCGAGGTCCAGGTCAGAGGCTAGGACCCGGCTTCGTCAGGACCGAGCGGGCGGGACCGGCCTGTCCGCTCGGTACGGCCGGCCGGTCCTACCGGTGGTCGGCGACGTAGGTGTCGAAGAAGGCGAAGGTGCGCTGCCACGCGTCGTCGGCCGCCGGGCGGACGAGGCCGTGACGCAGCGGGAAGGCCGCCAGTTTCGCCACCGGGTGATGGCCGTCGGTCATGAACGAGTGACCGGCGCTCGGATAGATCTCGACGTCGTGCTCGATGCCGAGCGCCCGCATGTGCTCCTGCAGCCGCGCGCCCTGCGACCGGAAGCCCAGGTCACGGCCACCGTAGGAGCCCACGACCGGACACACCGACCGCAGCTGTTCCTGGTCGCGGGGAACCACGCCGTAGTTCACCGACACGGCACGCACACCGGGCGGCGCGCTCGCGGCGTACGCGAGGGCGAACCCGCCGCCCATGCAGAACCCGATCACACCGAGCCGGTCGCCGTCGACGCCGTCGTGGCCGGCCAGCCATTGCCGGGTCGCGTCGATGTCGGCGGCCGGACGGCCCGGCCTGCCGGTCGCGAGCTGGTGCATGGCCCGGGTCAGGCACCCGATCCTGCTCCCGTGGCTGTACAGATCCGGTAGGACGGCCGCGTACCCATGGGCGGCGAACAGGTCCACGACATCCAGCATGTCCGGTTCGACGCCGTAGGCCTCGTGCACGACCACCGCCCCCGGCCATCCGGCCGCCGGTGCCGGCCCCTCCGGCAGTGCCACCGTCGCGGCCAGCGAGCTGCCGTCCGGTAACGGGATGCGCGCGTGTTGTCTCCTCATGGGCAGCCCTCCGCCGACCCGGTCACAGGAGACGTAACGTAACAGGTCGTCACGGGTGCCGCGGAAGGCGGGCTTCGGCGGCCGCACCGTCATGTCGCTTCACGCCGGCGGTCGACGCGCGGCCGGGCGTAGCCCCTGCGCCGACACGGTCTCTTCGGCGTCGGCCACGGCGCCGGAGCGGTCGACGACAGCGGGACATCGCCGCCCGGCCCTGGCCGCTCATTCCGGACAGCAGCACCCCGCCGACCCGCTGGATCCCGTCGTGCCCTCGCCCTTCGCGACGCTGGGCCGCGGCCGGGAGCCGGTGGAACCGGGGTCGGTGGAGCCAGGGCCGGTGGAGCCGGGGTTGTCCTTGCCGTCGTCGCCGGTGCCGGTGGCCGCGGCGATCTTGTCCAGCCATCCCTGCGCCGGCCCTGCGTCGTCGTACTCGTCGTGCCAGTTCCACCACTCGTACGGCCGGCTCTGCGGGTAGCCCTCGGGTGAGTCCTCCCACTCCTCCTGCCGCCCGAGCGCGGTCATGTCGAGGTAGCTCCAGGTGCTGCCCAGCGCCTCGTCCCCGCGGTTGTTGATGAAGTAGGTACGGAACACGCCGTCGCCGTCGCGGATGAACGCGTTCGTGCCATGCCATTCGTCCACGCCGAAGTCGGCGTCGAACGCGTCGGTCATGGTGTACCAGGGCATCGTCCAGCCCATCCGCGCCTTCACCCGTTCGATGTCCTGCTGCGGCGCGCGCGAGGCGAAGACGAGCGTGGTGTCGCGGGCGTTCAGGTGCGCGAGGTGGGCGACCTGGTCGGCCACCAGGGAGCAGCCGCGGCAGGCGTGGTCGGGCCAGCCGAACACGCCGGGCTCGAAGAAGGCGCGGTAGACGATCAGCTGGCGACGGCCCTCGAACAGGTCGAGCAGGCTCGCCCTGCCCCCGGGCCCTTCGAAGGTGTACTCCTTCTCCACCGCCAGCCACGGCATCCGCCGCCGCTCCGCGGCCAGCGCGTCCCGGGCGCGGGTCATCTCCTTCTCCTTCACGAGCAGCTGCTGTCGCGCTGCCTCCCACTCCTGCGGCGTGACGATCGGTGGGGTCTTCATCGTGCTCTCCTCCTTCTGGTTCGGGCCCACTCTCACGGGCCGAGCACGCGAGCCGCTTTCACCGCCCCTGACGGGCCGCCGCCTCTTCGGCGGGCAGGCGCGGGCGGTCGCGGCTCTCGGGCCGCCCGCGCCGGTGGTGATCAAGCCCTGCGGGCTGCTGTCGATGGAGAAGCCGAGCCAGGGAAACCTTCCCAGGGAACGGCCTCCGTCACCCGGAGCCCGTGATCAGGCCTGCTGTCCCCTTTCGCGGGATGGGGCTGTGGCGGGCCCGCCGGCGTCCCGGTCGAGGTGGTCCTTCAACGCCTCCAGCGGGCTGTCCCAGTCGCGCGCCAGCGCGGCCAGGAACTGCTGGGCCACCTGCATCGGCGCGGAGCGAAGCCGGTAGCGCACCCGGCGCCGCTCCCCTGGCTCGGCCGTGACCAGACCCACCTCGGCCAGCAGGGCCAGGTGCTTGGCGATCGCCTGCCGCGTGATCGGCAGCCGATCGGCCAGGTCCGTGGCCGTGGCCGGCCCTCCTGAGGCCAGCGCGGCCAGGATGGCGCGCCGGCTCGGGTCGGCCAGGGCGATGAAGACCTGTTCGGCGACCGCCTCGACGTCAGGCGGCATCGAGGTATTCGACAAGCTCACCCAGCTCGCTCGCCCACCCGTGGGTGTTGGAGTCGTACGCCTTGCGGTAGGCGTCCTCGGGCAGCTGGGCGAAACCGGTCTCGACCACCGTCAGCCGCGTGCCCGCGCCGACCGGTTCGAGCGTGAACTCGACATAGGTACGGCGCGGATCGTCCTCGGGCAGCCCGTGGATGTGCCAGGTGAAGCCGAAGACCGTCGGCTCCTCCACCCGTTCCACGCGCAGGTCGACCGTGGCTCCGCCGGCCCACCTCAGCTGGGCCGGCCCGCCCGGACTCAGGTCGATCGTCGCCTCGTCGCCGAACCAGGAGCCGAGACCCTCGGCCGTGGTGAGCGCCGCCCAGACCTTGCTCGGCGGGTGAGCGACCTCCAGGGTCCGCTCGATGCGATCAGGAAAACCCATGAGACCCTCCCACAAGTAGCAACCGAACAGTTGCGACACTATAGCAATCGACTGGTTGCGTCAATGGGCGCCCCGAGGGCGGCCGACCGTACGGCCGGGCTAGGCCACGTGCCCGTCGAGGCCCGCGAAGAACGTCCGGATGTCGGCCGCCAGCGGATCGGGGGCCGCCATCGCCAGCATGTGACTGGGGTGCTCGTGGTCCTCCCAGTGCACGATGTCGTTCCCGCGCTCGGCGATCCGGCGGAAGGCCGACGGGCCGCCGTGGGAGACGCCCGTCGGCACCACGTTCTGGTCGATCGGCATGCCCGCCGCGCCCTCGTAGTAGGTCCACGACGACGACCCGCCGGTGCCCGTCAGCCAGTACAGGCTCGCGTTGATGAGCACCAGGTCGCGGTCGATGGGCTCCCGGGGCGCCGCCCCGTCGGGCCAGCCGTCGAACTCCTTGAACCTCTCCACCAGGTAGGCCAGCTGGGCGACCGGCGAGTCCGCCCAGCCGAAGCTGAGCGTCTGCGGCCGCGCGGCCAGGTAAGGCGCGTAGCCGCTGCCTCCCGCGCCGCTCAGCATGCCGGCCAGCCATTCCACGCTAGCCCGCTCCTCCTCCGACAGCCCCTCGAGTTCGGCCGGGTCGCCGGTCGGCATGCCGACGCCGCCGGTGATGTGCACCCCGACCACCCGCTCCGGGGCCAGCGCGCCGAGCTGCGGCGAGACCAGCGCGCCCGCGTCGTTGCCGTGGACGCCGTAGCGCTCGTAGCCCAGCCTGCTCATCAGCTCCGCCCACGTGCGGGCGACCCGCTCGATGCTCCAGGGCCGCTCGTCCGCGGGCTCGGGGAACGGGGAGAACCCGAACCCGGGCAGCGAGGGGGCCACCACGTGGAAGGTCTCCGACAGCGGGCCGAGGAGGTTCGTGAACTCGGCGATCGAGTTCGGCCAGCTGTGCGTGATGATCAGCGGGAGCGCGTCAGGGTCGGCGGACCGGACGTGGAAGAAGTGAACGGTCTGCCCGTCGATCTCGGTGGTGAACTGCGGGAACCGGTTCAGCTTCGCTTCCTGGGCGCGCCAGTCGTACTCCCCCGCCCAGTACTCCACCAAGTCCTTGAGGTACGGCACGGGCACCCCGCGGCTCCACTCGGCGCCCGGCAGGCGGCTGGGCCAGCGGGTGCGGGCCAGCCGGTCGCGCAGGTCGTCCAGGTCGCCCTGCGGGATCTCGATGCGGAAGGGCCGGATGTCGGTCACGTCGTGCGTCATGAAGCCCAAGCTAGACGGCACTGCGGAACGGTTCTTTCCGCAATCGACCGCTGAATCCGGCGCCTGCCCACGACACCCCCGGCACCCTCACACCCGGCATCCCGCACCCCCGGCACCTCCGGCACCCCCGCCCCCGGCACCCCCGGCACCCCGCCCCCGGCACCGCTGGCACCCCCGGCACCCGCACGACCGCGCCGGCGCCCTAGGAGTTTCGCAGCCCGGGTGCCGCTCACCGGTCGGAGATCACATGCGCCAATACTGTCGTTTGTCCCTGTCTCTCACGACGACGCCGAATCTGGCCAGTTCCTTGCGCAGCTCCCGGGCGTCGCCGCCCTTGTCCGCCTTCAGCGCCTTGGCCCGGGCGGCGAGGACGGCGTTCGCCCCGTCGGGGAGGCCGGAGGCGCCGGGCACCCAGAGCCGGTAGGCGTCGTCGTGCGGGTCCGCGTCCGCCCAGCCGTACCCGTGCTTGGTGAAGGCCCTGGACAGGCGTTTCGCGCTCAGGTCGGTCTCTTCCCTCGCGGCCTCCCCGCCGTGGTGGCCGAGCAGGACGAGTTGCTTGCCGTCCTTGAACGCCAGGGCGATGTCACCCCGCTCGACCACCTGGGTCTCGTCCCTGGTGGAGAGCGTCACCTGGGTGTCGGAGACGGTGACCGTCAGGGATTCGTGCAGGGCGGTGAGGCCCAGCAGCAGGCCCGCCAGGGCGCCCACGGCGACGACGCCGACGGTGAGCCCCGGTTCCGGGAACGAGTTGAGCAGCTTGGCCGGGCCCTGGAACGGCGCCCAGGGCAGGGACACCAGCCATCGCGCGAGCAGCTTCACCACCCAGCCGAGGACGGCGCCACCGGCGACGCAGACCAGCATCACGATCAGGGCGGAATCGGCGACGACGGTGGCCTCTGGGTCTTTACCGGCTTTCACGTCATCTGTAGATACCGCCAGCCGAGGCGCGTTGTCCGGCGCATGCCCCGATCGGCGACCAAAGTCCGGAAATCAGCGACTTAAGGAGGGTCGGCGGCACCGATCAGGGGCCGTACGCCGCGAGATCGTAGGCACCCTTGCGCGATCCGTCCGTCATGGGTCTTTTGTCCACATAAGGACTAGTCCTTGCTGGAGCCCCGCTTCCGCCCCCCTGGCAGGGGAAGGCCAGATATCAGCCATGTCGCCGGGGTGTCGGGACGATGCGGGCGACGTTCGGGGAGTGATCATGACAGGACGAACCGGGGGAACCATGAAGGCGTTCGTGATGAAGGAGATCGGACGCGTCGGCTTCATGGACAAGCCCATACCGCGGCCCGGCCCGCTGGACGCCGTCGTACGGACGACCACCGCCCTGATCTGCACGTCGGATTCCCACACGGTCAAGGGCGGCATCGGGCCCCGCGAGAACCTGACGCTCGGCCACGAGGCGGTCGGCGTGGTGCACGAGGTCGGAGAGGAGGTGCGGACCTTCCGGCCCGGCGATCGTGTCCTGGTCGGCGCCATCACCCCTGACTGGGGCGACCTCGCCGCTCAGAACGGGCATCCGTCACAGTCCGGCGGACCGCTCGGCGGGTTCAAGTTCGCCAACTCCAAGGACGGGGTCTTCGCCGAGTATTTCCACGTCAACGAGGCCGACGCCAACATGGCGAAGATACCCGGAGAGGTTTCCGACGAGATGGCGGTCTACTGCGCCGACATGCTCTCGACCGGATTCATGGGCGTCGAGAACGGCCATCTGCCGCTGGGCGGGACGGTGGCCGTTCTCGCTCAGGGCCCGGTCGGACTCATGGCGACCGCGGGAGCCAGGCTCTGCGGCGCCGGCCTCGTCATCGGGGTCGAATCGGTCCCCCGCCGCAAGAAGCTCGCGCAAACCTACGGCGCGGACGCAGTCGTGGACTTCACCCAAGAGGATGTCGTCGAGCGGATCCTCGAACTGACGCAGGGCCAGGGCGTGGACACCGCCATCGAGGCCCTCGGCGCGGACGCGACCTTCCAGACCGCGATCAAAGTCACCAAGCCCGGCGGGACGGTGTCCAACACCGGCTATTACGGTGAAGGCGAATTCGTGCGCATCCCCCGTGTCGAATGGGGAGTCGGCATGGCCGAAAAGACGATCACGACGGGCTTGTGCCCAGGCGGCCGGCTGCGCATGGAGCGACTGCTGCGAATCCTCCAGACGAAACGGCTCGACCCAACCCACATGACGACCCATTCGTTTGATTTCGAGGAGATGGAGCGGGCCTTCGAGGTATCGGACAAGAAACTCGAGGATGTCGTGAAGGTGCTGATCACCTTCTAGGACCGCGACCGGGCGGCGTTTCGCCCTCGCAAGCAGCGGTGCCCTCCGACGGCGCGTCGTACGACGAAAGAGGAACCTGGCATGCTCGATCCCGATCCATCGTTCCGCCCGATCCGCCGGCGGGAGGGCTACCTGCCGCTGGAGGATCTCGGCCTCATCGGGGACGGCACGACCACGGCGCTGGTCGGCCTGGACGGCTCGATCCGGTGGCTCTGCCTGCCCCGCTTCGACAGCGAACCCCTGCTGTGCGGCCTGCTCGATCACGCACGAGGTGGGCACTTCACGCTGACGGTGGAGGATCTGCGGGAGGCCCGGCAGCGCTACGAACCTGACACCGCGGTGCTGGTGACCGAGTTGCGTGGCCCGAGCGGTTCGGTGCGGATCACCGACGCGCTGGCGCTGCGTGCCGGCGCGGATCTCAGCGACGACGCGGGCGCGAGCCGGGCTGAGCTCGTCCGTTCCGTCCAGGTCCTGGACGGGACCGTCCGCGTGTCGGCGGAGCTGTGGCCCCGCGGTGGCGCACAGACCCGGCTTCTGGGCAGCGGCCTGGAGGTACAGGCGTCCCGGCGGCCGGACCTGCGCCTGCATCTGCGTTCCAACCGTCCCCTGACCGGCCTGCACACCGTCCACGACCTGGAACAGGGCGATCGCCTTGATCTCGTGCTGTCCTGGGGTCGTATTCACCGCCACCACCGCTTCGACCCCGAGGCGATGCTGCGAGAGACCGCCGAGGCGTGGCGCCGGTGGATGAGGAACTGCCGCTACAGCGGGCCGGAGGAGCCGCTGGTCCGCCGCGCCGCGATCACGCTCAAGCTGTGCGACGACTGGGTCAACGGCTCGCTGGTCGCCGCCCCTACGTCCTCGTTGCCGGCGCCGATCGGTGGCGTACGCAACTGGGACTACCGCTACACCTGGATCCGGGATGCCGCCTTCGCCGTGTTCGCGCTGCGCCGCATCGGCTTCGACGGCGAGGCCGACGCCTTCCTCGGCTGGGTCCTCGACGCCTTCGAACAGAGCCGCCGGCCGCGGATCATGTACAGCCTCTGCGGCGATCCCGTACCTGAGGAGATCCAGGACGCCGACCTGGAAGGCTACCGGCGTTCCGCTCCGGTGCGATGGGGTAACGGCACGGCTGACCAGCGCCAGCACGACGTTTACGGCGAGGTGCTGGACTGCGCCGACCAGTGGCTGCGCTCCGGGGGTGAGATCCAGCCCGCGCTGTGGACCGGCCTGGCGGAGCTGGCCGACGCCGCCGTGAGTGCGTGGCGGCAGCCGGACCAGGGCATCTGGGAGGTACGCAGCGCGGGCCGCGTCTTCACCTACTCGGCCGGGATGTGCCAGGTGGCCCTGGACCGGGCCGCGTCGATCGGCGAGCGGCTCGGCCTGCCCGGCCAGGTCACGACGTGGCGCGCCACGGCCGGCAAGCTGCGTCAGCTCATCCTGGACCAGTCCTGGAACGAGGACGTGCGGTCCCTGGGCGAACACCTCGACGGCAGCGGCGGGCTGGACGCCAGCCTGCTCGCGCTCCCGCTGCGAAGGGTCATCCCGGCCGACCACCCGCGGATGGCGGCCACCACCGCGGCCATCGCCGAGCGTCTGTCCGCCGGCGACGGACTGCTCTACCGCTACCTGCACGACAACTCGCCCGACGGTCTGCCCGGCGACGAGGGCGCCTTCGTGCTGTGCAGCTTCTGGCTGGTCGAGAACCTCGTCCTGCAAGGCCGTGTCGAACAGGCCGAGGAACTCTACGCGTCACTGTGCGCCCGGGCCGGCCCGCTCGGGCTGCTGCCGGAGCAGATCGACCCGTCGACGGGCACCTTCATGGGGAACTTCCCCCAGGCGTTCAGCCACATCGGCGTCATCGCCGCCGGCGTCCGCCTCGCACGAGCGAAGGAAGGGATGATGACGTGATCAACAGGCTCGTCATCTTCGGCGCCACCGGCGACCTCAACGCGCGCTACCTGCTCCCGGCGCTGGCTGCCCTGCGGACAGCCGGGCACCTGGACGACGGCTTCCAGCTGACCTGCGTGGACCGGGCGGACTGGACCGACGAGGGGTTCCGGCGCTGGGCGGCCGACCAGCTCGGCCGGCACGACCTCTCCTCCCCCGCCGACGCCAGGAAGGCGATCGCGGAGTCCGCCCGCTACCTGCGGGCCGACGCCACCGACGTCACCGACGTCGCTGCGGCCATCGCCGGCGACGGTCCCGTGGCCGTCTACCTCGCCCTCCCTCCAGCGATCTTCCCTGGCACGGTGGCGGCTCTGCGCGGCGCGGGCCTGACACCGGGCAGCCGGATCGTGCTGGAGAAGCCGTTCGGCGAAGATCTGGACAGCGCTGTGGCGCTGAATCGGCTGCTGTCGGAGGTCGTGCCGGAGCAGGCGGTGTTCCGTGTCGACCACTTCCTGGCCATGACGACCGTCCAGAACGTGCTCGGCAGCCGGCTGGCCAACCGTGTGCTGGAGCCGATCTGGAACAGCGCGCACATCTCCGAGGTGGAGATCGTCTGGGACGAGACCCTGACACTGGAAGGCAGGGCGGGCTACTACGACGGCGCAGGGGCGCTGAAGGACATGCTGCAGAACCACCTGCTCCAGGTGCTGTGCCTGGTGGCCATGGAACCACCGCTCAGCCTCGGCGAGCGTGACCTGCGCGACCGGAAGATCGACGTGCTGCGCTCGGTACGCCGTCTCACGGACGACGACGTCGTGCACCGTACCCGCCGCGCCCGTTACCTGGCCGGCCGCGTCGGCGACCGTGACGTTCCGCCCTACGCCGAGGAAGAGGGCGTGGACCCACGGCGAGGTACCGAGACCTTCGCCGAGGTGGAGCTGGAACTCGAAAGCTGGCGCTGGTCCGGCACGGTCTTCCGGCTCCGCACCGGCAAGGCGCTCGAACAGGACCGCAAAGAGGTCGCGGTACGGTTCCGGCCCGCACCACACCTGCCCTTCGGCGACAGCGAGCACGCGCCCAACGTGCTGCGCTTCGGGCTGGAGCCGGAGAGCATGACCCTCGCGCTGACCGGCGTCGGCCCCGGCGGCCATGCCCTTGCCCCGCTCACCCTCACCGCACAGCTGGAGGCCCCCGATCTGCCCGCCTACGGCCGGCTGCTGCTGGACGTCCTGCACGGCAACGCCGCCCTGTCCATCCGCGGCGACGAGGCCGAGGAGTCCTGGCGGGTCCTCGCACCTGTCATGTCGGCCTGGTCCAGGGACCTGGTCCCGCTTCTCGAATACCCGGCCGGATCGGACGGGCCCGCCCGCCCCCAGGAGGTCAGCCCGGCGGGGGCCCGGTCAGGCCGGTGAGGAGTACCTGATGCCATCTCCCCAGGCGGCCTGCGCATCGGCCGAGATCGGCATCGCCCAGACAGGTAGCGGCCTCGTTCCCCGGCCGCTTCCCGCCGCTGAGCCGGACCCGAGCGACGAGCTGCGGCGATGTCCGTATGTGACAGATAACTGTCGTTGCGGCCACTCGGAGGGGCCGGTAACAATCTGCTCATGTCCACCGCGCACCGCGTCGTCATCGCGCTCTTCCCGAACGTCGACCTGCTCGACGTCACCGGCCCGGCCGAGGTGTTCGCCCTGGCCAACCGGATCGGTGGCCGCGCCCTGTACGACGTGCGGCTCGCCGGGCCCCAGGGCGGCCAGGTCACCACGGCCGCCGGGGTGCGACTGGTCGCGGACCTGAGGTTCGACGAGGTCGGCGACGAGGTGGACACCCTGCTGGTCCCGGGCGCCGTGGACGTCACCCCTGACGGGCCGCGCGCCCTGACGGACGCCGAGGTGGTGGCATGGGTGCGGCGGATCGCTCCCTCCACCCGCCGCGTGGCCTCGGTGTGCGTCGGCGCGCACGTCCTGGCCGCGGCGGGGCTGCTGGACGGCCTGACCGCCACCACTCACTGGTCCACCGCCGCGCAACTGGCCGCCGACCACCCGGACGTCACCGTCGACCCCGATCCGATCTTCGTACGGTCCAGTGGCCGGGTGTGGACGGGCGCGGGCATCAGCGCCTGCCTGGACCTGACCCTCGCGCTGGTGGCTGAGGACCATGGCGAGGCGACGGCTCTGGCGGTGGCTCGCGAACTGGTCATGTACCTCAAACGCCAGGGCGGTCAAAGCCAGTTCAGCGTGCCCATGGCCCACGCCGCCTCCGGCCGCCGCGACATCGACGACCTGCGCCTGTGGATCGGCGAGCACCTCGCCGAGGAGCTCACCACGACGGAACTGGCGGCACGGATGGGGCTGAGCCAACGCCAGTTCACCCGCGTGTTCCGGCAGAAGACCGGCACCACCCCCGCCGCCTACATCGAGTCCGCCCGCGTGGAGGTGGCGCGACGGCTGCTGGAGACCACCGACCTGCCGTTGCCGCAGGTCGCGGCCCACAGCGGCCTCGGCTCGGTGGAGACCCTGCACCGCGCCTTCCGGCGCCGCCTGGGCACCGGCCCCGGCTCCTACCGCCGCCGTTTCCACACGGTGGCCTGACCCCCGTTCACCCGTTCACCCGTTCACCGCGCGCCCGACGGCGGCGTGAGCCTGCCCGAACCCCGAAAGGAAACCCCGCCATGAGCACCACCGTCTCCCCCACCCTCCGTCAGGTCGTCGGCCTGCCCACCGACCCGGTGCGCCTGGCCGACGCGACCCTCGTCCTGATCGACTACCAGAACACCTACACCACCGGCGTCATGGCCCTGCCCGCCGCCGATCGGGCTCTTGCGGCCGGCGCCCGCCTGCTGGAGCGCGCCCGCGCCGCCGGATCCCGCGTCGTCCACGTCGTCAACGACGGCGGTCCCGGCACTCCCTACGACATCCGGGCCGAGATCGGCGCCATCAGCCCACGGGTCGCGCCGCGCGACGGCGAACCGGTGGTGGTCAAGACGTTCCCTGACGCCTTCCACCAGACCGGCCTGCACCAGGTCCTGGCCGACCTGAACGCCGGACCCGACCTGATCCTGGCGGGCTTCATGACTCACATGTGCGTCACCTTCACCGCGCAGGGAGCGTTCAACCTGGGCTACCGTCCCACCGTCGTCGCCGACGC
Source organism: Nonomuraea sp. NPDC003754 (assembly GCF_053605785.1). Lineage (NCBI taxonomy): Bacteria > Bacillati > Actinomycetota > Actinomycetes > Streptosporangiales > Streptosporangiaceae > Nonomuraea > Nonomuraea sp. NPDC003754. Next base: position 177,181 of record NZ_JBSGJX010000011.1, read on the forward strand.
CTGCGCCACCCGCCCGCTTTCCGGCCCCGGCGGCGCGCCGCTGTCCGCCGCCACCCTGCACGCCGCCGCCCTGACCACGATCGGTGACCTGTTCGGCGTGGTGGTGCCCACCGCCGATGCCCTGCCCTCCTGACCGACGCTAGCGTGCCGTCCACGCCACGAGTACGGCCGAGGCGGCGCAGGCCCACAGCAGCAGCGAGGCCGCCGTGGTCACCCAGCGCAGTCGCGGTGTCCTGGCCAGGGGCAGCCGCGGCGCCCTCACCAGCCCCACGGCCGCTCCGGCGGCGAGCGACACCGCCGCCAGGACCCACAGCCCCGGCCACACGACGGCCCAGGCGCCCAGCATCCAGGTGATCGCGAGCAGCACCAGCCCGCGCCAGGTCATCGAGATCAGCTTGAGCCGGTCGGGGAGCGGCAGCATGGGGCGCTTCCCGCGACGAACGGCCACCTCCGCGGTGCGGGCGACGGCGAGCAGGCCCAGAACCGTGATGGCGATCAGCGGAAGCCCGCCGGCGAGCGGGTCGGCGTGGGCCGGCGTCCGGACGCCGAGCAGTGCCTCACCGATGTAGGCCACCGAGGCGGAGGAGTTGCCCAGGACGACCACGCCGCGCCCGCTGCGCCGGTCGAGGCCGACGTAGCTGGAGAAGCCGCCCGTGCTGCCGTCGTGCCAGGTGATGGCGCCGGTGGTGCGCCAGCCGTAGCCGATGAAGTCATCGTCGGCGATCTTCCAACGCGGCTCGGTCGCGGACGCCCCCGGCGCGTCGCCCGCGATGGTGGCCGCCAGGTAGCGGGCCAGGTCCTCGGCCGTGCTCCAGCCGCCCGCGCCGGTGGGCGCGTACCCCTCGCTGGGCCAGGGGTCCGCCTCCAGGCCGGAGGTGAGGTAGCCGTGCGCCCGCTGCTCGGGCAGGCGCGCGCTGTCGCTGATCAGGACCGTGTCCCGCATGCCCAGCGGATCGAGGAGACGCTCGCGCAGCAACGCTTCGTAGGTGGTTCCCGCCCGCGCGGCGAGCGCATGGCCGAGGAGGGCGAAGCCGTGGTTGGAGTAGGCGATCTCGCCCCTGCCCACGGGGACCGTGCGCGCGGCGTCGCCGACCACGCGGGCGGTGCTCTGCCCGCGGTAGGGGTTGCCGCCGGTCTCGCCGGCTATCACCGACGAGATGCCGAACGAGGCAGGAAGGCGCGGAACGCCGGAGCGGTGGCCGGCCAGCTCCTCCAGCGATGTCGCCGCCACCGCGGTGCCGCGCAGGGCCGGAACGACCTCGGCGAGGGTGGTCCACGGGCGGACCTCACCCCTGTCCACCATGTCGGCGAGGATCATGGCGGTCATGGTCTTGATGACCGACCCGAACTCGAACAGGGTGCGCGAGGTCACGGGCTTCCCGTCTCGCAGGCGGTCGGTGCCCAGTCCCGCGGTCTTGACGGAGCCGTTCTCGATGCGAGCCACGGCCAGTCCGACGTGGCCGGCCGACGGCAGTGCCGCGTGCCGTACCGCTCCTGCCAGCGCCGGATCACCCGTTGTCTGCGGGCCGAGGTGCGGGCGGGCGGGTACGACCAGGGTGGCCAGCAGCGCCGCGACGGCGGCCGACACCGCGACGACGAGGACGCTTGTCCGTTTCCGGATCACAGGGTGTCCACCTCCGGCCGTCGCCCCCGGGTGCGCGTCACCGCTGCGGAGATCGCGGCCGGCCCGGACGACGGCGGGACGACGTTGCGGGAGGGATGCCAGGCGGGTCCGTCTGGTGGGGCGACAGGGCCCGCCGCGAGGAAGAGCGAGAGCAACGACGACTCCTTGGTTCGAACGATCGAAGCTCACGCTAGGAGCCGCCCATCGCCCGTTCCTCCCCACCGTGGACGATCATCGTCTCCTTCCTGGGGCCAGGAGCCGGACCATCCGGTAGTGCCCCGCTCCCACGACGTGGCCGGGTCGCGGACAACGGCTGCGCCGCTAGCTCATGCGGAAGTCGTATTCCGCCGGGAGGTCGCGGTCACCGCCGTGATAGGCGGACCACAGGTCGTCCAGGGCGTCCTCGCCCTCGCGCAGGTCGGGCACGACCAGGCCCTCCTCCAGGATGCGGCCGGTCCGGTCGCGGTCGCCCGCGGCCAGGGCGGCCTGGGCCTCCAGCAGGCGGATGCGGCCGTGGGCGCGGTCGCCGGGGGCCAGGCCGTCGACGAGCGCCAGGGCGTCGGCCGGGCGGCCGGCGGCGATCAGGGCGGACAGGGCCTCGACGGTGAGCGGGCGTACGGCGGGCGCCAGCGTGTGCGCTTCCAGGAGAAGGACGGCCGCGGCCGGGTCGTCGCCGTCGATGCGGTGGGATTCGGCGAGCGCCCGCAGGACCAGCGGATGGCGCCGCTCGGCCAGTGCCCTGCTCCAGGCGTCCGTGGCCTGGGCCCGGTCACCCGTGGCCCACAGGTTGAGGCCCAGATGGTAGAGGCCGTGCCAGTCCGCCGCCGCGCGCAGCAGGCTCAGCCAGCGCGGTCCGACCACGCACACCGCCTCGCCCGGCAACCGGCCCTCGTCGAGGAGGGTCAGCCACGGCGCCTGTTCCTCCCCGAGCGTGTCGTCGGGGAACGGCGTGACCGCCGATGCCGGCAGTTCCCCGGCCCTGCGCTCCAGCGCCCCCCATCCGGATCCGCGGTGGACGGCCTCGGCGACGGGACGATCGGCCCACGCGCCGCCCGCGTGCCCCTGGGCGGCGGTCCGGGTCCGGGCGAGTGTCCCGGCTGTCGCCTCGACGGCCGCGCGGGCCTGGTCGTAGGGGGCGTGGGGGTCGGCGAGGGTGAGGGGGCTGTAGGTCTCGGTCCAGGTCCAGGTGGTGCCGCCGGGGAGGGGGAGGTGCTGCAGCTGGGTCCGCGCCAGGCCGGCCTGGATCTCCAGGTAGGGAGCGTGCGGGCCGGACAGCCAGCGCTGCCAGTGGGCGCCGCCGGGAGAGGTGCCCCAGCCGAACAGCTTGCGGCCCTTCAGCCGGGAGGTGGAGGTGTGCAGCAGGCCGCGGCCTTCGCCGTCGACGGCGGCTATCCAGGGGGTGTCCGACGTGACGTGGAAGAAGTAGTCGGCGGCCGCGCGCCAGGTGTCGGGATAGCTGGCGTCGGGGTCGCCGGGGTAGGCGACGGTGGTCAGGCGCTGGGTGTATCCGAAGTGATCGGCCTGGGCGGCAGGGGCGAGGACGCGGGTGCCGGGCGTCTGCGGGACGGCGATGTTGGACCACCAGTAGACGGGTACGGTCTCCCGGCGCGGATTGCGGACGGAGACGGACACGACCAGGGCGGGAGAGCCGGGCGGGAGGCCGACGTCGATCTGGACGACCAGGCCGCGCAGCCGTTCGTACTCGTACAGCCGCAGCACGGGGTACGGCGCCTCCACCCAGGCCGCGTGCAGCGGGTCGCAGGTCAACGCCCAGTGGCCGGTCGTGCCGAGGTTCCACTCCACGCCGCCGGCGAACCACGCGTCGCGCAGGGCGAGGTTGGCCGGTTGGATCACGGGATTGCGGTGCAGCAGTTCCCGGCCGGTGGCGAGGTCGACCAGCGACCACAACCGCCCGCCGAGGCCGGGCAGGAACACCGCCCGCAACCGCTCGTTCTCCAGCGTGACGGCGGGCACCTCCCGCTCGACCGGGTGCCGCCCGTAGGAGTCGCGCCTGCCGTACGGGAGCATCGAGGGCGGGTGCCCGAAGTCGGTGACGGCCACGGCGGGGGGCCGCAGAATCGGCAGCGCGCTGACCGGCCCGGGGTCGGCGATGGTGAGCTTCATCCGGACGTCCGCCCTTCGCGCAGAACGTTTTAAGAAGATCCGGTGCGAACGGTAGAGACCGCCCGGCGGGTCTGTCAACGACGCCATCGGTGCGTATAACGGTCCGAATACGAGTCATTGACGACAGGTCTGTGCACCGGCAAGTGACGTCATGCCCCCGGCCCGGCGGACGGTGATCCGCTGGGCCACCGAGGTCCGCCCGCCGACATGCTCCCTCGAGCCTGCCGCGCGGGTGGCGTCCTGCGCGGCTCACCTCAGGGCGAAGTTCTGCGTCCAGTACACGCGGTTGTCGTGGCCGAGGGCACGTCCCACGCCGATCACCCTGTACTCGCAGTTGAGGATGGCGTCGCGGTGACCCCAGCTGGACTTCTCATCGTGGTACAGCCACCCGTCCATCGCCTGGGCCAGCGTCAGGTTGGTGCCGAGCGCCCAGTTCTCCGACTTCTGCGCGGGGGTGAATCTCCCGGACTTGATGCGGTCCGGTGGCATCGTTCCGTCAGAACCGATATGGCCGCGCTTGGAGTCCCCTTCCGGGTACGCGGTGATGAGTCGGGCATAGTTCGCGGCCAGGTCTTGGCTGTGAGCTCTCGCTATGTCGCTGAGCCGAACGTCGATCCGCACGCTCGGATCGGGGCAGCGGCCTTCGTCGCGCCGTACCCGGATGACCTGGTCCACCATCTGCTGCATCTCAACGGTGGGGAAGGTCGTCGACCTCGCCCTGATCCTTTTGCCGAAATCCCAGGTCTGGTTGACGGCCCATGCGCTGGAACTGGAGGTGACGCATGACCATTGCTGCAGGGGGGCGCCGACCTGTGGCGGCTTCGGAAAATTCGGATTGGCCGCATCGAGGCATTTCCGACCGTAGACATTCTGGATTCTGACCGGGCCCGAGCAGTTGAGCCTGTCGGCCGAACACTGTCCGCCCTCAAGAGGCTCGCGACGCCAGTGCTGGGTCGGGTGCTCGCCGCATTCCTGCTGGTCTATCCTGACCCCGTCCTGATGCGACGCGGGGAAGCGGAGAGCGAGGCATTTCCCCGACTGCAGCGACTTGATGCGAAAGGAGCCGTTCCAGCCGTCCGGCTCACCGATGGGCTCGAGCCTGAAGTGGTCATCTCTCGATGACCAGCGCGGATACCAAAGGACCGGCGGCGCGTCGGCGGACTCCGGCCCGGCCTGGACGAGCAGGCCGCTGGCCACGTTGCCGATCCACACGGTCACGGGTTGACGGACTCGGTCACGGCCGACTTCGACGGCGTCGGAAGCCGGGAGGGTCGACGTGACGACGAATGCCATCGCGACAATTGACCGCGACGCACGCCTTCCCGTTTTGAGTACGCTCGCTGCCATGACAGTGCCTCCTCTTACGAGTTGGCCATATCATCCGACTTCACGAAAAGCGTCTTGCGCAGAGCTCACCGAAATGGGCCGGCCGGTTGAGGGAGCAGAAAAAGCATACCGCTGTTTCGACAGGCCTCGCCCCGCATATCACGTAATCTATGATTTGCAAATCCTTGAGTGTAACGGCCCGACGAGAATAAGGACGCCGATTCCCTGGCCTGTCTCAAGGGTTGGGGAGGGAGCAGACCATGTCCCCGCTCCGGTTCGCCCCCGCCCTCCTCGTCCCGGCCGAGGGCGGGAGGCTGACGGCCGCGCCTGCTGAGCAGCCTGCGGCGGCCGTCCCGTCCCAGCCGGACACCTGCCTGCCGGGCCCTGCGGGCTCAGGCCCAGCCGTAGACCGATCGGATGGCCGAGGCGATCTCGTTGACCAGGTCCATGTTGTCGCCGTTGGCCAGGATCGCGTACCCGGCGCCGAGCTGCGGATAGCCCTTGAACACAGACTTGAAGCCGTAGTTGGAGCCGTCGTGGGTGTAGGAGAAGCTGTTCGTCCCGGAGCCGGCGATGAAGAAGCCGCGCCCCATGGTGGGCTGGGGGCCCGGGGTGAGCAGCGTGCGGGTGGAGGCCTTGGAAAGCGGTCCGGCGATGTCACCGGAGGCGGTCCACGCCTTGTTGAGGTAGCACACCAGGCGGCACAGGTCGAGGACGTTGGTGTAGAGGCCGGCGGCGGCCGACTCCGGGTAGCGGTTGCGCTTGCCCGGGATGACGGCGCCCGCCTTGGTGTGGCCGGCGGCCAGCTCGAAGCCGGGCGACAGCGCGTACGAGCTGTTCTTCATGCCGAGCGGCGCGAACACCTCCTTGTCCATGTACTGGGCCAGCGGCAGGCCGGTCTTCTGTTCCACCATCCGCTGCAGCAGCACGAACCCCGCGCCGGAGTAGTGGAACTCGGCCCCCGGGCTGGTGGACAGCTCGATCTTCGGGGAGTTGCCCTGGCCGTTCATGACCTGGAGCAGCGAGGGTACGGCAGCGTCCGGGCCGTACCCGGCGAAGCCGCCGCCGCCGGCATCGAAGCCGGAGCAGGCGCTGACCGGGAAAGTGGAGCCACGGCCGATGACGCCGGCCCGGTGCGTCAGCAGGCGGTCGATCGTCGGAACCGCCGTCGAGGAGACGCAGGAACGGCCCGGCAGGGTCCAGCCGAGGTAGGGGCGGACGTCGTTGGTCAGGGGCTGCTTGAGCGTCTGCATGAGGCGCAGCACGCCGACCGAGGCCACGGCCTTGCTGATGGAGGCGGCCTGGAACGCGGTCTCCGGGTGTGCCGCGGCGCCGCTGCCCGCCTCCAGCCAGCCGTACCCGGTGGACCAGGCGATCTTGTTGCCGACCACCACCGCGATGGCCACTCCCGGCGTCTTCCACGCGCTCATCCGCTGCCAGATGGTCGCGCCGCCCACCGCGTTCTCCACCTGCCGCGCCCGGTCGGCGGGCAGCGACGGCACCTTGCCGCGCGTGCTCAGCGACCAGCCGCCGGCCGGCGAGAAGTCGACGTTGTGGATCTGCCAGCCGTCGGCCGCGAGGTCGTTCATCTCCTGGAAGCAGGCCTCATCGATGCCGCGCACGTGCAGCTCGTCCTGCGCGACGACCGCCCACCCGCCGCCCTTGGGGAAGGCGACGCGAGTCACCCGCCGTCCGCCCTGGGTCAGGTTGCGCATCATCTGGTAGCACTCGTCGTCGACACCCCGGGCGAAGAAGGCCGTGGTGTCGGCCACCACCCAGCGGTTCCCTCCGGCCGGCGGGAACGCGACGTGCACGACCTGCTGGCCGGCGGCGTAGCTGTCGCTGACGCGCTGGTGGCACTCCTCGGGAAGGCCGCGCGCGGACATCCCCCTGTCACTGGTGATCACCCAGCGGTCGCCGCCCTCCGGCGGGAAGGCCACGCAGTGGATTTTCGCACCCGCGTCGACCATCTTGCCGAGCTCGGCGAAACACGCGTCGGGCACGCCGCGGGCGAAGTAGCGGCCGTCCTGGGTGACGATCACCCAACCGTTGGACGGCGTGAAGGCCACAGCCGCGATGCCGTACGGCGCCAACTCCCCCATCTTGGTATGCATCTCGTCAGGGACGCCGCCGTTGGCGAACGGGTAGCTCGCCGCCAGCGCCCGCCGAGGGAGATCCACGGCGAGCAGGCCTGCGGTGGCGCCGGTCAGGGTGAGGAAACGTCTGCGGTCCATGGGGGTGAACTCCTCGGAGCGGGCCCGAGCGCGGGGCACCGACGGTCAAGAAATGCCTTCGAAGCATGGCAGACCACTGAGGCTTCTTGAGCAGATCGGGACAAAGCGCTGTTCGCCCGCCTGACCGCCACGCCGGCGCCGATGCTGGCGACATGGACGCTCACGACAACCCCCACACCCTGACCCCCGAGGAGCGGGCAGACCTCACCGCCGAGGAGCGGCCGGCCATGCCGCTGGAGGACGAGCCGCAGACTGACGCTGTACACAGGCGGGCGCTGGCAGTGTTCGAGGAGCGGCGACGCCGGGGCCCTGCCTGACCGAGCACCCTCACACCGTGGGGGGCGGGTTCTTGGCCAGGCACTCGGTGGCGATCCCGCGCAGCTTCTCGGGCAGCCCGCTCAGGTCCGGCTCGTGGTGCAGCACCCGCTTGATCACGACCGGAAACGAGCCGCTCCCGAGCGGCGAGCGACGGATGACCCCCTGGCCGCCCTCCCCGAGCCGCCCCCGCACGAGGCGGCCGCCAAGCCTCACCGGGTCTTCCTGCCACGGGCCGGGAACAGCCGGGAAGGTCCACGAAGGCGGCGCGGTCGCTGCCCGAGCCTGGTGCCTATGCGCCGAGCGTGATGCCGAGCTCCGCCTCAGCCATCTTGAAGAGGAGATCCCAGCTCTTCGCCTCGGTGTTGGTGTGGAAGGCGATGGTGCGCTCGCCGTCGGGGGTGCCCAGCGCGCAGAACATGTGCCCCCAGTAGCTGCCGGCCACCCCGCCCACGGTACGCCCGCCCGTCACCGCCCTGTCGAGCTCGAACAGGCCGAGGCCGTAGCGGGTGTGCGGCAGCCAGCCGGCACCCTCGGTGGAGACCGTGGTCCACATCTTGTGGTGCTGCGCGGGGGGCAGCAGGCCGCCGCCGGCCACGGCGTCGACGAACCGGATCATGTCGCCGGTGGTCGAGACGAGGTTCCCAGGCTCCCAGGAGGTGTCGAACTCGGTGACGTCGAGGGGTTCGAGCCCGGGTTCCTCCATCATCGACTCCCAGTTCTCCGGGGTGACGGCTGCGGGGTCGACGCCGTCCTTGTAGAACTGGGTCGAGTACGCGCGCGGGTACGGACCGCGGTACCCCGTGTCCCCTGGGGACCGCACGTAGGTGGAGGTCAGGCCGAGCGGCCGGATGACCGTGCGCTCGACCTCGCGGGCGTAGGTGTCGCCGGTGACCTTCTCGATGATCGCGTGGGCGATGGAGAAGCCGCCGTTGGCGTAGAGGAAGCGTTCGCCGGGCTGAGCGACCGGCGGCTGGGACACCGTCAGCCTCAGCAGGTCCTCGAGGGTCCAGACGTCGAAGCGGTGCTCGGCGAATCGGGATCTGCTGGCGTAGCCGGACACCAGCTCCGGCGCGAGACCCGTGGCGAACAGGCCGCCGGTGTTGCTGAGCAGGTGCCTGATGGTGATCCTGTCGCCGTCGTAGCCGCCCGCGTCCAGCACACCGGGCAGCCACCTGTTCACCGGATCCTCGATGTCCAGCCGGCCCTCGGCCTCCAGGGTGAGGATCGCGGCGGCGGTGAAGGCCTTGCCTGCGCTGCCGACGGGCAGGTACTCCCCCGGCCCGCGCCTGGCCCCGGTCGTCAGGTCGGCCACTCCTGCGGTGCCGAACCAGGTGCCGTCCGCGTCCTTGACCTCGGCGACGATGCCGGGGATCCCGAGCTCGGCCACCGCCCACTCCAGCAGCCGCTGCGTCTTCTCGTGCCCCTTGCCTGTCATGTCGTGCCTTTCAGGAAGTCGTCGTTGACGGTCTCGACGATGCCGATCGGCGATGACAGCGCTCTTACAGCGCTACGACAGGCGGCGCGGTCCCTGTAAGCGGGTCCTCATAGCCTGGTGGCCATGCGGGTTGAGGTGCTGGGGCCGGTCCGGGCCTACGGCGACGGCGGCGCGCCGATCGACGTCGGCGGGGCCAGGGTTCGTGCGCTGCTGGCCAGGCTGACGCTGGCGGGCGGTGAGGTGGTGCCGGTCGATTCGCTCATCGACGGACTGTGGGGCGACCGCCCGCCGCGGGAGAGCGCCAGAGCGCTGCACGCGCTGGTGTACCGGCTGCGGAGGGCGTTGGGCGAGACGGAGGTCGTGGAGCTGGCGTCCGGTGGATACCGTCTTCACGTACGCGCCGAGGACGTCGACGCCTGTCGTTTCGAGGAGCTGGCCAAGCAGGGCCGCGGCGCGCTGGCCGCCGGTGCCGGACGGGAGGCGGCCGCGCTGCTGGGCGAGGCGCTGGCGCTGTGGCGGGGCGACGCGCTGGCCGACGTGCTCGACATCCCTTTCGCCGGTACGGCTGCCGCCCGCCTGGAGGAGCTGCGTGCCGCGGCCACCGAGGACTGGTTCGAGGCGGAGCTGCTGCTGGGCGACCACGGCGAGATCCTGGCCGGGCTGGAGGCGGCGACCGCGGCGCATCCGCTGCGCGAACGGCTGGCCGTCCTGCGGATGCGGGCGTTGCACGCGGCCGGCCGCCGGTTCGAGGCGCTGGCCCTGTTCGAGAAGGTGCGCCGCACGCTCGCCGAGGAGCTGGGCGTCGACCCCTCCGAGGAGCTGCGCAGGACGCACCTGGCGGTGTTGCGCGGCGAGGGCGAGCTGCCGGAGCGCTCCCGGGCGGCGGCGGGTCGGCTGCCGTCCCCGCTGACCGGCTTCGTCGGCCGGCAGGAGGAGCTGAAACTGCTCGCGGGCCTGTTGGAGAGCTCGCGGCTGGTCACGGTCGTGGGTCCCGGAGGCGTGGGCAAGACCCGGCTGGCCGTGGAGGCGGTGAGCCGGCATCGGGCCCATCGGCGCGGCCGCGTCTGGCTCGTCCCCCTGGCCGGGGTGGACACGCCGGCCGGGTTGCCCGAGGCGGTGCTGGGCACGATCACCACGACAGCGGCCCTGCCGCCGGGGACGCCGCTGGATCGATCGGTCGCCCTGTTGGCCGGTGGCGAGGGCGTGATGGTGCTGGACAACTGCGAACAGATCTCCGAAGCGGTGGCCGAGTTCGCCTGGCAGGTGCTCGAGCGCCTGCCGAACCTGACCATCCTGGCCACCAGCAGGGAGCCGCTGGAGGTCATGGGTGAAGCGCTGTGCCGGTTGGCTCCGCTCGCCCTGCCCCCGGCACACGCGGATCCCGTTCGCGCCGCGGAGGCGACCGCGGTACGGCTGTTCCTCGATCGGGCGGTCGCCGTACGGCCCGGCTTCGCGCTGGACGAATCGACGGCGGGCCCGGTGGTGGACATCGTGCGCCGGCTGGACGGGCTGCCGCTCGCCCTGGAACTGGCCGCGGCGCGGCTGCGCACGATGAACGCCGGCGAGCTCTCCCGGCGGCTGGATGATCGCTTCCGGCTGCTCGACACCGGCAACAGGACGGCCCAGCCGCGGCAGCGGACTCTACGCGCGGTCATCGACTGGAGCTGGGACCTCCTCACCGATCAGGAGCGGACACTCGCCCGCCGGATGTCGGTGTTTCCGGCCAAGGCCGGTCTCGGCCCGATCGAGGCGGTGTGTTCGGATGGCTCCGCGGGAGATGTCGCCTGTCTGCTGGATTCCCTGGTCGACAGGTCCATCGTGGAGCGGGCCGGTGACGGCTACCGGATGCTGGAGACCATCCGGGCCTACGCGGCCGGCGAACTCCGCTCCGCCGAGGAGCGCGAAGCCGTACGGCACCAGCTCACGCGCCACTACGCCGGCCTGGCCGAGCGTCACGAACCGCTGCTGCGCTCGCACCAGCAGGCGGAGTCGCTGCGGTTGTTCGAGTTCGAGTATGACAACCTCGTGTACGCCCTCCAGACGGCCATCGACGACGGCGACGCCGAGGCGGCGGCCCGGATCCTCGGCCCGCTGTACTGGTACTGGGACACGCTGCGTTATGACGGCCGGGCCGATGCCTACGTGGCGAGGGTGCTGGAGTACGGCGACGCGCTGCCCCCGGCGGCCAGGGCCGCGTTCACCACGATCCACCTGCTGGCCGGTGGAGGAGACGCCGAGCGGTTGCGGGCGGCGGCCGAGGACTGCGCGCGGACGGGCGCGCTGCTGCGCTATCCGATGCTGCTGGCCATGACGCTGACGGCGGCCTTCATGGCAGGCCTGGACGACCTGGTCGACCGGGAGACAGCCCGGGTCCGGGACGGCTCGGACGGCTGGGCCATCGCTCACACCCACCTGGTCGAGGCGCTGCGCAGCCGTACCCGCGGAGACTGGGCGGGCGGCGCGAGCGCGGCGGCGAGGGCGTTGCGCGCGTTCGAGGAGTCGGGCGACCGGTGGTGGACCGCGATGATGCTGAACGGCACGGCGCAGATCCATGCCATCGAGGGCCGCCACGACCGTGCGGTCGCCGACCACGAGCGCAGCATCTCGCTCAGCACCGGCCTCGCCTGGCAGGAGGAGATCTCATCCCGGCTCGGGCTCGCCACCGAGCGCATGCGCGCCGGCGATCTGAAGGGCGCCGGGCACGACCTCGAAACCGCGCGGCAGGCGGCCTGGGACCACGGTCAGCCCATGCTGGAGATCCAGGTCCACGCCTGCTCGGCAGAGCTGTATCGCCGCTGCGGCGAGATCGACCGAGCCGATCGAGAACTCGACCGGCTGGAACGGGTCGCCCGCGAGTGGTCCCTTCCCGCCGAGACGAGCCAGAGCCTGCTGCTTCCCGCCAGGACGGCCAACCTCCTCACCGCCGGTGACGCCGTACGGGCGCGCGAGATGCTGCCCGCCGCCGTCCAGGCGGCACAGGCGAACATGGACCTACCGCCGGCCGCCCAGCTCCTGGCCCGGCTGCTGCTGCTCGAGGGCGAACCGGCGGGCGCGGCCACCGCGCTCGGCATGAGCGAGGCCATCCGCGGCACCTTCGACCGCGGCGATCTGGAGCTGAACGCGCTCGTGGCCACCCTGGTGGACCGGCTCGGCCGTACCGGCTATGCCAGGGCCTATCAGCGGGGCGCCGACATGCCCCGGCCTGAAGCGATCGACAACCTGATCAACACCCGCACGGAGTCACCAAGCTGATCGGGCCGGCCGGTGACCTGCGGGTCGATCAGCCTGCGCTGAGGGTGGCGGTCTCTCAGCCGCCGGTCGGTGAGCCCGGCGAACGCTTCGAGTACGCCAACGGCGGCTTCCACCTCGCCGGCGCGATCATCGAGAAGGTCACCGGCAACGGCTATGCCGAGGAGGTCGAGCGCAGGGTCATCCGGCCGCTCGGCCTGACCTGCACCTACGTGCGCCCCTCCACGGACACGGGATACCCCGATCCGCACCCGCGGGGATACTCGAACCTGTTCTTCAAGGACGGCGTCGACCCGGCGGCGGTCACCCCTGAGAACTGGGAATCGCTGATCGAGGAGCCCGGCCTCCCGCCCCTGGACGTCACCGAGTTCAACTCCTCCCTGGCCTGGTCGGCCGGCGATGTCGTCTCCACCACCGGCGACATGATCCGCTTCGTCGACGCGATGGCCGGCGGCAGCCTGCTGCCGCCGGCCCAGCACCGGCAGATGTGGACCACTGTCTCCACCGAGGGCGGTCACTGGATGCCGCACGCCCGCTACGGCCTCGGCCTGTTCCAGTTCGACAAGCAGGCGACGGGCGGCCGGACGCTGCGCGGCGTCGGCGGCAGCCTCTGGGGATCCTGGTTCTTCGCGGTGGGCACCCCCGACGGCCGGCACACGATCGCCGTCCACACCAACACCGAATGGAAGACCTGGGACCCCATGTTCGAGATCATCGAAGCGGAGTTCGGCATCTCCGTCGGCGCGTAAGCACGCTGCCCGCCACCGGCTCGCGATGTCCGCCCGAGGCCGGCGGACGCCGGTGGCCACCTCGCCGGCCCGGCCACGCGGGGAGATCGGACCGGATTCGCGGCAGGAAAGCGATCTCCATGATTCGGTCGCGCGCGTTCCCCTATAGTTTCGGCCCGGGGGTGTTCGTGGCGGTACGGGTGGCTGTGCTGGGGCCGGTGCGCGGCTGGCGTGACGGTGCGGAGATGCGGCTCGGGCCGCCGAAGCAGCGGGAGCTGCTGGCGGTGCTGGTGCTGGCCGGTGAGCGTACGGTGCCGATCGAGGGAATCATCGACGCCCTGTGGGACGACGAGCCCCCGGCTTCGGCGGTCTCGATCGTGCGCACCTACGTGTCGCTGCTGCGCAAGGCGATAGGCCATGAGCACCTGGTGTCGCGGGGACGCGGGTACGCGCTCACCGGCGTCGGCACGGATCTGGCCGACTTCGAGAGGCTGACCCGCCAGGGTGCCTACCGCGAGGCGTTGGAGTTGTGGACGGGTGAGCCTCCCGGCCTGCGCGGACCTCACCTGCGCCGCCTGGAGGAGGCCAGGCTCCTGGCCATCGAATCGGCCTGTGCCCAGGAGCTGGACAGCGGGCAGGCGCCCGGTCAGGTCCTGGCAGAGCTGGCCGAGCTGTCGGCGCGATATCCGCTGAGGGAGCGGCTGCGGGCCTTGCTGATGCGAGCCCTGGCCGCCGGCGGACGCCGTCCTGAGGCGCTGGCGGTCTTCGCCGACCTGCGGCAGACGCTCGCCGACGAGCTGGGCATCGACCCCAGCCCCGAGGTGGCCGAGCTGTTTCAGCGCCTGCTGAGCGCCGACGACGTTCCCGCGCCCGCCGCGATGCGGGTCCCGGCGCGCCCGGCGCAGTTGCCGCCCGTTCCTGCCGACTTCACCGGCCGCGCCGAGCTGGTCGCCGGCCTGGTCGCGACGTTGGCTGCCCGAGCTGGGCAGGCGCCCATGGTCACGGTCATGACCGGCATCGGCGGCGTCGGCAAGACCACGCTGGCCGTGCGGGCGGCGCATGCCGTACGGGAGCACTTCCCGGACGGGCAGCTCTTCGCCGACCTGCAGGGCGCAGGAACCGCGCCGGCCGATCCGGCGGCTGTGCTGGCCGCCTTCCTGCGGGCGCTGGGCGTCGCCGACGAGCTCCTGCCCGAAACGCTGGAGGAGCGGGCGGCGCTGTTCCGCTCCACGGTGGCCGATCGGCGCGTGCTGGTGGTTCTCGACAACGCCCATGATCGCGCACAGGTGTTGCCGCTGCTGCCGGGCTCGTCCTCCTGCCGGGTGCTGGTGACCAGCAGGGCACGCCCCTACCTCCTGCCGGGCGCCGGCCTCGTCGAGGTGGACGTGCCGCCCACCGCCGAGGCGCTGGCGCTGCTGGAGCGGATCGTCGGCACCCCGCGGGTGGCCGCGGAGACGGCGGACGCCGAGCACCTGGTCGAGCTGTGCGGGCGCCTGCCGCTGGCGGTGCGGGTGGCCGGCGCCCGGCTCGCCACCCGCCACGGCTGGCCGATCCGCGTGATGGTCGACAAGCTGGCCGACGAGAGCAAGCGGCTGGGCGCCCTGCGGACCGCTGACGTGGCCGTGAGTGCCGCCTTCGAGCTGTCGTATCGCCAGCTCGATCCCTCCCAGGCCCGAGCCTTCAGGCTGCTCGCGCTGTCGCAGGGGCCGGACCTCCCGCTGGCGGCCGCTGCCGCGATGCTGGACCTGAGCGAGGTCGAGACCGAGGATCTGGTGGAGTCGCTGGTGGATCTCAGCCTGCTGGAATCCCCCTCCCTCGGCCGCTACCGCTACCACGACCTGCTGCGCGCCTACGCACGCTCGCTGGCCGAGCCCGACCGGCCGGCGCTCGCCCGGCTGCTGGAGCACTACCTCGCCACGGCAGGCAACGCCTTCACCACCCTCAATCCAGGCGATCCCTCGGCCGCCTCGGTGACGGCCGAGGGAGGGCTCACCTTCGACACGATCGAGGCGGCCACCGCGTGGGTCGCCCGTGAGCGGGAATGCCTCATCCGGGTACAAGCGATGGATCTCTCGAGCGAGCTGCAGATCCTCGACCTGATCCTGCTGCTCGCCTATGAGTCCAACAGCCTGGTGCCCAGGTTCCACGACCTCGCCGCCCGCGCCGCTACCGCGGGCGAGATCTTCGTCGAGGGGCGCGCCCGCGCCTCCCTCGCCCATGTCCTGCGAGACGCCGGCCGCCTGGACGACGCGATCGCCGAGTGCGCCGCGGCCCTGGAGGTCACCCTGCGCGCGGGCGACATGAACCACCATTGGGTGGCCCTGTCGACCATGGGCGTAATCCAGGCCGATCGTCACGACCGCCAGGATGTGGCGCTCGACAGTTATCGGCAGGCCGCGGCAGGCTTTCACGAGCTCGGCGAGCGCTATCAGGAGGCGGCCATGCTGTATGGCGTCGGCCAGCGGCTGGCCTCCCTGGAACGCTATGACGAGGCGATCGAGACCCTCCATGAGGCCGAGACCGTCATGCGGGCCCACCTGGGCGACGACGTCCGCGACCCGTACGCCGTGGTCGCGATGGCCAAGGTGTACACCCGCGCCGGACGCCACCATGAGGCGCTTCCCCTGCTGCGGGAGGCGCTGGCGTTGTTCCGGCAGCGGCGCAATTTCTCGTGGGAGCAGTCCACACTGATCTACCTGGTCCGGGTGCTGCTCGCGCTGGATCGCGCCGCCGAGGCTCTGCCCCACGCCGAGGCGGCCGTCGTGCTGGCCGAGGAACGCCGCGGCGGCGGCTGGGCCGACGGCGCGTCCTGGAGCGAGCTGGGCCAGGTGCTGCACGCCCTGCGCCAGCACAGCCGGGCGCGCTCGTGCTGGGAACGGGCACTGGAGCTGTACGAACAACTTCCCGCCAAGGCCGCGGAAGTCAGAGCGCTGCTGGAAAGGCCCGTCCCGAGGGGGCCGGCCCAGGCTGAGCGACAGCCGTCTCGCGGCCACGAGAACAGCTCAGCGGTGGGCGACACCGGCAACGCCGCAACAGACGCGACAGTGGCCCGGTAGGACGCCTGTGCCGGCCATGGCCGGCTTGACTGCTTCACCCGGCGGCGGCCTCCGCGTAGTGGCAGGCGACCGGGTGGCCGTGGCCGCGCTCGGCCAGGTCGGGCGGCTGTTCGACGCAGACCGTCCGCTCCGCCTCGGTGAGCCGCGTGAACTTCGGGCAGCGGGTGCGGAACCGGCAGCCGCTCGGCGGAGCGGCCGGGTTGGGCACGTCGCCGCCGATGACGATCCGCTCGCGCGCCCTGACCCGTTCGAGCCGCGGGTCGGGCAGCGGGATGGCCGAGATGAGCGCCTGGGTGTAGGGGTGAGCGGGCCGGTCGAACAGCTCGTCGGTGTCGCCGACCTCGACGATCCGGCCGAGGTACATCACCGCGACCCGGTGGGCGATGTGCCGAACCACCGACAGGTCGTGGGCCACGAACAGGTAGGCGAGACCCAGTTGCTCCTGGAGGTCCTCGAGCAGGTTCACCACGCCCGCCTGGATCGAGACGTCGAGCGCCGACACCGGTTCGTCGAGCACGATCAGCTCGGGCCTCATCGCCAGCGCCCGGGCGATGCCGACGCGCTGGCGCTGGCCGCCGGAGAACTCGTGCGGGTACCGGTTGCCGTGTTCGGGGTTGAGCCCGACCGTGGCGAGAAGCTCCCGTACCCGGTCCGGGCCCTCCTGGCGGTAGGTGTCGTGGATGCGCAGCGGCTCGGCGATGGCGTCGCTGACGGTCATGCGCGGGTCGAGGGAGGCGTAGGGGTCCTGGAAGACGATCTGCATGCGCTGCCGCAGCCGGCGCATCTCCGCGGCGCCGACGGTCCCGAGATCCAGGCCATCGAACACCACGTGCCCGGAGGTCGGCGGCTGCAGGTTGAGCACGGCCCGCCCGGTGGTCGACTTGCCGCAGCCCGACTCGCCGACCAGTCCGAGGGTCTCACCCCGGTGCAGGTCGAAGGAGACCCCGCAGACGGCGTGCACCTGCCCCGCCGTACGCCGCGACAACCCCTTGCCGCGTACCGGATAGTGCTTGACCAGATCCCGCACCGACAGCAGCGGCGACCCGTTCATCGTGCGCCTCCAGGGTGGTCGGCCGAGGTCAGGGCGAAGACGTCCTCGGGACGCCGCCCTTCCAGGTCGGCGGAGAAGTGACAGGCGGCCAGATGGTCCGGGGCGGAGGCGGCCAGCAGCTCGGGCTCGGCGCTCTCGCAGACCTCCTGCCGCATCGGGCAGCGCGGCCCGAACGGGCACCCCGGCGGCAGGTCGAGCAGGGACGGCGGCGAGCCGGTGATCGGGACCAGCCGCTCGCCCCTGCGCGCGTCGTCCAGCCGGGGGAGGCTGCCGATCAGGCCCAGCGTGTACGGCATGCGCGGCTCGTAGTAGATGGAGTCGACGTCTCCGAGCTCCACCGGCCGGCCCGCGTACATGACGAGGACCCGGTCGGCCGTACCGGCGACGACGCCCAGATCGTGGGTGATCAGCACCATGGCGGCGTCGGTCGCGGCCCGCGCGGTCTCCAGCGCCCGCAGCACCTGCGCCTGGACGGTCACGTCGAGCGCGGTGGTCGGCTCGTCGGCGATGATGACGTCGGGGTCGTTGGCCATCGCGGTGGCGATGACGACGCGCTGGCGCATGCCGCCGGAGAACTCGTGCGGGTAGTCGCGGGCGCGTTCCCTGGGCCGGGGGATCTGCATGATCGCCAGCAGCTCGATCGCGCGTTCGCGGGCGGCCGCGGCGCTGACGTCGTTGTGCGCCCTGACCGCCTCGGCGATCTGGTCGCCCACCGGGTAGACGGGGTTGAGCGAGGTCATCGGGTCCTGGAAGACCATCGCGATCCGGCCGCCGCGGATGGTCCGCAGTTCCTTGTCCGGTGCCCCGATCAGCTCCTGGCCGCGGAACCGGACCGAGCCGCCGACCTTCGCCGAGCCCGGCAGCAGGCCCATCACCGCCATCGAGGTGACCGACTTGCCGGAGCCCGACTCGCCGACGATGCCGAGCACCTCGCCCCGCCGCAGGGTGTAGCTGACGCCGCGCACCGCTCTGACCAGGCCGTCTTCGGTCGGGAACGACACGGTGAGGTCCTCGACCTCCAGCACGATCTCGCGTTCGGTCATGGGCGCACCTTCCGCTGGGTGGGGTCGAAGGCGTCGCGCAGCCCGTCTCCGATGAAATTGATGGTCAGGGCGATCACCACGATGAACGCGCCGGGGAAGTAGAACAGCCAGGGCCGGGTGCTGACCGCCGTGGTGGCCCCGCTGACCAGCAGGCCGAGCGAGGTGTCGGGCGGCTGGACGCCCAGGCCGAGGAACGACAGGGCCGTCTCGACCAGGATGGCGGCCGCCACGAGGATCGTGACGTTGACGATGATCGGCCCGAGCGCGTTGGGGATCAGGTGCCGGAAGATGATCCAGCGGTCGGTGGCGCCGAGCGCGCGGCCGGCCTCCACGTACTCCTTCTCCCGCAGCGACAGCACGACGCCGCGCACCACGCGGGAGACGTACGCCCACTGCAGGGAGGCGATGACCAGGGCGACGAACCACCACGAGCCCGAGGTGCCGCGGGTCAGCACCGCGGCGACCGCCAGCAGCGGCAGGGTGAGGACCAGGTCGGCGAACCGCATCATCACGCTGTCGACGACACCTCGGTAGTAGCCGGAGAAGGCCCCCCACAGGGTCCCCACCAGCCCGGCCAGTAAGGCGATGAGCAGGGCGATCTCGATCGAGCGCTGGGTGCCACGCAGCACTTGGGCGAAGGTGTCGTGGCCGAGGTTGTCGGTGCCGAAGGGATGCTCGAACGAGGGCGGCTCCGACACCGCCGAGGTGATGTCGGCGTAGTCGTGGCGCCAGAGCGCGCCGCCGGCGAAGGCCAGCAGGACGACGGCGACGAACAGCACCAGGCTGATCACCGCCGCCTTGTGCCGCAGGAAGCGGCGCAGCACCAGCTCGCCCTGGCTGCGCTGGCGCACGACGGCAGCCGACGGCGAGGGGCGGACCGTCATCGCCTCGGTGTTCTTACTCATAGCGGATCCTCGGGTCGAGAAGGGCGTACAGGAGGTCGGCGATGAGGTTGAACACGATGACCGCCACGGCGACCACGAGCAGCCAGGCCAGCACCGCGTAAGCGTCGCGCTGGTTGACCGAGGTGACGAGGAAGTCGCCGAGCCCGCGCCACTGGAAGACCGTCTCGATGATCACGGCGCCGGAGATCAGGGAGGCGAAGTCGAGCGCGGTCACCGTGGTCATGGGGATGAGCGCGGTGCGCAGCGCGTGCCGTACGACCACACGTCTCCGCGACAGTCCCTTGGCCCGTGCGAACAGCACGTAGTCGCTGTTGAGCACGTCGAGCATCGAGGCGCGCTGGAACCGGCTCCACGCGCCGAACGAGATCAGCGCCAGCGAGATCGTCGGCAGCACCATGTGACCGGCCGCGTCGGCCAGCTGTGCCCAGGCGCCGCCGTCCACGACGACGGATCTCTCGCCGATCGTGTACACGACCTGGTCCCCGACGAGCTGGTTGAGCGAGATCCCGCCCTGCTTGAGCAGGACGGCGAACCAGAACGACGGCATCGACAGGAACAGGAACGCGGCGAAGGTGAACCCGTAGTCGACGCCCGAATACTGCTTCACCGCGCTGAGGACGCCGACCACCACGGCGAGCAGAAGGGCCAGGACGACGGCCACGGCGATGAGCCGCAGTGTGACGCCGAACCTGGCGGCGATCTCGTGGCCGATGTCCAGGTTGGTCCGCACCGAAGGACCGAAATCCCCGCGGGCCACGCCGGCCATCCAGGTCCAGTAGCGCTGCAGCACCGGCTGGTCCAGGTGCAGCCGGTGTTCCTCGACCGCGATGACCTGCGGGGACGGGGGCGGGTTGCGGCCCTTGAGGTTGGCGAGCGGGTCGCCGGACATCGTCACCAGCAGGAACACGACGAAGGTCGAGGCCACGATCACCGGCAGGGCGACCAGGAGGCGGCGGAACGTATAGGTGAGCACGGTCGGATCACCGCTCTCTGTCGCGGGTGAGCTGTGGTCACTCAGTGCAGTCGTTTCGGCCGGCGTGCACTTCGTCGTACGCGACGTAAGATCGGCGTCAGTTCATCGGATCCGATGAACACTCGGCGCGCCCGGCGTCGCAGGATGACCGCATGTCGGCTTCTCTGGTGATCCGCGGTGGCACAGTCCATGACGGCAGCGGCGGCCCCGGCCGCGTTGCCGACGTCCTGGTCGAAGGCGATCGCATCGTCGCCGTCGGCCCCGAGGCGGGCGGCCACGACGCGCCCGCGCTGGACGCGACCGGGCTGGTGGTGGCGCCCGGGTTCGTGAACGTGCTCAGTCACGCGTACTTCACCCTGGAGACGGACGGCCGTGGCCTGTCCGACCTCTACCAGGGGGTCACCACCCAGGTCTTCGGCGAGGGAATCTCGATCGGACCCTTCACCCCCGCCGTCCGGGCCGAGCTGGAAGCGGTCTTCGGTCCCGCCACTCCCCCGCTGGTGTGGGAGCGGTTGTCGGAGTTCCTGGCGCACCTGGAGAGCAAGGGCGTCGTCCAGAACGTCGCAAGCTTCGTCGGCGCGGAGAACCTGCGCATGATCGGGGCGGGCTCGGAGGACCGGCCGATGACCGCCGCCGAGCTCTCCCATGTCCGCGGCGTCCTGGACGAGGAGATGGCCGACGGCGCGCTGGGCCTGGGATCGGCGCTCATCTACCCGCCGGGATGCTTCGCGCCGACCGACGAACTGGTCGCGCTGTGCGAAGTCGTCGCACGGTACGACGGCATGTACATCTCGCACCTGCGCAGCGAGGGCGACCACTTCCTCGACGCGGTCGACGAACTGATCGAGATCGGCCGCCGCGCCGAGGTACGGGCCGAGATCTACCACCTCAAGGCGGCCGGGCGTCGCAACTGGCCGAAGATGGCCCGCGCCGTGGAGAAGGTCGAGGCCGCCCGCGCCGCCGGCCTGCCGGTGACCGCCGACATCTACCCCTATCTGGCCGGGCAGACCCACCTGGCCGCCGCGATCCCGCCGCATTTCCACGAGGGCGGCCACGAGGCGCTCGTGGCCCGCCTGGCCGACCCGGCCGAGCGCGCCCGCATCCACGAGGGCGTGCGGACGCCGTCGGAGCGGTGGGAGAACATCTACCTGGCCTCGGGCGGCGCGGACGGCGTGATGCTGCTGCCCGACCCGAAGGGGCCGGTGGCCCGCTACCGGGGGCTCAGCCTCCGGCAGACGGCGGAGGAGCGGGGCGCCGACCCGGTGGAGACGCTGCTGTGCCTGGTCGAGCAGGATCCGTCGCTGCACGCCATGTACTTCATGATGGACGAGGAGGTGCTGCGGACCGCGCTGCGCAACCCGTGGGTCTCCGTCGGCTCCGACGCCGAGACCTTCGCCGCCGAACCGCCCCACACCGACGTTCCCACCCATCCGCGTGCCTACGGGACGTTCGCCCGCGTCCTCGGCCGATACGTGCGCGAGCAGGGGCTTCTCACGCTCGGCGAGGCCGTACGCCGGATGACCAGCCTCCCGGCCGCCAACCTCGGCCTGCGCGACCGTGGCCTGCTCACCCCCGGCGCCTACGCCGACATCGTCGTGTTCGACCCCGCCACCGTCGGCGACCTCGCCACCTACGAGGACCCGCACCGCTACGCCCGCGGGATCCGGCACGTGGTGGTCAACGGGACGACCGCGCTCGCCGACGGCGTCCCCACCGGGCAGCTGCCCGGCCGGGCGCTGCGGCGCGGCAGGTCACGGTGAAGGAGCAGGCGGAGCAGGTCCTCGGCCGGCTCGGCGCGCGAGCCTGGGTGCAGGTACGCCGTGGGCGTCTTCACCCGCGCTGCCGACCCCACCCCCAACGCCCCGCACCTCGACACGCTGATCGGCTGGGCGGCTGCCGAAGCCGTCGCTCAGCTGCGCGGCGAGCGCCACTGAACCTTCTCACCCCTGGGAGCCGACCATGGCTATCCGCAGAACGAACTCGATGGCTCTGACGGCCGGCGCCCTGGCGCTGCTGCTCACCGCCTGTGCGGGCGGCGGCGCGAAGACGGCGACGTCCGGCGACGGCCGCGTCACCGGCGAGCTGAACACGGTCAACACCACCACCGCCGTCGGCACCGGCGGCACAGTGACCTACACGATCACCTATCCGATCTCGAACTGGAACGTCCTGAACACCGGCGGCGCCACCTACTCGGTGATCGACATCTCCAGCGTGCTGCTGCCGAACGCGTTCGTCATCCAGCCGGACGGGACGGTGGCCCGCAACGAGACGCTCGTGACGAGCGCGGAGAAGACCGCCGACAAACCGCAGACGATCACGTACACGATAGACCCCAAGGCCGTCTGGTCCGACGGCACGCCGATCACGGCCGACGACTTCGCCTACACCTGGCGGGCGCTCAACCCCCGCCAGTGCCCGAAGTGCCAGGCCGGCAACACCGCCGGCTACGACCGGATCACCTCGGTCAAGGGCTCCGACCAGGGCCGGACCGTCACCGTCGTCTTCGACCGGCCGTACGTCGACTGGCAGGCCCTGTTCTCGCCGATCCTGCCGGCCCACGTCGCGAAGACCTACGGCCCCACCGACACCCCCGCCGGCCTGGAGAAGAGCTTCAACGAAGGCTTCGCCAAGTCGGTCCCGAAGTTCTCCGCGGGCCCGTTCAGGATCGAGGAGTTCACCGCCGACGGCTCGGTGGTGATGGTCCGCAACGAGAAGTGGTACGGCAAGGCGCCGCACCTGGACAAGCTCGTCTTCCGTCTCATCACCGACGTCTCCCAGCAGCCGACCTCGCTGGCGAACGGCGAGGTCGACGTGATCTACCCCAACCCGCAGGTGGACATCGTGCAGCAGGTCGACGACCTGCCCGCGGTCCGCTACCAGGTGACGCCAAGCGCGTCGGTTCACCAGATCTGGCTGAACCACAACGCCCCGGCCCTGAAGGACGTCGCCCTGCGCAAGGCGATCTTCCAGGCGGTGAGCGTGAAGGACCTGATCGCCAAGACGATCGGCCAGTTCGACAACACCGCGGAGCCTCGGCTGAGCCAGATGTTCCTCAGCGGGGCGCCCGGCTACGCCGACGTGGTGAGCGCCTTCGAGTACGGCATCGGCGACGCCGAGAAGGCCAAGAAGACGCTGACCGACGCCGGATACACCGGAGTCGGCACGAAGCTCGTCGCACCGGACGGCAAGGCCGTGGGCACGCTGCGTTTCGCCGTCCAGGCGGGCGACCAGCTGCGTGCCAGCGAGGCACAGCTGGTCAAGGCCGCGGTCGCGCCGCTGGGCGTCGACGTGCAGGTGGCCACGGTGTCCAACACGATGGACGCCGTCCAGGAAGGCAACTGGGCGCTCACGGTGGGCACGGTGTCGCAGTCGCCGTTCACCGCGACCAGCAACATCCCGTACTTCCTGAGCTGCGAGGAGGGCGCGAGCTTCTGCCGCTTCAACCTCGGCAACTACGGCAACCCCAAGGTCGACGAACTCCTCGACGACGCCCTGTCGGCGACCGACGCCGAAGAGGCGACCAAGAAGCTGCAGGAAGCCGACAAGATCGTCTCATCGGACTATTCGATCCTGCCGCTCTACCAGAACAGGTCCTTCCTCGCCTACAACGCGAAGCTCGGCAACATCCGCGACAACAGCCTGGCGTTCCCGACCTACAACAGCGAGCAGTGGGGCCTGCTGAACGGCTCATGACCTGCGGCGGGCCCTCTTCGGCTCAGTTCCGGACGATCTTTGACATCTTGGTCACCAGTCTGTTTCGGCCCCACTCTGAGTGCAGACGACGAACGACGAACCGGGGTGGCCTGTGCGAGTTGCAGCCTTGCAGTCGAAACTGGACGGGTGGCGGGCGGGTGGCCTTCCTGCAGCGATCAAGCTGTGTGAGCGGCAGGAGGTCGAGCTGCTGGTGCTGCCCGAGTGCTACTTCGGCGGCATGCGCGCCGCCAGGCCCGACGCGGATGCGGTTGCGATGGCGGCGCCTTACCCGGACTTGGTCGAGGCGCTTCGCGACTGCCCTTCGGAACTGACTGTGGTGGCCGGCTTCACCGAACGAGCCGGCGACGGGGCGCTGTACAGCTCGGCGGCGGTGTTGCGTGCGGGACGGCTGCTCGGCGTCATGCGCAAGCTGTTTCCTCGAGAGCCGGCTTTCAACCCGGGTGAGGAACTACCGATCTTTCATCACGGCGCATGCGCCTTCGGTGTCGTGATCTGCAACGACGCCAACTTCGTCGAGCCGTCCCGGCTGCTGGCACTGGCCGGGGCCCGCCTCCTCGTGTGCCCGCTGAACAACGATCTTCCCATGGAGGTCACCCGCGATTGGAAGGTCCGGACGCGATCAGCGCTCATCGCTCGAGCGGTGGAGAACGACTGCTGGGTGATCGCGGCTGATGTATGTGGCAGGGCAGAAGGACGGCAGGGAGGCGCGGCGACGCGGATCATCGGCCCGGATGGCCGCATCCTCGGTGAGGCGGACGGAGCGGAGCCGGGCTTGGTGGTGGCGGACATCGATACGACGGGCAGGTCCATGCTGCCGCGCTGGGATGTGGCGCAGAACCCAGCTGTCTTCGGAAAGTGGATGGGAGCCCTGGCCGATCGCGCCAGTGGTTGAGGCAAGGCGTGATCGCTTCCTCATCGGTCTCGCCGCCCGAGCGCGCCCTTGAGCGCGTCGGCCTGTGCGTCGGGGAGCCCGTCCACCCTGGCCAGCCCAGGCAGGAGCACCTGGTGCAGGGCCGCGAACGGCAGTTCGGTCTCGGTTTCCACGCCGGTGCAGCGCAGGATCCCACACCCCTCGGCCGCGCGTGCCGCGCTGTCGAGGAGCGCCGTCTTGCCGATGCCCGGGTCGCCGCGGACGACCAGGGCCCCGCTGCGTCCGGCCCGCGCGCCGTCCACCAGGTCCCCGATGGCCCGCTCGTCCTGATCTCTCCCTCGCAGCATGCCAAGCAATGGAGCGATCGCGGGCCGCTCACCCCCATGCGGCCAGCTGCCGGTCAGCGCAGGGCGTCGACGGGCTCCATGCGGGCGGCGCGCAAGGCCGGATACAGTCCCGCCAGAAGCCCGACCAGCGCGCCGACCGCGGGGGCGGCCAGGGCCAGACGGATGTCCAGCACCGGGGTCCACTGGCGGACGGCCGCCACCACGACGACGGCGACGGTGCCCAGGCTGGCGCCGATGACTCCACCGGTCAGGCCGATCAGGCTGGACTCCAGCAGGAACTGAGCGGCTATGTGGCGACGGGCGGCCCCCAGAGCTCGGCGCAGGCCGATCTCGGCGACGCGTTCCATGATGGTGACCAGGGTGACGTTGGCGATCCCGACCGCGCCCACGATCAGGGAGACCAGGCCGAGGATGAGGAACAGACCGTTGACGTCGTCCTGGGCGCCGTCGCGGGCGCGCTTGGGGCTGGGCGGGGCGATCACCTGGAGTTCCCCGGTGTGGTTGGGGCTGAGGGCGAGGGGGGCCTGGCGGGCGATCAGCTCGGCGGCGCCCAGCTGGGTGCCGACCAGGACACGGGTGACGTTCTTCAGGCCGAAGTCGGGGCCGAGGGTGGGCGGCACCAGGACCGCGCTGGCGAGGATCTGCTCGCGCTGCAGGCCGCCGATGATGCCGATGACGGTGTAGGCGCGGTCGTTGATGAACACCGCCGGCGCGTGGTCCAGCCGGGTGATGCCGAGCATGGCGGCGGCCTGCTCGCCCAGCACGACGACGCGGTCGCCGCGGGTGAGGTGGCCCGCGTCGTAGAAGCGGCCGGTCAGCAGTCTGCCGCGGGTGGTGGCCGGCAGGTCCGGGGTGGCCGCGACGACGGCGAGCGTCTGCCCTGCCACCTGGGTCGGGTCGAGCAGGTTGTTGGCGGTCACCACGAGGTTGGAGCTCTTGTCGCTCTGCGCCAGCGCGGTGGCCGATACCACGCCGCGCAGCCGCCGCAGGTCCGCGGCGGCCTCCCACGACACCAGGGCCTGGCGGCTGTTCTGCGGCACCTCGACGGTGACACTGGTGGCCAGCAGTTCGTCGAAGCGGCCGACGATCTGGTTGCCGGCGGTCGCGGCGATGCCCATGGTGACCACCAGCGTGGTGATCCCCAGGACGGTGCCCAGGGTGGTCAGGGCCGATCGGACGGGACGGGCCAGCATCCCCGCCAGGGACTCGGCCCACAGATCGCGGATGTTCATGCTCACCCCTGCTCGGTCAGGATGCCGTCGCCGATGCGCACCCGGCGCTTGGCGTGGGCGCTGACCTCGTCCTCGTGTGTGATCACCAGGATGGTCAGGCCCTGGGAGCGCAGCCCGTCGAACAGGTCGAGCACGGCCTCGGTGTTGCGGCTGTCGAGGTTGCCGGTGGGCTCGTCGCACAGCAGCAGCGACGGACGGGCCATCAGGGCGCGGGCGATGGCCACCCGCTGGCGTTCGCCGCCCGACAGGCGGTCCGGCCGGAAACCGATGCGGTGTCCCATGCCCACCTGCTCGAGGGCCTGCTCGGCACGGGCCAGGCGACCGCGGCGCGGGTGCTGCCCGTAGACCTCGGCGAGCATCACGTTTTCGGCCACCGTCCGGTGGGGGAGCAGGTGGAAGGACTGGAAGACGAACCCGATGCGCGCGCCGCGCAGCCGGGTTCGCGCGCCGTCGCGCAGGGCGGTGGTCTCGATGCCGTCCAGCCGGTACGAGCCCGAGCTCGGCCGGTCCAGCAACCCGAGAATGTTCAGCAGAGTGGACTTGCCGGACCCGGACGGGCCGATGATGGCCACGTAGTCGCCGTGGTCGACGCGCAGTGTGACGTCGTCCAGCGCGCGCACCGGCGGGTCGGCGGGGAACTCCCGGCAGACGCCGGTCAGCTCGATGACGGGCTCAGGCATCGCTCACCACGACCCGGTCGCCTTCCTTGACCGTCCCGGCCTGCACGGGCGTGATCTCCACGTTTCCGTCGGCGGTCAGCCCGGTGCGCACCTCGACCTCGCGGGTCCTGTCGCCGTCGAGCGCCACCCGCACCCGAGGACGGCCGTCGGCGGAGGTGACGACGGCGGCGACCGGCACGCTGAGCACCTCCCCTTCGGTCGAGCCGACGGAGATCCGCACCGTCAGCGACGAGCCGACCAGCGCCTTGAGCCCCTTGGCGGTGTCGGGAGTGAGCAGGACCGGCACCGAGCCGGTGTCGGGCGTGTCCTGCTTCTCGTCCTTCTTGTCCTGCGAGGTGACGCGGGCGGCCTCCCCCGTGGCGGTCAGCCTGGCCTGCAGCAGGGTGCCGTCGAGGGTTTCCATGGTGGCCTTCTGGTTCCGGCGCAGCAGCTTGGCCTCCTTGGCGTCCACCGACCCGGTGATCGCGAAGGCGGAGCTCGTCACGGTGGCGACCTTGGACTCGATGGTGTCGCCGGGCTTGACCTCGGCCTTGTCGATGCGGGCCGGCAGCGTCGGGAGGAAGACGACCTCGCCCGCCGGGAGACTGACGCCATAGGTCTTGAGGAACCCGGCCAGCATGTCGCGGGCGTCGGCCAGGCCGGCGGCGCTGTTGCTGACCTTCATCCGCAGCGGCGAGACCTCCCGGGCCCTGCGCAGGCTCTGCTTGGCGGTGGCCTCGGCTTCCTTGGCGGTGCGCACCCCCTTGCGCAGCTCCTCCAGCCGCTTGTCCTGCTCGTCGCGGACTTGCTCGAAGTAGTCGTCCACGGCCGTGCGGGCCTCGTCCAGGGCCTGCCGGGCGTTGGCGAGCTTCATCTCCAGCAGGCGGGTGTCCGTCGAACGGAACGGTGTGGGAGTGGGCAGCGGTGGCGCAGGTGGTGGCGGGGTGCCGGAGGGTGTGCCGGACGGCGTCGGCGCGGGCGGCGGCGCCGGCGGCGGGGTGTTGTTGTTCTGCTCCATGGCCTCGGTCAGTTCCTTCTCGGCCGCGAGCACCGCTTCCTCGGCGGTGCGCACAGCCTGCCGCAGGCTCGTCAGCTTGGCGGCCTGATCGGGCGTCATGTCCTGCCGCATCGCCTCCCGCAGCGCCCGCTCGGCCGAGCGCAGGTCGCGGCGGGCGTTGTCGAGGCGCAGCTTGAGCGGCTGGACATCGAGGCCCTCATCCAGCGCCTTGCGGGCCTCTGCCAGCTCCGCCTGCCTGTTGCGCACGGTCTCGCGGTAGGTCTGCAGGTTCTTGCGCGCCTCCATGTCAGGCTCCTGGGCCTGGTAGCCGCGCTTGGCGTACCAGCGTTTCACCGCAGTGACGGTGGCCTGGTCGAAGACGCCCGAGACAGGCACCCGCACGCCCTTGCGGCGCAGCGCGCGCTGCAGTTGGCGGACGTCGTCTCCTTCGGTGCCCGGCACCAGCGGCCGGTACATCGGCAGCCGCCCGCGAAAGACGAACACCGGCCGCCCGTTGACCTGCATCAGCACGTCACCCTCACCGATCGGGCCGGTTTGGGGCGCCTTGGTGACGCGCTGGGGCGTGCCGCCGCCTCCACCCGTACCGCCGCCTCCACCCGTGGCGCCGGTCACGCCGACCGTGCCGGCCAGCGTGACCGGCAGCGGGGAGCCGTAGGTGAGCGTGCCGTTCACGGTGACGGTGCTGGTGAGCTTCCGCCGTTCGACCAGTGCGGTGACCAGGGACGGCTTCGGCGGGCGGCGCGCGGCCAACTGGTCGGCGGGGGAACGCAGATCCGCACCCACCGCCCAGCCGATGCCGGCGAGCGCCACCACCGCGGCCACGACACCGGCCAGCACCTTGTTCCTCGAGAGACCGGCCTTCGAGGCACCCGACCTGCCTGTGCCTGAACCGCCTGAACCGCCTGGACCGCCGGGTCCGCCGGGCTCCGCGGCCGGCTCGCCTGCGGACGCCCTGAACTTGCGCATACTGAACTCGCTTCGATGGAAAGGGAGGGAGGGGTGGAAGCGGCGGGCCCTCAGGGGCTATCCCTCGACGGCCATGGGCATGCCCATGCCCGCGAACGGGCCGGCCTGCTCGTAGACGGCGTTCAGCTTGGGCCGGTAGGCGGCGTAGAAGTCCTTGCCGCACTCCAGGTCGTCCAGCGCGGCCTTGATCTCGCGCGTCAGGAGAGGGCGGGCCTGCTCGGGCGTGGGTTTCTCGCCGAGCTTGCTCAGCTCCTGCCCGAACGACCCCTCGGTGCTGTTGGCGATCTCGACGGGTTGCTGGGAGGTAACCGTGAAGCCCTTGCCCTTGAGACAGTCGGCGAACCGGCCGGCCAGCTCCACCAGGCGGGCGTCGCCGTTCAGCTCGCGGTTGATCGCCTGCTTCATCATCTCGGACTGGGCCTTCGCCGCCTCCTGCATGGAGGTCATCTTGCGGCCGGTGGCCTTGTTGAGCATCTCCAGCATGCACGCGTCCATCCCGGCGAAGTAGGCGTCCCGCTGCGCCTTCGACAGCCCGGCGACGACCTTCGCGTTCGGGTCGTCTCCCGGGCCCTCAACGGTCCGGGAGACCATGCGCCCGCCCGGGTCGTTCGGATAGACGATCGAGGCGGCCCAGCCGAAGCCGTACTTGCTCCGGTGCTTCTTCATGGCCTCGTAGTCGCCGGACATCTCCTTCTTCTGCGCTTCGGGGAGGTCCGGCGCGGAGACGATCGGGTGGTAGGTGAAGCCCTTGCCCTTCATGCAGGCGGCGAGCTGGGCCTGGTTCTGGCGCTGCTTGTTCTGGGGATCCACGGAAGGAGCCGCCGATGGCTGCGCCTGACCGGTCGAAGCGCAGCCGGTCATAGCGGCCAGCAGGGCCGCG
This sequence comes from Nonomuraea sp. NPDC003754, assembly GCF_053605785.1. NCBI lineage: Bacteria > Bacillati > Actinomycetota > Actinomycetes > Streptosporangiales > Streptosporangiaceae > Nonomuraea > Nonomuraea sp. NPDC003754. The sequence continues at coordinate 206,937 of NZ_JBSGJX010000011.1, forward strand.
CCGGCCACCACGGTTGCGAGCGATCTGTGGGAGTGAATCATGGGGGCCTCTCGCAGGTGACAAGGGGATGAGCGGGCAGCACGAAGCACCGCGGCGCAACCGTGCAGTCAGGCCCGCTCATCGGAGTTCGTCCATCGGGGGTGGTCTCGCGGTACTGGGCCGCGAAGCCGGTTCACCTTCCCGTGGGCTTGCTGAAGCGAACCTGAACGCACCTGAAGCGCGGTGCACGGATCGAGGGCAGCGAGCGACCGCGCACGCCCTCGACTCCCCCTATCCGGCCTTCGTCACTGCGGGCCTGCCGGCCGCGGGCTCGGCTTCGTTGATCATTCCGTGTATGTTCCGGATCCTGCTGTGGCGACGTGCCAATCTGGCGGACATGGAGACTGGTTCCGCGCGCAGGGTCCTGGCCGTAAAGCGGGGTGGTCCGTGGCTGGTGCTCGTCAACGGGACCACCTGGAACGTCGAGTCGCGAAACGCTGGGGTGGATACCCCAGGGCTTGCACTCTTACCGCTCTTGGAGAGGCCTAGGGACGAAGGGGAGAGGCTTGCCGGGCAGGTGCTTGGTCCCGGTGATCCAGACATCGCCCAGGTCCTGCATGCGGTCATCCAGTGTGGGCTTTCGGGGCCGTCCGAGTATTGGATCTCACGAGCGCTGGCGTGGATGATCAACGATGAAGTCGGGCTCTTCGCCGGGCTGCTCAGGGAGATCGCTGTCGGGCGGTCCAGTTCTCAAGCCACACAGCATGCCGCGAAACGGCTCTTGAAGCAGAACGGTCATTGGCCAATCATCCGGCGCCAATCTCGCAGCTAGCTTGGAAGATTTGGGGCGGTCCCGCTCTGAGCTGCCAAGCCGCAGGTCAGAGGGCCTTGTTGAGGTCGCCCTATGTCCCCGTGATTCCCGTTGTTGACCTTCCATACGGGCACGTAACGAGCACGGTCTGACCTTCCCACCCGTGGGCCCCAAACGATCTCAAGAGTCGTTCGGAATCGTTCACCCTGCTGGTTGCCTGGACTACGCAAGTCCGTCCGGCTTCATTCGTGATCGTCCGCACGGATGGCTCCTAAGATCCCAGTGGATCGGAAGGCATCTCCCAGATGCAGCCACCAGGTTGGAGCGACTGGTGTTCTGGCATCAGAAGGATTCGCTGTCCCCGGAGCTCGCTCTTTTCGTTGACGGCAGGCTCCATCTGAGCGTCCATGATCGGAAGTCTGAAGCCATCCCGTCGCCGCAGTTCAAGCGCTTTCCCCGGGCGCCAGTCTCCAGAACGCCAGTGTCCGATGATCCTGACGCGCAACCCCGGTTCTAACTTCAGACTCATTACCCGGAAATGAAACAGCCCTCCTTCCCCGCGTGAGGCGACTCGGTACCGCTCCCCACACTCACCGCACGTCCGCTCAGCCGGCCATGGCGAGGTATGAACAGTTCGGTCGGCGTCGTACTGGATCACGCCCGTACTCCAGGCCGCCCAGCCGGCCGGGTTGGCTGGGCGGCCGAAAACGGTCCTCGGTTCAGCGGAACAGCGCCTGGGCCCTGGGCAGGTCCCACAGGGCCACGCGGTCGCCGAGTCGCGCGCCGCTCTCGTCGGAGAAGCGGAAGTGGATGCCCGACCAGACTCGGCCGTTCACGTTGTCCCTGGTGAGCTGCCGCCACTCGGTGTAGGTGCGGCTCGTACCCGCCGGGCCCGTCATCTGGAACGGCGCCGTCCTGGGGCCGGCCAGCCGCGTGAGGACCTGTTCGGCAGCGCCCGCGTAGGTGGAGTGGCCACCGGGGTACTCGGGGTGCGCGGGCGTCGTGATCAGCGGCTCCCAGGCCGGGTCGCCGCCCTCTCTGATCGCGGTGATCGGCCGCCAGCGCGTGTAGGTGTACTTGGCGTCGAACACCGCGATCTGCGCGTCCACGGTCACCGCGTGGAAGACGGCGACCAGTTCGGCGCGCCGAGCGGGAGATCCGCCGGCGTGCGCCACGGCCGCGCGCAACGCCTGGGTGTAGCCGGACAGGGAGGCCTGCGACCACAGCGTCGCGGTCGCCGTCTGCTCCGGCGTCCGTACCGCGCTGTCCTTGACGCCGTAGGCGCGCACCTCGGCGAGGTCCCTCAGGTACCGCGCCGAGTCGAGGGCGGGGGCGGAGCCTGGACGGAACCGGTCGGCCTGGCCGAGCAGGAACGTCCTGCCACGAGCCTGCCCTGCCTGTACGGCGCTCTCCTCGCCGGGAGGCGTCGGCCGCCACACGCCGGGCGCCGCAGGTGGAGGCGTGTAGGGGGTGTTGACCGACGCGGCGTCGAGGCCGTCGCCGGCCCGTTCCGCCAGGGTGCGGCGGGCCTGCTCGCGCCCCGCCAGCACGCCGCGGTCCCTGGCGGCCCCGGCGGGGACGCGGTCCAGCGTGCGGGCCAGCGCACTGTCGAGCGTGCCGGTCTGGCCGGGGACGAGCGCCGCCAGCGAGTCGTGTACGGCCTGCGCGAGCGCCGCGTTCTGGAAGTCGCGGGACCGGCTGTCGCCTCGCAGCGCGCGGCTCGCGGCGATCCAGGCGATCGCCCACGCCCGGCCGTTGGTCACCTGAGGCGTCTGCCGGGTCGAAGGCGGGATGACGGACGCGGACACGTCAAACCATTCCAGGACCGTGTCAGCAGGAGCGCGTCCGGCGGACCAGGCGGGGGCGGACGTCCCCGCCAGGGTGGAGGTCATGGCCACGAGCCCGGCCAGGAGAGCTCTTCGTCGCACGGAGATTTTCCCTTCTGCGGATGAAAGCTGCGCAAGGGAATACGGAGCCCGCCCCGCCCGCGTTGGCCGTGGACGCGGCGAGCTCAGGAAATGCGCTGGGGGGCTGGGCGGGAGATCTGCCCTCCGACCCCGTCGGCTCTGGCCGCTTGGATGAGCCGCGATCCGACCGTCCGAACAGCTCGTTCTGGAGCTCCACGGGCGACTCACGCAGCCCGAGCGTAGCCACCCAATCGGGGATCGCCCAATGCTCGAAGCGCGTCGTCCACCACATCGTCGGCCGGCCCGGTCGCCCGCGTGGCCATCTCGGCCCCCAGAAGTGCTGAATGACCGGCCCCGTGATCCCTTCCAGCAGATCCGCTGTCAACCGACTGGTTATGGATCGTCAATCCGAGCCCGCCACCGTCAGCTCATGCCCTCGAGAACCCTTGCGGCCCTGGCGGTCGCCGTGATGCTCACCGCGACCGCGACCGCGTGCTCGGACACCGAGGACAGCGGCGGCAAAGGAAACCTGACCTATGGAACGGCCATCGACGACGCCCCCACCGGGAAACTCATCGCCGACAGCGGCTTCCGACCCGAGACTAACGGTTTCGGGTTCGAGAACTACGGCGGCGGGGACGAGACCAACCTGACCTCCCAGGAGGTCCACAACCTGTTCGGCGACGCCGTCTGCATCGACGCGGAAACCGAGTCCTGCGAGCTCATCCCGCAGGCCGAGGCGTGGATGGAGCACACCAACAAGTCCATGGACGGCGGCCATTGCTACGGCATGTCGCTGACCAGCCTCCAGATGTGGCAACAGACGCTCAACGTCTCGGACTACGGCGCCGACACCACCCCGGAACTGGCGAAGGAGGACAACCAGCCCCTCCAGAGCGTCATCGCCCAGAACTTCGCCACCCAGTACGGCGCCGTCGTGAAGCAGCAAATGATCAAGGGCACGCCCAGCCAGATCGTCGACCGCCTCATCCAGGCCTGGTCCGCCGAGGAGAAGGAGGGCATGTCGCTCGGCTTCTACAAACGTGACGGCTCCGGCGGCCACGAGATCACGCCCTACGCGATCGAGAAGGCCGGCGACGGGCAGGTCAACATCCTGGTGTACGACAACAACTACCCGGGCGTCACGCAGAAGGTCAGGGTTGATCTGACGCGCGACACCTGGGAGTACAAAACCACCACCAAACCCGGCGAACCCGTCGACCTCTATGAGGGCGACGCCGAAACCGGCACCCTGGAACTGACCCCTGTCGAGGCCGTCACCGAGATCCAGCCCTGCTCTTTCTGCGGCAGGAACGACGACAGCGAGCAGAGCGGCAAGGGCTCCGCCAAGGGCGAACCGGCCGCCGACACCAAGCTCGTCTACCTGGACGGCGACGCCGCCAACCACCCGCACCTGCTCCTGACCGACGACGCCGGCCGTAGAACCGGCTACGTCGACGGCAAACTGGTGAACGAGATCCCCGGTGCCGCAGTCAGCAAGCCCAAGGGCGGCAAACCCGGTGACGACCCCGAACCCGAGTACACCATTCCCGGCGACAACCACATCACCATCACCGTGGACGGCGGCCATCTGACCAAGGACGTGAAGGACGTCCAGGTGGGCATCATCTACGACGCCTTCGACGTCGCCGCGGAGCAGATCCAGCTCCGCAAGGGAGCCAAGGACGTCTTCGACGTCAGTGCCGACATGAGCAAGTTCGGCTACACCGCCAGCGACACGGTCTCCCCCGTCGTCCACTTCGGCGCCAGCATCTCCGACGACGAGTACCTCACCTTTAACGTCTCCAACTCCGCCGACGTCGCCGGTAGCACGATGAGCGCCGAACTTCCCCTGGACGGCAAGCGCTTCGGCCGCTTCATCCTGGACACCAGCAAGGTCAAGGGCGACAGCGCAGCCTATGGCATCGAGGTCATCTACCAGGACAAGAAGGACGAGATCCGGTTCACCACGGACGACGTGGAGATGAACACCGGCGCCAAGGCCGCCGTCCGTTGGGACAAGGTGAATGAGAAGCGGCCGTACATGCCCCTGCTGGTTCAGGATGCGGGCGAGCGGACCTGGAGCAAGCTCGAACCGGCGGTCAATGAGTGACCCGTTCGAGGCAGGTGGAGATCTTGGCGGTGCGGCCGCGCCCTGCCCGTCGTGTCTGAAGGTACCCCGGCCGCCGTGTGCACGCTCCGCGTGTCCGGCACCACCAGGCTCGGGTCGGCTGGTCGTCCCCGCCTCTCCCGTACCTGCCGGCGCAGCAGGTCGTGGGGCAGGAAATCCCGCTGGCGGCCGGTCGGCCCTGGTAGAGGATCGCGTTGACGATCTCCCGCATCTCGTGGCCACCCCGGTGGCCGCTGACCGATGGGTGGATCCCCGGTCGGCGGCCATGCTCTTTCACTCCTCGATCGCGGTCACATTGCTTTCCGCATGAGCATGAGGAAGACGGCGGAAACCTGTGACGGAAGCACACGATCGCGAGGCTTCGGGTCGTGGGACGCAACCGGAGGACCGCCTTCTCGCCGCCGACTGCGGCATGCCTGCTTGCGCACGCCGAGGGCATCACCGCTGGACAGCGAACGGCAGCTGAGGCCGCCGGGCCTGACACGAAATGGCGAAGCGAACTGCGACAGGCGGCGGCGTTCTTTTGGACCGAGCATGGACGGGCGGCTCGGTCGCGTTGCCCGTCAGTTCTAGGCCGTTCACCGGGGAAGGCAGGCGATGCGGTCGCGGTTGGGACGCGGCGCGCGCGGAGGATCTCCGCCAGGGTGGTGAACACCGCCTCGTCCTTGGACTGCGGATGGACGCCGTGTCGACTTCGCGGACCTGCTCACCTATCACCGAGTAATCAGCTGTCAAAGCGAATCTTGTGGACTCTCCAGCGAGAAAGATCCCGTTCTCGAGGAGTGGACACAAGTGAAACGAAGCATCGCCGGCGCGCTCGTCGGCATCATCGTGGGCGCGAGCCTGGTATTCGGGGCCGCGGGTACGGCACAGGCCGCCACGGCCCAGGTAAACGCCGGAGTTCAGCAACGCATCCTGCCGGTTGTCGTGGCCAAGATCGGCCGCCGGCTGGCCAAAGAGCTCGTCAAGGCCATCGTGCGGCACTTCAAGAACGAGGCCCAGAAGGCGAATGATCGCCGAGAGTACATGCGGGCGGTCCTTGACGACGTCTGGAACAACGACAGTCCAGGGGTCGACGACCAGCTCCCGTTCGGGTACCACGTGCTCATCGCCGACGACAGCCGAGTCGACCTGAGCAAGCTGCGGTGCGACGACTGCCCCGACGGCAGGCCGATCCTCGAGCAGGAAACGGTCGACCTCGGCGCGGACGGCACCCAGCAGACGTTCTCCTACAGCATCGCCATCTTCGAGAAGGGCGAAGCCACGCTCAAGGGGCGTAAGGGCCAGCGCGACCGGATCCAGTGGATCGAGCCGGAGACGGCCAACCGCGCCGACGACGGCGTCCAGGTCAAGGAGGACGACTATCTCGGGTCCTGCGGCGCCGGCGGCTGCAACGACTGGCAGACCAGTGTGACATTCGCCCCCTACGGCGTCGAGAACAAGCCGGACTGCGGGGATGAGGACCTGGAGGACGGATGCCAGGGCGGCGGCGGCTCCAAGCCCGTTCCGGGTAACCGTCTCGAGCACGGCAAGCAGCTGACCATCACCGCACAGGGCGGCTTCTCCCTCGGCCGACGCACCGTGTGGGACAAGGGCGACGGCACCTGGGAGATCGAGGTGCCCGCCACCGGCAACGTCCTGGAAGTCATCCCGAACAACTGGCGCGTCGAGGACAGACGCGCCCACCACGGCCCCACCCAGCTGTGGCGCTTCATCGACCCCGAAGGGGACGGCTGGTACAGCATCAAGAACGTCTACAACATGACCCACGGCTACCCACAAGGCGGCTGCCTGACCGTCGACGACAACGGCGGCAGGCCCATCTGGGCGATCGACTGCAACAAGCCGGGCAACCAACAGCTGTGGAAGCTGTCCTGACCTGACCGTCGGGTGGGTGCCAGCCCCCGGGCGCTCACCCGACGGTCAGCCGGGCGCGCACCTCGTCAGCCTTCGGCACGCCGACGCCCTCGAATGCGTCAAGCGCCGCCGACCACGAGGTGCGCGCCCCTTCCGGCTGACCGAGCGTGAGCGTGGTCAATCATGGCGACCGCTCTGGCCGGTCGGCGGCTGGTTCGACGAAGATCGGCAGGGCAGCACCGCGTGTGGACGGTGTCCCCTGCCGGCACGGACGTCTTTCAGACGTGGCGAGGAGCAGCGTGCCGGCGCCTGTCGTGAGCTGATTCCACTTCGGCAGAGGTCTCCCCGTCGAACGTGGTCGACCTCTGGATCCTGCGGTCACGAACTTGATGATTGATTGACGGTCTCCGAGATCCGTCATCGGCCCTGTCATCCGGCGTCAATCCGCCGGCTTCACGCTGGACCCAGCACATGTCCGGATAGAGAGGGCTTTCCCATGAGCAGGGACACAGCGCTGGTGGACGCTGACTGGGCGCAGGCGCATCTGAGCGACCCCCGGGTGGTCTTCGTCGAAGTGGACGAGGACACCTCCGCCTACGACAGAGGTCATCTGCCGGGAGCGGTTCGCCTGGCTTGGACCACGGACCTGCAGGATCCCGTCCGGAGGGATTTCGTCGACAAGGCCGGGTTCGAAAGGCTGATGGCCAGAAAAGGCATCTCCAGTGATCACACGGTGGTGCTCTACGGGGGCAACAGCAACTGGTTCGCGGCCTACGCCTACTGGTACTTCACGATCTACGGCCACGCGGACGTCCGGCTGCTCGACGGCGGACGTAAGAAGTGGGAGCTCGATGGCAGGGCGCTCACTCTCGATGAGCCTGCCCGCCGGCCCACGGCCTACCTCGCCCACGAGCCTCGCACCGACATCAGGGCGTTGCGGGAAGACGTGATCAAGGGCGTCGGCAGCGTCAAGCTGATCGATGTGCGCTCGCCCGACGAGTACGCGGGCCGCCTGCTCGCCCCTGCCCACCTGCCTCAGGAGGGTGCGCAGCGGCCTGGACACGTGCCCACCGCCACGAACGTTCCCTGGTCCAGGGCCTGCGCTTCCGACGGCACGTTCAGGTCCCAGGAAGAGCTGCGCGCGCTCTATGGCGAGCCGGAGGGCCCAGTGATCGTCTACTGCCGGATCGGCGAGCGCTCCGCGCACACCTGGTTCGTCCTGCACGAGCTGCTCGACCTGCCCGAGGTGCGCAACTACGACGGGTCGTGGACGGAGTACGGCTCCCTCGTCGGCGTCCCCGTCGAGCTGGGCGACGGCCGGATCTGGGACAACGTCTGAGTGTCTCCGGCAGGCTCACCCAGCGGTGCCGCCCGTTGGCGGGCCTCGGCGCCCGCCACGCGCACGATCGCCGACACCCGCCGCACTGCTGGAAAGGGTCCGACGCGATCCTCGGCGACTGGGCCTGGTGAGCCCGCGGCGAGAGCGTGTAGCGGCTGGGAGGGGACACGCGGCCGGCCACCGCTGTCGAGATCGTGATCGGGCTCCTCGACGCCGCCAGCCACGCGCCGCTTACGAGCCGCCGATGCTGCATCAGCCACCCCAACGTGCGTTCGACAACCCAGCGGCGCGGCAGCACGTGGAAGCCGCTTTCGGAAAGACGCTTCACTACCTCCACGGCGATTCCGCGCCGAGTACCATGCCGGATCACAGCGGCGTTGTAGCCGCCGTCGACCCACACGGTCGATACCTAGAAGCCGTTGTCTTACCGAATGTAGTTCCTGCGTTTCCGCTGGTGAGCCCAGGAGTGTTCGCAGCGAACGCGGTTTACGTCCACGTCGGTGGCCCACAATTGGGCGCCGGGGTGCGGGCGTTCCTTCCGCACGACCAGCCCCGTCCCACGCGTCCTCGCCGACGGTGCCGTCGGCTTCGACGGTCGGGGTCCACGCGCTCGCGGGAACCCCGAACCGGCACAACAGCGCGCCTGGGCGGGTGCCTACCGCAGGACGGGCCTGCCCTCAAGCACCGCCTTCAGGATCTTCAGGCTGTCGCAGATTCTGTCCTCTTCGAGGAACTCAGGGAGGACCGCCTCCGCCACGCTGACGGCCTTGCCTTCCCCGCCGAGGTAGACAGCGGCATTGGCTCCCTCGGCGTACTCGTCCAGGTGCCCGCGAACACAGGTGTCGGTCGTTGGTTTGCCGGCGAAGTAGATACAGCCCCGGCCGCCCATCTCAAGCCAGGTATGTGCAGACACCGGCCCTTTGACGACGAGGGCGGCCGGGTCGTACAGCGAAGTCGCGAGAAGGTTCCGGACGGTCAAAGACCGGCCGACGAACAGGCAACTGTCCCAGAGGCACACCAGATCCTGTGCCACGACCGAGCCGGTGACGTAGAGCGAAGTGTAGACGTCCGCGTTGCAAAAGGTGATGGGACCGCTGACGGTTAGATCGCCATCGATGACGTAGACCGTGTCCTCGTCCTCGCCAGGCGTGTTGCCCAGCGCCAGCGCACCGTCGATCGTCAGGTCACCGCGGTGGACGTAGAAATGCTCGGGTTCCTCACCGAAATAGTCGTCGACATCCCAGCTGGTGCGGTTGCTCGCTTCGGCCATGTCGTACTGCTCCAGGGCCTCCTCAACTGGCACGGCATCCCAGTTTGCGGTGGGCGATTCGAGAAACATGCCTCTCCTTTCGACAGTGGGGTCATCGGCGGGTGGTCGCCGCCGCAGCGTTCGATAGCTGCCGTGATCCTCCCTCACAGCTACGACAGCATGCTGACGGGCGATCCGAGTGAAGGTCACTCCCGCCCCCCGCCGCGGCAGGAAGGCCACAAGGCCGTCGTAGGCGTGGCCGGCCTGCAAGCAGTGGAACAGACAGCCAAGCATCCGGTTAAAGGTGTGGCGCAATGCGCTGGAATGCCGGTCACCATCGGCTCGCCGCCGATCAGCGAGCACTCGCTCAGCACCGATTGGTCTCGCATGAGCGCGCTCACGTTGCGCTACCCCCGTCCGCCAGAAGCGCCAGCAGCACGGAGGCGCTTGGCCTTCTGATGGTCATATTGACAACCCGAGTTGACATTACGGGCCTAAGCGATCTACACATCAACACGGTCCGTACACAAGAGCAGCCAGCGAGCAACCACTCGCCGCCTTCGACTCACGGCGAGTCGGAGAAGAACCGAGAAACCCCAGGTCAACGCGATGGGAATGAGTAGGGCGGGTGGGACTTGAACCCACGACCCACGGATTATGAGTCCGATGCTCTGACCGGCTGAGCTACCGCCCCCTGCGAGAGTGCAGTCTCCCACAAAATCTCGCGCTTGCCAGCATAGATCGCATCCCACCGGCGGGGGCGCCAATGGCGTTCCCTCGCGTCCCTTCCTTCTGGTGCCCCGCCCCCGCGGAGGGCGGAGCACCCCCGTTCCGGGAGCCAGGAAGGGAGCCGGGAATGGATGCGCGGCTCTCGGGGTTACATCCCTCGTGGCCGGTGTGCCCAGTGTCCCCGGGCCTCACCTATTGCCTTCACGGAATACCGTTCGGCTGGAGCCGTGTTGCGCCTTTCGCCGAGAGGCGACCTGCACACCGGTTCGCACACGTGGGGAAACGCCCGCCCGATCCCGCCGGATCGGGCGGGCGTTTCTTCGTCCCGCCGCCCCGTCTCGCCGGATGAGCCAGGCGTTTCGGGTGGGCGTCTCCCGGCCGATGCCGCAGGATCAGGCGGGTGTCTTCTCGTCCGCGGGCCGCCGCGGTTCGAAAGTCCCGACCCTGCCAAGGTCCTGGCAAGCCTTACGGTAGGCCTCACACCTGGCTTCCAGCTCCCGTTCCTCCTCAGTCATGCCTGGCATCCTGGCCGTCCTGTACGGGGCGACCGGTCGACTTGGCAGAACCTCTACCGTTCCCCGCTCTCCGTCGACCCGGACGCGGTCGCCGTCCTTGATGCGCATGGTGGCGGTGCCGGTGCCGACGACGGCGGGGATGCCGGGTTCGCGCGCGACGATCGTGGCGTGGGACAGCGGGGCGCCCATGCCGGTGACGACGGCGGCGCGGAGGAACAGCGGCGTCGTTGGTCAGGGTGGTGGCAAGGATCTCGCCCTGTTTGAGCCGTTCGCCCTCTTCCGGCCCCGGGATGACTCTCGCCACGCCTTCGACGATGCCGGGCGCACCGGGGAAGCCGGTCACCGCATTGGACATCTCGTACGGCACGCCGCGCGTCGTAGAGGTCGGCGCGGCCGTGGGGCGAGGCGGCCCAGCGGACGGGGTCGAAACCGAGCGAGTCGCGCGGGCTAGCCTGCGCGACGTACGCGGCGGCGTCGAGATGGTCCTGTGTCGCCTTGGCGACGGCCTGGGGGTCGTCCGGCTCGCCCACCCCCACCGCACGCTGCCACGCGTCGGCCGGCAGGTCGGCGAGCCGTTCGCCGGGCCGCTTCGCCGAGGCAGGCGGGTGGTACCAGGTGACCAGAACCGGGCCGCTTCGCCGAAGCGGGCGGGCGGTACCGGGTGACCAGGGACCGGGCGGCTACTAGACGCCCTTCACCCCGTCGACCAGTTCCCGCACCACGTCGAGATGGCCGTTGTGCCGCGAGGTCTCCTCGATCAGGTGCCCGAACACCCATCGCAGCGTGAACTCGTGGCCGGCGCGGCCCTTGCGCGCCGACAGCTCGTCCAGGTCGTGGTCGGCGAGCTTGCGGTCGATCTCCGCGCACGCGCGCGTGTACTCGTCCACCACATCGGCCAGCGTCCGCGAGGGGTCCGGCGTGAAGTCCATGTCGGGCGCCTCCTCCGACCACGGCGCGCGCACGTCCTCGCCGAGGAACACCACTTCGAACCACCAGTGCTCGACCCAGCGCAGGTGGCTGATCAGCCCGGCGATCGTCATGAGCGGCGAGTCGGGCAGCGGCGCCTTCCGCGCGGCCTCGTCGCTCAGCCCTTCGCACTTGGCCACGGCCGTGGCACGCGCGTAGGTCAGGAAGGTCTGCACGGTCGCTCGCTCGTCCCAGCTTCGCGGGACATCGGTTCTCTCCATGGCCCCAAGCTACTCATCCGTCATTTCGGGTAGCTGTCGGCTATGAGGTCCGCCGTCGTTCTGCTCGCGCTGCTGGTGCCGCTCGCCGTCGCAGGATGCGCCGCCGACACCGGCGCGCCCGCCCGTACGGCGGAGCGGTTCGTCGCCGCCGTGACCGCCCGGCAGGGAGAGGCGGCCTGCGCGCTGCTGGCCGCGAGGGCCGCCCAGAAGCTGCCCGACAAGGGCCAGACGTGCGCTCAGGCGCTGGTGGAGCTCGGTCTTCGGGAGGGCCCGGTGGTGTCGGCCGTCGTGTGGGGTGACGAGGCGCAGGTGCGCACGACCGGCGACACGATCTTCCTGCACCGCTTCGGCGGCGGCTGGCGGGTCAGGGCCGCGGGCTGCACGCCGCGGGGCGACGACCTGCCGTACGACTGCGAGGTGGAGAGCTGATGCGCGCGGTGTTCGTCACCACGGTGCTCATCGTCGTGGTGGGGCTGACGTGGTTCTTCGCGATGGGGCTGATGCACCGATGAAGCGTTTCCTCAAGGAGAACTCGCTGTCGCTGTTCTTCCTGCTGATCTTCGCCCTGGCGCTGGTGGGCCAGGCGGTGGCGGGCAACGGCCAGTACAACGACCGGCAACTGGTCGACGGCGGGCAGCCGATCTCGGTGGTCGAGTACGTGGCCTCGTCTGACTTCGCGGTGGACGTGGCCGAGAACTGGCAGTCCGAGTACCTGCAGTTCCTGCTGTTCATCGTGGCGACGGTGTGGCTGGTGCAGCGGGGCTCGCCCGAGTCCAAGGAGGTCGGCAAGGAGGGCGGCGAGTCCGACGAGGACCAGATGATGGGCAGGCACGCCCAGCCCGAGTCGCCGAACTGGGCCACGGCCGGCGGCTGGCGCAGCGCGGTGTTCAGCAACTCGCTCGGCTGGGTGATGGGCACCATCTTCGTGCTGTCGTGGCTGGCCCAGTCGGTGGCCGGGCTCGCCGCGAACAACTCCGAGCGGCTGGCCGAGCTGCGTGACCCGCAGGACTGGGGCGCCTACGTCATCGGCCCGGAGTTCTGGAGCAGGACGTTGCAGAACTGGCAGTCGGAGTTCCTCGCCGTGGCGTCGATGGTGGTGCTGTCGATCTTCCTGCGTCAGCGCGGGTCCCCGGAGTCGAAACCGGTCGGCGCTCCCCACGACGCGACGGGAGTCGAGGGCTGACCCGTGACGACGGCGACGACGCGCGTGCCGGGGGCGAAGGCGCCCTGCCTCGCCCGGTCGACGATTCCGTAGATCATCTTGGCCACGTAGACCTGCTCGAAGGAGGGGTCGAGCGCGGGCGAGAGCTTGGCGTAGCCGCCGAAGTGGTAGTCGAGGTCGAGGTCCCAGTTGCCGCTCACCTCGCCGTAGGCCTCGCGCTGGAGCCTGGCCACCTCGTCGGCGAGGAAGGCGGCGCCTTTGAGAACGGCGAAGCCGAGCGCGCGCTTTCCCTCGGGCAGCCCGGCCGCGATGCCCGCCAGGGTGCCGCCGGTGCCGACGGGGCAGCAGATCAGGTCGTAGTCGACGTCGATCTCCCCCGGCAGCTCGGCGCAGCCCCGCACCGCGGCGGCGTTGCTGCCGCCCTCGGGCAGGATGGCGACGTCGCCGAACCGCTCGCGCAGGCCGTCGAGCACGGGCGGGGTGTGCTTGAGCCGGTAGGTGGCGCGGTCGAGGTAGGTCAGGCGCATCCCGCAGGCCTTGGCGTAGGCCAGTGAGGGGTTGAGCGGCAGACGCTCCTCCCCGCGCACCACCCCGATCGTCTCGAAGCCGTGCTCCATGCCCGCCCTGGCCAGCGCGCGCAGGTGCCCCGAGTAGGCGCCGCCGAAGCTGAGCACGCGCGGGTGGCCCAGGTTGTACTTGAGCTTGCGGGCCTTGTTGTCGTCGTGCTTGAGGAAGAGCCTGACCGTCCCGAGCCGGGGATCCCTCATTTCCTCCATCGCGCTAGTCTACGGTCGAACCGTTGTTGAGGAGTGTTCGATTATGCGCGTTATTGAAGCTTTCCGTGGCGCCTACGGTGCCGAGCCGGCGACCGTGTGGCGGGCGCCCGGACGCGTCAACCTCATCGGCGAGCACACCGACTACAACGACGGTTTCGTGCTCCCCTTCGCCGTGCCGTGGGGTGTCACCGCCGCGCTCAGCCCGCGCACGGACGGCACGATCAGGCTGCTGTCGCTGCAGTCGCCCGGCGCACCCGCCGTCATCGAGACGTGGGAGTCCGCCACCGGCTGGACCCGCTACGTCGTCGGCGTCCTGGCCATGCTCGGCTCGCGCGTCCAGGGCGCCGACATCGTGATCGACGGCGACCTGCCCGCGGGCGCAGGGCTCAGCTCCAGCGCGGCCCTCGAGGTCGTCGTCGGCTCCGCGCTCAACGAGGTGTACGGCCTGGGCATGACGCCCATGGAGATCGCCCTGCTCGGCCAGAAGGCGGAGAACGACTTCGTCGGCATGCCGTGCGGCATCATGGACCAGGCCGCCTCGGCGCTGTCCGAAGAGGGCAAGGCGCTCTTCCTCGACTGCCGCTCCCTCGGATACCGCGCCATCCCGCTGGACCTGGCCGCGTACGGGCTGCGGATCCTCATCATCGACACCGGCGTCCACCACGAGCTGGCCGACGGCCAGTACGCCAGGCGCCGCGCCGACTGCGAGTCCGCCGCCCGCAAGCTGGGGGTCGCGGCCCTGCGCGACGTGACGGACCTGGCGGGGGCGCTGGCCGTCCTGCAGGGTGACGAGCGCAAGCGCGTCCAGCACGTCGTCACGGAGAACCACCGCGTCGAGGCGGTCATCGGGCTGCTGCGCGCGAAGGCGGTCGCCGAGATCGGGGCGCTGCTGAACGCCTCGCACCTGTCGCTGCGCGACCAGTACGAGGTGTCCGCGCCCGAGCTCGACGTCGCGGTGGAGGCCGCCATCAGGGGCGGGGCACGCGGCGCGCGGATGACCGGCGGCGGGTTCGGCGGGTCGGCGATCGCGCTGGTGGCCGAGGAGCGGGTGCCCGCCGTCCAGGAGGCGGTGCTGGCCGCCTACGCCGAGCGCGGCTGGAAGGAGCCCCGGTTCCTGCCCGCCACGCCCGCCAGGGGCGCCCACAAGCTCACCCCCTGAGCGCGGCGCGACGGTCTCCGGCCGGCGTCGCGTGACGCTCCGGAGCGCTTCGATCACACAGTTTCCCGGTTCGGGGGACAAATCATGCCGAGCAGGGTGAAGATGTGATCTGCTGCGGGTCCCATGAGGGCGGCGCGGAAAGGGCGCCGCCACAGGAACGTGCCTCCGACCCGGAATCGGCAGGACGCTCCGCCAACCCGGAATGCGCTGGGTGCCAGGTGCTTACGTGGATGAGATCCCTTCGTCCCTTCGATGTCCACACCGCCGCCGAGAAGACCGTCGACTTCCGCGAGGCGGAACGATTCATCCGCCTGTTCCACGCGGAGAACCCGGACGCGGGAGACGTCACCGCGCGCCTACGCCGGATCGCGAGGGACGCGGCGAAGTTCGGCACCTACACGCACACCGCCGAGGAACTGGAGTTCGGCGCGAAAGTGGCCTGGCGCAACAGCAGCCGCTGCATCGGAAGACTCTACTGGCGGTCGCTGAAGGTCAGGGACCGCAGGGACGTCTCCACCGCCGAAGGCGTCGCCGTCGAATGCGTCGCCCACCTGCGAGAGGCCACGGGCCACGGCAAGATCCGGCCGATGATCACCGTGTTCGCCCAGGACCACCCCGGCTGCCCTGGACCGCGCATCGTGAACGAGCAGCTGATCCGCTACGCCGGCTACCAGCTCAAGGACGGCGGCGTGCTCGGCGACCCGCGCAACGTCGCCTTCACCGGACAGGCGCTCGCCATGGGCTGGCGCGGCGGCCAGGGAACCAGGTGGGACGTGCTGCCGCTGGTCGTCCAGCCCGCCAAGGGACAGCCGCTGCTGTGCAGCGTGCCAGGGGACGCGATCCTCGAAGTACCGATCAGGCATCCCGAGTACCGCTGGTTCGAGGAACTGGACCTGCGCTGGCACGCCCTGCCGGCCATCTCCAACATGTGCCTGGAGATCGGCGGCATCTGCTACCCGTGCGCGCCGTTCAACGGCTGGTACATGGGGACCGAGATCGGCGCCCGCAACCTCGCCGACCACGACCGCTACGACCAGCTCCCGCTGATCGCCCGGCGGCTGGGCCTGGACACCTCCAACGAGCGCACCCTGTGGCGCGACCACGCGCTGGTGGAGCTCAACGTGGCGGTGCTGCACTCGTTCGAGCGGGCGGGGGTGACGATGACCGACCACCACACCGAGTCCAGGCGGTTCCTGACCCACCTGGAGCGGGAGGAGAAGGCGGGCAGGGTCTGCCCGGCGGACTGGTCGTGGATCGTGCCACCGATGTCCGGCGCGGCCACCCCGGTCTTCCACCGCTACTACGACCGGCACCGCCTCACCCCCGCCTTCGTCCCCGCCCACCCGTGACTCCCCCGCTCCCCGCTCCCCGCTCCCCGCTCCCTGTCTCTCCACGGCAGCGACAGACTGCTCTTCCCGCGGACAAGCGCAGGCACCCCTTCACGGCGGCCCAGACCTCTCTTCGCGCGGACAAGCGCAGGCACCCCTTCACGGCGCCCAGGCCTCTCTTCACCGTGCGGGCCGCTCTTCACGGCAGCGCGGGCGCGGGCCGTCCGGCCGGCGCGTCTTCCTTCTGTACGGCAGGCCCGCCCAGGCGCCTCCGCCCGGCACGGGGTCCCGCCCGTCCAGGGGACGCTCCTCGGGCGCGCGTGGCGGGGGTGGGTGACGGCGACCCCCACCCGGCCTGCCCGATCACGGCTTTCCGGACCTGCCCCCCTTGGTGTAGAACGTTGTTCTGTAACGTCAGTAGCAGGCGCCTGGAGGGTGCGCGATGTCGGAGCTGGTGCTGTCGTCGGTCGACCAGGGCGTGATGACGCTGACGTTCAACCGTCCCGAGCGCCTCAACGCGTGGACGGACGCGATGGGCCGCCGCTACTACGACCTCCTCGAACAGGCCGAGAAGGACCCCGCCGTACGGGCGATCGTGGTCACCGGCGCGGGCAGGGGCTTCTGCTCGGGCGCCGACTTCCAGACCCTCGACGCCATCCGGTCCGGCACCTATGACGAGGAGCCCGACCCGACGCCGAACACCTTCCCCACCACCATCTGCAAGCCGATCATCGCCGCCGTCAACGGGGCGTGCGCCGGGCTCGGCATGGTGCACGCGCTGGTGTGCGATCTCGTCTTCAGCGCCGAGGACGCCAAGTGGACGACGGCCTTCGCGCGCAGGGGACTGATCGCCGAGTACGGCCTGTCGTGGGTGCTGCCGCGGCTCATGGGGCAGCAGCGGGCCATGGACGTGCTGCTGTCGGGGCGGGTGTTCACCGGCGCCGAAGCCTGCGCGATGGGCCTGGTCAACCGGGCGGTCCCGGGCGAGGAGCTGGTGCCGCAGGCGCAGGCGTACGCGCGGGAGCTGGCGGTGCACAGCTCTCCGGCGTCCATGGAGGTCATCAAGCGCCAGGTGTGGGGCGACTGGGACCAGACGCTGGAGGCGTCGGCCAAGGCCGCGGAGCGGGAGATGATGGCCTCGTTCGGCCGCCCCGACTTCACCGAGGGGGTGGCCGCCTTCCTCGAACGCCGCGACCCCCGCTTCCCTCCCCTGTGACCCCGCGTGGAGTCAGCCGATCAACCAAGTTCAGCCTCGTTCGTGCCCGTTCACACCGGCTGACTCCCCCTTCGACTCCTCAGCCCATCACGGCGGCCGGGTGATGCGGCCTGTCGGTGCGATGCGGGCCCCACGGGGTGATCGGATCCGCTCGGGCGCCTCGGATGCCACTCACTGTGTCACTCGCCAGGGCTCCCTGCTGAGTACTCAGCGAAGATCTCGGTCAGGACGCACCGTGCGTTCAGCGTCACCTCGTCGGTATCGCCCAGGGTGTCTGAGCAGGTGGCCATCGTCTTCCAGAGAGCCCAGCCACGCCCGCGCGCCCACTTCGCATCGTCAACGGACAGTCGCTCGCGGAACGCCTGGCGGCCGTCGGCGGTCAGCAATGTCCACGCGATCGCCAGGTCGCAGGCCGGGTCGCCGACGCCGCACGTGCCGAAGTCGATGACGGCTGCCAACCGCCCGTCCTCGAGCAGGACGTTGCCCTGGGCAAGGTCACCGTGGAACCACCTGTCCACACCGTCCCAGCGTGCGTCCAGCGCGGTCTTCCAGATCTCGCGCGCCAGGCTGACATCGACGTGGCCGTCCAGTTCCTTCAGCGCGTGCTCGAGCAGCCCCTCATAGGTGCGCAGTGTGGCGCCCCGGAACCAGTTGTGCTTTCCCGGCCGGGGACCGTCAGCGGTGTCGACGCTCTGCAAGGCCGCGACGAAGCCGGCCAGGTCGACCGCGAAGCCGACCGGATCGGCGATCCGGTCGGCGCTCGCAGGCTCGCCGTCGAGCCACTGGTAGATCGACCACGAGAAGGGGTAGCCCGCACCTGGCTCGCCCTTCGCCAGCGGGGCGGGAATGGGCAGCGGAAGCTGGGAGGCGAGCGGCGGAAGCCACCGGTGTTCCTTTTCCACCGCCAAGGCGTACTCGGCTGCGCTGGGCAGACGCATCAGCATTCCGTCGCCGAGGTGGAAGGTCACGTTGTCCCAGCCACCATTGGCTACGGGCTCGACCGGGAGGTCCGCCCACTGAGGAAACTGCTCGGCGACGAGCCGATGAGCCTGCTCCGCGTTGACCGTGACGCGCTGGGGCAGTGGGCCAAGATCGGGTATACCGCTCAACGAGACCTCCCTGTCCGGCAACGGACTCGAGTGTGCGACCAGGACACTGGCTAGGCATCCTGCCAGCCGGCGCCTGTCAGCGCGCAAGTGCGAACAGACGCCACCGCCCTGGCCTGCCCGTATGCCGTCGTCCCACCCGCAGGCCGGCACCAACCGCAACGATGTCACCCAGCCCGTTCCACTCCTGCAGGCCATCTCGAAGGTGTGCGGCGAGCGCGGCCACCCCCGCCAGCGCCCTGATGTCGTCCCTACCGATCGGTGCTACGACCGCGACGATTACCGCCGACTGGTACGGGGGTTGCAGAGCCGACCACTGGGTCGAACTTAAATGGGTCTTGTCGGATAGCTGACGAGCATTGATCCGTCCGGTACGACGAGCGTGTGCGATACGCGCAAGGCGGGGGGGTTCAGCCCCCAGGAACAGCAGCGCCGGGAACGGATACGGCTGGAAGCGGCCGGGATGTTCGCACAAGGTGAGAAGAACACGGCGATCGCGCGTCGGCTGCGGGTCACTGAGCGGTCGGTGGAACGGTGGCGGCGTGCCTGGCGCGAGGGTGGCGCCCAGGCGCTGCACTCCAAAGGACCTCCATCTC